>NZ_JBEFAK010000083.1:0-27063 GCF_040137845.1 Nonomuraea sp. B19D2 | reverse complement strand
TCCGTCGGCAAGGTGCCGCCGCCGACGAACTCCCCGGCTCCCCGGAGCATGCATCCGATCTTGTCGGCAGACAGGATGCCGTACTCCGCCCACTACATCGGCATCTTCAAAGTCGTTCAACAACCCGTAAGGGGCTGCTAGCGCTAGTAGCCGACCCTGCTAGCGCTAGCACCCCCGCTAGCGCCAGAAATAAGCCCCGGCCAGGCCGTTAGCGCGCTAGCGGCCCTCCTCGACCACGCCCTGAAACCGGCACTGGAGGCTGTCGTGCACCCTGTCGCACTCGCCGCTATCACCACGGTCATAAGCACACTCTGTTACGCCTCAACGTGCTACCTGAGCCCGTTCGGACGCTGCCGAAAGTGCAAGGGCAAAGGCCGCATCCCGCACCGCCTCCTCCGAGGCTCCCGCTACTGCCGCCGCTGCGACAGCACCGGCCTGCGCCTGCGCCTCGGCCGCCACCTCTGGAACTACGTCCGTCGTCTGCACCACGACGGCCGATGAGCGACGGCCCCGGCGCACAGCCACCACGCACGACGCCGGGACCCACGCCACAACCGACCACCGGCCCCACGAGGCCAATGCAAGGAGCTGCCACCAGCATGACACCCGATCGATCCCGCTACACCCTGTCCTACGCACTGGCCGCCGTCGCTCGCGGCTGGCACGTCTTCCCGCTCACGCCGGGGGACAAGGTGCCGCTCAAGGGCTGGAAGTGGAAGGAGCACCACACGACCGACCGCGACGTCATCCGGCGGTTCTGGAGCAGTTCGGCCTGCAACATCGGCATCGCCACCGGACCCTCCAACCTCGTCGTCATCGACCTGGACACCCCGAAGGACGATGGCCAGCCACCACCGCCGTGGGACCAGCCGGGCGTCAAGGACGGGGCCGACGTCCTGGCTCTCCTGTGCGAGGAGGCGGGGGAGCCGTTGCCATTGGAGACTTTCCAGGTCCGGACTCGGCGCGGCGGAACCCATCTGTACTTCACGGCCCCCGAAGGGTTGACGCTCGGAAACACCTCTGGCGCCAAGGGACAAGGGCTGGGCTGGCTGATCGACACCCGCGCCCGAGGCGGGTACGTCGTCGCTCCGGGCAGCTTCGTCGACCTTCCGGACGGCACTGGGACGTACGACACGATCCACGACGCCGAGCCCGCGCCGCTGCCGGAATGGCTGGCAGCACGACTCGCACCAGCGGATCACGACCGGCCTGCGGTCCACGTCTCCGCACATGACGTGCTGGCCGCGCTCGGCGGCCGATCCACTGGCTACGCGCTGGCCGGGCTGCGCAACGAAGTACAGCGCGTGCTCGACGCCACGCCAGGCACCCGCAACCACACCCTGAACTCTGCCGCATTCGCCCTGGGGCAACTCGTGACTTCCGGTCTGCTGCCGTACCGGCTGGCCGACGACGCCCTGCACACCGCCGCCCGAGCCATCGACCTATCCCCCCGAGAGGCCGCCGCCACCATCCGCTCCGGTCTCACGTCCGGAGCTCGCCGCCCACGCCGGGGGACCGCATGACCAACCCACGTGACGCCAACACCATCCTGGAGAAGCTCGACGCCCATGCCACCATCAGCCGCCTGCACCGTGACCTCTCGGGCGACCTGAGTATCGGCCTGCCGGTACCCCCGCCCGCTGCTGACCCGGCCATGTTCAACGGCCTGATCGGCGAACTGGTGAGGGCTGCCGACCCGTCCACTGAGGCCGACCCCGTGGGCGTCCTGGTCTCTGCCCTGGCCGCCTGTGGCGCGGTCATTGGTCCCGGCCCGTTTGTCCAGATCGGCAACACCCGCCACCCATTGCTGATCTGGCCGCTGCTCTTCGGCCGCACCGGCTCCGGCCGCAAGGGCCAGGCCACCGATACCGCCGAGATCTTCCTTCACAACGCCGGCATCGGCTACAGCGACCTCTGCGTCACCGGCCTGTCATCCGGCGAGGGGCTGATCGAGCGCATCCGCGACCCCGACAGCCCGGACGACCCCGGCGGCACGATGGACAAGCGGCTGTCGGTCACCGAGCCGGAGTTCTCCACCGTCATGGCCCGCGCCAAACGCGAGGGCTCCACCCTCGGCACGATGCTGCGCCAGGCGTGGGACGGCCGGACCCTGGCGGTCCTGACCCGCAACGCCTACCGGGCATCGAACCCGCACATCGCGATCATCGGCCACATCACGCCCAAAGAGTTCCGCATGCGGCTGGCCGAGGCCGACATGGCCGGCGGCTCCTACAACCGCTTCCTGCCCATCTACGTCGAGCGCTCCAAGCGCCTGCCCATCCCAGAAGGCGTCGCACCCAACCTCCTCGCGAGCCTCAGCGGCAGACTCCACGACGCGATCAAGGCCGCCCGCCAAGTCAAGCGCATCGCCCTGGACGACGCCGCCCGCGCGCTGTGGTCGACCGAGCTGTACGAGGAGTTCACCGCCGCCGACGACGAAGACCACGCCTGGACCGAGTTCACCCGCCGCTCCGCCCCTTACTGCCTGCGCATCGCTGCCCTGTACGCCGCCCTCGACGCCCGCGTCCACATCACCACCGCCGACCTGGGGGCCGCCGCCGCATTGGTCCGCTACTCGATCGCCTCAGCCGTATTCGTCCTGGACAAGCAGATGCGAGACCCAAAGATCGACCGCATCCGCCGCGCCCTCGACCAGGCCGCAGACACCGGCCTGACCCGCTCGGAGATCAGCGCTTTGTTCTCGCGCAACGTGCCCAAGCAGACCCTCGACGAGTTGCTGACCAGCCTGACCGCCACCGGCCAGTACGAGACCTTCACCACGCCCACCGGGGGCCGCCCATCGATCCACTACCGCCGCACCACCTCTGACGAAGAAAGAAGAAACAACCCCTCATGACTCGCACAGCAGCGGCGACGCCGTCGCCGGAGGACCGCCCTTCTTTCGTCGGCCACGAACAAAGCCGATCACCACCAGACCGGCTTCAGCACGTACCGGCTTGTTCTTTCTTCTTTCTTCGTCCTGATCAACACCCGGCCCACAGCCACCAAGCACGGGGCCGAACATCCAACCACCTTTGATCCGCAAGGAGCCGCACTTGGCCACCGGCCTGTACCAGCGAGGCATGCTCACCCTCGCCGATCTCTGCGCCGAACTTCAGATCTCCCGCTCGACCTTCTACGACTGGCGAGCCAAGGGCCGCGCTCCGCGCTGCCTGAAGCTCCCGAACGGCGACCTCCGCATCCGCCGCACCGACCTGGACCGCTGGCTCGCCACGATGGAGGACGCCGCCTGATGAAGGACATCAGCTACAACGTCCGCGTCTACGCGATCGAGGTCCGCAAGAACAAGGACGGCAAGGTCACCTCCTACCGGGTGGCCTGGCAGACCACCACGAAGACCTGGAAGCGCTCCTTCAAGAACGCCGCCCAGGCGGACACCTTCCGAGGCGCCCTGCTCACCGCCGCCCGCAGCGGCGAAGCCTTCAGCACCCTCACCGGCGAGCCCGTCTCCTGGGGACGCACCGACCGCCCAGAGATGAGCTGGTACGACTTCGCCTGCAAGTTCGCCGACATGAAGTGGAAGAACGCCGCCGCCAAGTACCGCCAGGACATTGCCCGAGCCCTCACCGCCGCCACACCCGCCATGTACACCACCACGCGCGGCAAGCCAGACGACCGCGCCCTCCGCTCGGCCATGCACCGCTGGGGCTTCAACACCAAGCAACGTCGGCAGGCACCCGAGGAGGCCGCCGCCGCGCTGCGCTGGCTGGCCGACAACACCAAACCCATCTCCGCACTCACCGACGATGCCGGCCTCGTCCGCGACCTCCTGGACTCCGCCACGTCCCTCCTGGACGGCACCCGCGCCGCACCTAGCACCGTCCGCAAACACCGCATGCTCCTGTCCAACGCCCTCGACTACGCCGTAGAACTCAAACTCCTGCCTGCCAACCCACTCAAGACCCTGAAGTGGAAGCCACCGGCCAACGCCTACGAGGTGGACCGCCGCAGCGTCGTCAACCACACCCAGGCCAAGGCACTCCTCGCCGCCGTGGCCGCCCAAAAGCCAAGCGGCGAACGCCTGGCGGCGTTCTTCGCCCTCATGTACTACGCCGCCCTACGCCCCGAGGAGGCCATCAACCTACGCCGCGACAACATCACCCTCCCACCCCTGCACAAGAACGCAGAGACCGGCCAGATGGAAGAGCCAGCCGACGGCTGGGGAGAACTACACCTCCTCAAGGCCGCCCCATACTCCGGCCGCGACTGGACAGACACCGGGCAGGCGAGAGAGGAACGCGCCCTCAAACACCGGGCCGCCGGCCACAGCCGAACCGTCCCCATCCCACCACCTCTGGTACGCATCCTGCGAGCCCACCTCGCTGAGTTCGACGAAGGGCTACAGGGCCGCCTCTTCTACGGCGTCAAGGCCGACGACCTACCGTTCATCACCTACCGCCGCGCCTGGAAAGCCGCCCGCAAGACCGCCCTCACAGAAAAGGAGATCGCCTCACCACTGGCCGCCCGCCCGTACGACCTCCGCCACGCCTGCGTTTCCACGTGGCTCAACGCCGGAGTCCCCGCACCTCAGGTAGCTGAATGGGCCGGTCACAGCGTTGACGTGCTCCTACGCATCTACGCCAAATGCATCATCGGTCAAGACCAGGCTGCCATGAGAAGAATCGCCGACGCGCTCGCCGAGTAGTGGTGTGGTCTTCGGGGAGCCCGACAAGCGGATAGGGCTCCCCAGCGTGAGTTCGAGACATGGCAGGCCATACGCCTTGGTCATCTAGCCATATCCCGGCTGATGGCATCAGGGCGGAGAGGTGCGAATCAGTCTCCTGTATGGCCTGGAGGGTCGATCACTTTTAGGCCCCATGCTGTCCTGAACGAGCTAACCGATAGCCACGCTAACCTTGCGCTCTCGGCGAACATCTGACGAGCGACAGCTAGGTTCTCGAAGGAACTAGCGGTACCGCTCTTCAACGCTTCTTGGAAGGAGTTCTCGTCAAGCGTGCTACTGAAGACTTCCTTCAAGGTTGCGCAGTAATAGATGTAGCCAATTGAGCTAGTTTGGATGCGTGACAGCGTCTGAAGCTCAGGGCGCTCGTCCTCTGAAAGCACAGGAGGGTTCGATACGAGGCTGAGCATCGCATCAGTCTCGAAGTCACCAATAGAGCGCGAGGACAGGCGTTGGAGGAGAGCGCTCGTCCAAGGCTCGCACTCCGAGTTCCGCGATATAACACTCCGCGCGCCACTTATCTTTGCGCTGAGGTCAGCTGTAAGTAGTTCTTTGGCAATCTCGTCGATTTGGACGATGCCACGGTCTGTAAGATCAACGATCTCTCGGGCAATTCGAATCAGCTCCCGAGGCAGGCCGCCGGCCATGCAGTAGCACAGGCAAAGCAGCACGTCACTCAGGCCAACCACTCGCCCACGAAGTAGCGCCATGGTATCTGTCAGATTGAGGTAGCGGATGCGCACGACCGCATCGAATGCGCTGTCAAAGGCATCTCGAACGGGTAGCCCGCGCTGTTCGAAGGCGGCTAACGCCTCGTTGGAGACGGAAACGAGAAACAGGCAGCCCGGAGCTTCGGTGACAAAAAGACCTTTGATCTCATCGGTGAATTGTTGCGCCTTGTCGATTGATGGAATCTTGTCGAGCTCATCGATCACGATTACGATCGACGTAGCAGGCAGATTCGGCACAGCTTTGAGCACCGCCAACGCTGTTGTCACGAACTCCCGAAAGTCATGCAAAATCTCTGGATAAGTTTTTCCTTGCTTGGCCCACTCGACACTCCGTGTTCTGCTCGCTTCTGCGCCGAGTGGCAGTTTGAGTTTCCCCGACCAGCCAGATGTGTATTTCTGCTGGAATGTCACTTCGTCTAGCTTGGATTCGGCGAATCTACGCAGTGATGCGATGTCTTCAACGCGACTGTTGTTTACTCGCAGGCTCGCTGTCTGTGCTCTATGGCGGTCGCGCAAGGCGTAGACTATCGTAGCGGCGATCAGGCAACTTCCGGCGAAGGCGAGCCAATTTGCCGCGATAAACGGCATAACGACGTCGCGCACACCAGTGAAGAACTGGGCCGTTTCGGCCAGTAGGCTCGAATTGCTTTGAAGGAGCCAGGTGGCGGCGAAGCCGATGCCCAAAATGAGGGGACTCCACGTCGTAAGGCGCTGAAAAGTCTTTGGAAGCAGATAAGAGCTATCAGCGTTGGCCCTCGCTGGTTGTTTGCGATCTGCGTATTCGATAACCGCTCGACACAGGCGTCCGTATAGATGGAGGGCGAACTCGCGAGCTTCATATTCGACGGGCACGCTCTCCATGATGGAGATAGGTGGGCTTACTCCTGCCTCCAGGAAAAGGCCTGAACGCTGAGCCTCAAGAAGTGTAGTTTTTCCTGATCCACGAGGCCCTGCGATGCCGATGGCCCCTCCATCGATACGGTCCAACAGTCTTTTGAATTCTTTGAAGACCGTTACAGGAACCACATACTCCTGGGCTCGCATTTGACGGAGCCCCGGCGCATCATGCGGCTTCGAGGCTAGAGAGAAACCCGGCGCTATCAGCTGGTTGATCCTTGCTCGCAAGTCGGGAGCTATGACACGGTCCATCATCGCGTCGTCCCACGTTGCTATGGCGCCGAACCGAGCCTCATCAAGCTCCCACTTTCGGGCTAGCCATACATCATCATAAGCGTGACCAATCTTAGGTTGCTTTGAAGACCAGGCTCGCGATACTCCCTTGCCGAAGCGTGTAAAAGACTTGTGCCATCCGACGAGGGCGGTTGACAGACTGCCCAAGGCGGCAAATCCCGGTGGTATGCCGCCGACTTGGGCGATGACTTGTCGGTGTAGAGGGGTGTAGAACTTGAAGGCTGCAAAACCCGACTCGTACCATGCGCCGTAGCGGAGGTACAGGACCGAGTACCCAAAGAGTAGTACCAGGAAAGTGAACAATCCACCCGCGGCGGCGACACTCAATCCTGCCGCGTCAGTTGTCGATAGCCATATCAAGCTGATAGGCGCAGCCGCTGAACAGATAAGACACAAAGCCCCAATAAACGTGCCAGTTGTGAATCTGCTCGTAAATAAACCGGGGGTGTCGCTCTGAATGCCTAATACGGATGCTGCTAGATGCAGTAGGAAGGAGACGATGAATAGCACAAGCAAGCTGACAACGCTTACTCCGGTTATCGTCTGAGCTGCTCCAAAAAGTTGCAGGAGGGTGTTCCAGGAGTAAGCCAGATAGGTGACGTAGGCAGCGGTTATGGCGAAGGCGGCAGCACCGAAAATCAGGCTGATCGGCAGAGCGTACTTAGCGACTCTAGCGAATTGCGTGCGGCCAGATATCTCATGTTGCGCGATCGCAGCGTCGGCTTCACGAATTGCCGCAATCTCGACGTTGGTCGCTGACATCGAAGCCAGCGCGGTGGTAGTAGCCTCCCCCGCCAGCTGGCTCACTTTCAGCTTGCTTCGTTGCGTGGCTTCTGTGAACTCGGGCTGATCAAGAACGCGAGATACAAGATCGCTAATACGATCTCCAAGTTCTCGCAGCAGCTGATCGTCGGTCGCGTTAGGTGACAAGCGTGCCCCCATGTCCGGAAGTGCATCGTTCCGGCATCGCCGCACCATCTAAGCCCTGCTGGTCACACTGTCATAGTGGGATAGGGCAGGACGCCCCCGATTGCTGCATGCCTGATACTGGCGGGACTTTATCTAGCACAGCGACGGAGCGCTAGTCGGTAAGTGACATATGTGGCTTCTGAGCTCAGAGTGGCGAGTGGTTCGAAAGACCTAGATGTGCTCAGGGGCTGCAGTCGCTAGCAGGAAGACCGTGGATCCGCGCATGATCGGCACCGCTCGCAGTGTGCTCCTGCTGGGACTCACATCCACGTCCATAACCTGGCGTCGGCGGAAGACGGCATCCATACAGATGGACGCGGAACAGGCAGCGCTCTGCCGAGTAGTGCATTCCACGTAGCATCGCCGTTCCTGTCGCGCCACGCGCTGCTCCCTCTCCCGCTGCCGTGGGAAGGCATTGGGAAGGATCAGTCGCAATCGATCGGTGACAGTCGTACAGCACCGGACACATCAAGAAGCCCTTGATTAGCGTTCCCGCTGGTCAGGGGCGCTTTTATGCTGGTCGGACCCGGTGCCCCGGCGAGGGACCCAGAAGAAGGAAAGAAACCACGGTACGACAGCGCGCCAGCTCCCCAGCTGCTCATGGCCTGGGTGAGCGCTTCTTTCATGGTGGTCCAGTCGGTCATGACGACGCTGCCGCCGAGAGCGGCGTCGTAGTAGCCGACTTGGGACCGGAGGAAGTGCTCCATGAAGGCGTCGGGGTAGTGCAGGCTCTTGGCCGTGAAGTAGCTGCGGAAGAAGGCCGCCGCCTGCTGTGAGGCATGGCTGGTGTCCACGACATCCGGGTAGACACCGGCGCGGCGTTCGGTTGGCTTGGACGGTGTTGTCGCCGGTGCGGCCCCGGCTGCCGAAGCGGAACCGAAAAGTGCCAGTCCGGCGGCAGCACCGCCGGCGGTCAGGAGTGCTCGTCTGTCCATCATGAACCTTTCGGGGACATGGGCCGTCGTGTCGGCGGCCCGGGCACGCAGCTATGCGCGGGGAGAGGCGGTGGGCAAGGCGCCGTGTCCAGTCAGATCACGATGCGTGCGGCCCTTAATCGGCACCGGTCCCGTGCGATGCCGACGGCGGCGGGAGTCGGCCTGGTACCAGGCTCGGGAGGTGAGGGCCGCCTGCGTCAGTGCATGATCACCTGCGTCTGGGTTTCGAGTGCCTCGCCCGTGCTCGTATCGGTCGACGCGCGGCCCGCGTTGATCAGGGCCAGCGCTATGGCGCCGGCGGCAGCCACGATGCCTGCGGCGACCCAGGCGGCGTTGGCATAGCCGTGCACCATGCCCTGGAGCTGTACCAGTTGCTGCTGCGACTTCGTCGTGGCCGTGGTGATGTGGTCCTGGATGTAGGAGGTCATGGCGGAGGCGGCGATCGTGTTGAGCAGGGCCGTGCCGATCGCGCCGCCCAGCTGCTGCGAGGTGTTGACCATGGCGGAGGCGACACCCGCGTCCCGCGGCTCCACCCCTTGCGTGGCCACGGAGTTGCCGGGCACGAACCCGGTGCCCAGGCCGATGCCTATGATCAGCTCGGCCGGCAGGAGAAGAGCGGCGTAGGAGGAGTCGACCTCAATCCGGGTCAGCAGGAACAAGCCGACGGCGGCGATCAGAAAGCCTGGGCCCATCAGCAGCCGCGTCGGAACGCGGGTCATCAGGCGGACGCCGATCTGGGTCGTGCCGGTCATCACCCCCACCACCAACGGCAGGAAGGCGAAGCCGGTCTCGACCGGCGAGAACCCCTTGACGACCTGCAGGTAGTAGGTGAGGAAGAGGGACACGCCGTAGATCGCGATGTTCGCGAGCCCCAGGGAGAGATAGGCGCCGCCGCGGCTGCGTTCGGTGACCACCCGCAAGGGCAGGAGCGGGGCCTTGACCCGGGACTCGGTGACGGCGAAGGCGAGCAGCAGGACGGCCGAGGCCGCGAACAGACCCAGGGTGAGGGGGTCCGTCCAGCCGTCGGACTCAGCGCGGGTGAAGCCGTAGACGAGGGCGACCAGGCCGGTGGCGGACAGGAGTACGCCGGGGATGTCGAGCGGGTTGCGGTTGCGGCCGCCCTCCGGCTCACGGACCACGAACCAGGCGCCGACTGCGGCGATCGCGGCGAAGGGGATGTTGACGTAGAAGGTCCAGCGCCAGTTCAGGGACTCGGTGAGCACGCCGCCGAGGATGAGGCCGACGGCGCCTCCGGCTCCGGAGATCGCACCGTAGATGCCGAACGCCCTGGCGCGCTCCTTGGCGTCCGTGAACATCACGGAGACCAGGGACAGCGCGGCGGGGGCGAGTATCGCGCCGAACACCCCCTGCAATGCGCGGGAACTGAACATCATGGCCTCGTTGGTGGCGGCGCCCCCCAGTGCGGAGGCCGCGCCGAACCCGATCAGACCGACGACGAAGGCGCGTTTGCGGCCCCACAGGTCGGAGATCCGGCCGCCGAACAGGAGCAGACCGCCGAAGGCGAGAGCGTAGGC
The DNA here is from genome assembly GCF_040137845.1 of Nonomuraea sp. B19D2. Lineage (NCBI taxonomy): Bacteria > Bacillati > Actinomycetota > Actinomycetes > Streptosporangiales > Streptosporangiaceae > Nonomuraea > Nonomuraea sp. B19D2. The sequence continues at coordinate 17,000 of NZ_JBEFAK010000083.1, read as the reverse complement.
CGTGATGACCCACTGCCGGTTGCCGTCGGAGATGCCCAGGTCCTGCTGGGCGGAGGGCAGGGCGATGTTCACGATGGTGACGTCGAGGATGACCATGAGCTGGGCGAGCGCGATGAAAACGAGGGCTCGCCAGCGGTTGGCGTCGGTGACGCCGGGAGGCTTGAGGGTTGTTTCGGACATAGGGGTCCCCCTTCGGGACTTCGCAAGGGAATGGCAGAAATGCTGCACAGCGGATGCGGCAGGCGGGGAGCGTCCTGGGCCCGGCGAGGGACTGGGGGTGGTCCGCTGCCGGGCCCAGAAGCCGGCGCCGATCCCGCCCCCGCGACGATCGGCGCGGTGGGGCCGCCTCCGCTCAAGGCGGTCCCGTCTGGGAAAGAATGACCTCCGTGGACCGGGCGGCAGCTCGGTGCCTGCCTCTACCTGCCTCTAAGGGACGGGTGACGTATGGAAGTTCGGCATCGGGGCGGACGGACAGTCAGCCTTGGGCCGTCCAACCTGCTCAGATCTTGATGACGAGCTTGCCGCGGGCATGGCCGGCCTGGCTGCGGGCGTGGGCCTGGGCGATCTGGTCGAGGAGGTACGTGGCTTCGATGTGGGGGACGTACGCCCCGGCCGCCCCCAGGCCCGCGGCCTCCACCAGAGAAGCCGGCGTAGCAACGTCGGGGGCGAGGGAGAGACGGGCGCCGTGTTCGGGGGCGGTGGGGTCGGCGATGGAGACGACGGCTGCGGGAGCGGGCGCGATCTTGACGAGGTCCGGCAGGGAACCAGCGCCCGCCACGTCGACGACGACGTCCACACCGCCGGGAGCGAGCGTGCTCACGCGGTCCGCCAGCCCGGGCCCGTAGGTCGTCGGCGTGGCACCGAGCGAGCGCAGATACTCCTGGTTGCCCTGGCTGGCGGTGCCGATCACGGTGGCCCCGCGTGCGACGGCGAACTGGACCATGGCGCTGCCGACGCCGCCGGAGGCGCCCTCAACCAGCAGCGTGCTGCCCGCACCGACCTTCATCTCGTTCAGCACGCGGACTGTCGTCTCGGCCGCCACTCCCACGGCTGCGGCCTGCTCCATCGTCCACGCGTCCGGTACCGGCGCCCATTCATAGAGCACCGCGTACTCGGCCGTGGTCCCCACGCTCGAGTTCCCGAACACCCGGTCGCCGACGGTGACACTGGTCACGCCGTCACCGACCTCGTCCACCACTCCGGCTCCGTCCCGGCCCGGGATCTTCGGGAACTGCAGCGGCAGCATCTCCTTCAGGTACCCGGCCCGGAGCTTGGAGTCGATCGGGTTGACACTGGCGGCCTCGACCCGGATCCGGACCTCGCCCGGACCGGCGTGCGGCTCGGGCACGTCCTCGACCCTCAGCACCGATGGGTCGCCGTACTCGTGATAGGTCACTGCTCGCATCGAAAGGGACCTCCAAGTCCTTTATAAAATCGGGTAGTTGCGATGGCTGGGTGGGCGGTGGGCAGGCGCCACGCTGCGGGGCGCTCAGGGGGCCTCGGTGACCCTGACGATGGCCTTTCCGCGGGCGCGTCCCGTCTGGAGATGTCAGCGGATCAGGCCTGAGCTGAGGCGCCGCCGGTTCCAAGACTGTGGGCGGCGCCTGACGGCGCCGCCCACACCGGGTGGTTCACAGTCGCATCAAGTGATTCCCCGGGGACACATCCGCGGTCGGACCGCCGGTGCGGCGGGCCGCTGCGGGTCACTGCTTCCAGAAGCCCTCGAGGAGGTACGGGTCCTTCACCTCGTCGAAGCCAATGGGGCGGAGTACGTAGTCGCAGGTGAGGGTCCGGTATGGGGCGGTCAGGCCGCGTGCTGCCCACTCGGCGGGATCGTCGTGCAGTTCGGTCTTGTGGATCAAGTCCCGCGCGATCGCACCCTCGCTGACCGTGTCGACGAGCGGATCGCCCTCGAAGTGGATCTGGTGGGTCAGCATGTGATGGTCCTCGTGGCTGATGTACGCGTGGATGTGCCTGGCGCGCGAGTTGGCCCGTCCCAGCATGTTCAGGAGGTCGTCGAGGGGGCTGCCCGGGACCGCCGCGGGCTCCACGCCCGGCACGACGGTCCGGTACTCGTAGCGGCCCTCGGCATCCGTGACGATCTTGCCGCGCAGGTGGTACTTCGGCAGGTCGAAGTCGACGACGTCGAGGTCCTCCAGGGGGCCTGCCTGCTCGGGCGTCAGACCCGCATACCTGCCGTCGGCGGTGGTCTGCCAGAGATCGATCACCGCGCCGGGCAGCGGCTTGCCCGAGGTCGACCGTACGACGCCGGAGACGATCAGGGTCTCCCCCGGCTCGTTGGGCGCCATCGGCAGCACGCCGGGGTTCTCGATCTCCGGTGCCCCGGGCACGTAGGCGGGTCCGGTCGGCATCCACGTGGAGGCGCCGTCCTTCTCCGGGTCGGCGTAGGCCCTGCCGTGACTGACCTCCATCGGGCGAGCGCCGATGAGCTGGATCGCCGCCAGGAGGAAGTCCCCTGACTCGACCAGCTTCGTCAGGTAGGTGATGGCCCGGCCCAGTTCGTCAAACGTGATGCCGTGCCTGAGCGCCACGTCCCCGAACGCCTTCTGGAGGTCGTCGAACACGACGCGCAGCCGCTTGTTGAACTCGATGTCGGTGCGGGGGGTCTCAGTTGTTGTCACAGTCACTCCGTTCCGGCGTCGCCGTCGATATACGGCGCGCCCAATTTCCGAAAACTGTTGTGCATGACGGGGGTGTGGATCATGGGGAGTGGCAGCCTCGTGCGTTCCAGACGAGGGGTGCCTTGCGGTTCCAGGTGTTCTTCTCGAGCGTGTCGAGGAGGAAACGGGCGAGATCGGCGCGTTGATCCGCGTCCCTGGCTTCTCGGTGCCAGCTGCCAAGTCCGGTCAGCGCCGCCAATCCCGAGATGGGCAGGGCCGCCGCCGCGCCGAGAGACAGGTGCGCCGGCTTGTGCACCAGGAGGTCCGCGGAGGCCGCCGCGTACTCGGCGAACCCACCGGGCCGGATCGACCCGTACACGCTCGTCACCCGGCTTGAACCTGGTGACGCCCGAGCCGACGGCCTCGACCCGCCCGGCAACGTCGCCGCCGAGGGTGGGCTTCCTCGGCGGCACAGCCCGGTGGCCGGGCGCGGGTACAGGTGGCTCGGCGCGCAGCTTGTGGGTGCCGAGCGGGTTCACCGCCGCGGAGTTGATCCGCACCAGCACTTCTCCGGCCTTCGGCACCGGCTTGTCGATTCTTTCGAGCCGCAGGACATCGGTCGCAGAGCCGTACTCGCGGTGGACGATCGCTTCCGCGGCGGGGGCCTCCTGGTGTTTTTCCTGGGGACGGGCAGAGGGCCCGGAGTCCCGCGCGTCCTCGCTGCCGCTCGCCTCCGCCGGCCCCTGCCGCCGAGTTCCGGCGCGGACGCCGCGTTGACGAACTTCGACTGCCGGTCGGACCGCATCGGTGCGTACGTGCGGGCACCGGTCAGGTCCTGTATGGCGCGGCGGCGTCCACGCGTTGTCGCTCGGGACGTCCACCAGTCCGTCCGCGACGGCCCGGGGGCCCTTCGCCTCCTCGCGCACCGCCAGGACGACGCCGCCTGCCTCCGTGTCGATGAACGTCTGCTCGGCCAGGTCGGGACACGGATGCGGGGCCCTGTTGCTCGCTGACATGCTTCCCAGACTGCCATCGATGACACATTGAGTCAAATACGTCCTTCTGAGCCCACTGCGGCGCAAGGTAGCATCGGAGTCGTGGTGGATATGAACGCGGCCCCAACGGCCGACATCGCGGAGCGCAAGCGTCAGCTCGTACGCGGCGAACTGGCCGAGGCTGCGGTGACGTTGCTGGCTGATCAGGGATTCGAGGAGACGACGGTCGACCAGATCGCGGCCGCCGTGGGGTTGTCACGCCGGACGTTCTCCCGTTACTTCCAGTCCAAGGAAGACGTGGTCGTGCACATGATGTCGGGACCCAGTGCGCGGATGTGCGCGGAACTGCGCGCCCGGCCCGCCGACGAACCGCCCGCGGTAGCGCTCCGCCACGCGCTGTCGGTTATCACTTCGCTGAGCGTCACCAATCCGGACAAGACACTGCACGTGAGCAGGCTGATCCTGGACACGCCGGCCGTGCTGGCCCGGTTCCTGGAGCGGCTGTCGCGGTGGCAGGCCGAGATGGCCGGCATCCTCGCCCACCGCACCGGGCTGGATCCTGACGCCGACATGCGCCCTGCCCTTGCCGCCGGTGTGGCGCTCACCGCGTTCCAGACCGGGCTGCGCCGCTGGGTGGACCGCGACGGCACTGAGGCCTTGGATGAGCTGGTCAACCAGGCTTTCGCGATGATCACCCCGGCGCTTGACCTCGGCACAGCACCGAGCTGAACCTGCCCGCGGCCCGGTAGGCGTCGATCCCGCTGCCAAGGCCGAGCCGTTCCCGCTGTGCCGCCTCCGCGCCCGCATGGGGAGCCGCTCGCCCCTCGGGAAGTGGACCTGATGGGCATGGCATACGGTGCCCGGCCTCGATGTGCGGGGCCGGGCACCGCATGGGTGGCTGGGTTAGCGCCGCCGCCCGGATCAACTGCGGCCAGATGCCGCCTCGCGCCCGATTTCGTCACACCGGGATCTGATTGACACATTGAGACATGGATGTCAGGATGAGTCACATGGAGAGCAAATGGACGGCCGACCGGATCCCGGACCTGGCCGGAAGGACCTTCGTCGTCACCGGGGCCAACAGCGGCCTCGGACTGGCCACCACCCGGCACGTGGCTCGCCGCGGCGCGCATGTCGTGATGGCCGTGCGGAACGAGGCCAAGGGGCGCCAAGCCGCCGCGGAGATCAGTGACGCCCACCCCGGGGCGAGCCTTGAGGTGCGCCACGTGGACCTCGTCGACCTGGATTCGGTGCGCGCGTTCGCCGCCGGGATGCACGCCGACGGGGTGGGGGTGGACGTCCTGGTCAACAACGCGGGAGTGATGGCGGCGCCCCGCCGGTTGTCCCCGCAGGGGCACGAGTCGCAGTTCGCCGGCAATCACCTGGGCCATTTCGCCCTCACCGGCTTGCTGTTGGACCTGCTGCAGGCGGGCAGCGATCCCCGGGTGGTGACCGTCACCTCGGTGGGGCACCACGGCGGCAAGATCTTTTTCGACGACCTGACCGGTGAGCGGAAGTACGCGCCGGTGGCGTATTACGACCAGTCGAAGTTCGCCAATGTCCTGTTCGGGTTGGAACTCGATCGCAGGCTGCGCGCTGCGGGGAGTCCGGTGCGCAGCCTGCTGGCCCATCCCGGGCTCTCGGCCACGAACCTGACGTCCACCGGCCCGACCGGCCTGATCAAAGTGGGCGGCGCGATCGTCAAGGCTCTGGTCTCCCAAGACGTCGACCGGGGCGTGCTGCCCCAGCTGTACGCCGCGACCGCGCCGGACGCCCGCGGTGGAGAGCTCTACGGTCCCGACGGCTGGAAGGAATTCCGCGGGCATCCCACGACGGTCCCTCCGGACCCTGCGGCCGAAGACCCGGACACGGCACGTCGGCTGTGGGATCTGTCCGAGGAGCTGACTGGGGTCCGCTTCGCCCTCGCCGCCTCGTCCTGACCCGGGCTGTCGGCTTCAGCTCGCGTCGAAGACTGCCCGATTTCGTCATCTGATCGCTTTTCTCGAAAGGACATTTTCATGCCTACCATCGCCATTGTCGGGGCCGGCTCCGGCATGGGCCTGTCGATCGCCAAGGTGTTCGGCCGTAACGGTTTCTCCGTGGCGCTCGTGGCACGGACCCAGGAGAAACTGGACGGGCTCGCCGCAGAATTGGGCGAGGCGGGGATCGAGGCGGCCGGGTTCGCGGCCGATGTCACGGACCGGCCGTCCCTGGCCGCCGCGTTCACCCGCATCAAGGAGCGGTTCGGCCAAGTCGACGTACTGGAGTACTCGCCCGCGCCGAAGATGAACCCCGAGGCCATGATTGCTCCGTTGGACGCGACGGTGGAGAACCTCCAGCCGGAGCTGGACTACTACCTCTACGGCGGTCTCACCGCGGCACAGCAGGTACTCCCCGAGATGATCGAACGCGACGCCGGCACCCTCCTGTTCACCACCGGCGGGTCCTCTCTGGAGGTACTCGCCGGGCCGCCCGAGTTCGGCAACATCGCCGTCGCCACGGCCGCCCTTCGGGCCTACGTGCTCAAGCTCAACCAGGTGCTCACCGGCACGGGCGTGTACGCGGCGCACGTGCCGATCTTCGCCTGGATCGGCTCCGGCGGCCCGGAAACCCAGGCCGACACCATCGCCGAGCGCTACTGGGACATCTACACCAAGCGCGAGGGCGCCGAGCACCCCTACGACGTCCGGTGAAGTACCGGCTGACCCGTTTCGGAGAAAGAGGCGATCATGTCCCCGGCGATCTTCATCCGGAAAGCTCACGAGTACGACGACGTCTACTCCTACTGGTTTCGCCATCCCACGCTTCGCTACGAGGGAGGACGGTACGTCCATCTGCAGATCGGGGCGCTCTGGTCGGGCGGTGCGGTGCGGGAGCTGTCGTTCGCTTCCGCACCACATGAGGAGGAGTTGATGTTCACCGTCCATATTGGATCCGGAAGCCGCTACAAGCGCCGTCTCCATACTCTTCGACCGGGGGACCGGGTGAGGGCGTTCTTGGTCGGCGGCAACGTTGTGCTCCCCAAACGGCCCACCGGTAAACCGCTCGTGTTCATCGCCGGCGGCGTGGGCATGGCTCCGTTCCGTTCGTTGATACTCGAGGCGCACCGTCGCGGCGGCTTCGATCTGCGGGTGATTCAGGTCCAGCGTGGCGACTTCCTGTACCGTCACGAACTCGAGCCGCTCGTCGCGGAGTACGCGGGGGTGCGGCCCGAGGAGCTCATCGGCCATGTCCGGGCGCAGGCCGCCGCAACGCCGGAGGCCCTGTTCTACACTTGCGGCTCGCGTCGGCTCATCACGACTGTCCGGGACGAACTGACGGCGGCGGGCGTCGACAAACGGAGCATTCTGATCGAGAACTTCGGATGACGTCCGGTGATGTGGCGCCAGAACGCGGTGTGGGCCAGTCTGCGGCGGCCCACACCGCTTTTCTGTTGGCAGAAGCCTGGGTCAGTTCGTGCCGGTGGTGAGGTCGAGTGCCGGCGTGACAGCCGCGAAAGCCTCGTCGACCAGTTCGTCCATGTCGGCGGTGCCACCGCCGTCCACCCAGCGACGCAGCGCGGCATTGAACGCGGTCAATGCGACACCGGCGGCGATCCTCGGCCGCAGATCGGCCTCCGGGGCGAGACCGGTGCGCTCCGCCAGGATCGTCGTCATCTCGTCCTGCCAGTACGACTGCCGTTCCAGGAACCGGGCCAGCAGAGCCGGTGTACCGAGCATCAGCCCGGTCACATGCTGCGTCTTGTCCGGATTGCCGGCCATCAGCGCCGTGATCACCGACAGCGCGTGACGCAATGCCACCGCGGGCGGCTCGTCGGCCGGCCGGGCGCGCAGTGCCGCACACAACTGCGTGCCGGCTCCCGCGAGCATGTGCACAATGACGTCTTCCTTGGACTCGAAGTAGCGGGAGAACGTGCGGCGCGACATCCCCACGGCGGCCGCGATCTGCTCGACCGTCGTCTCGTCGAATCCCTGACTGGCCAGCAACTTGACGGCGGCTTCGGTCAGCTCGTCGCGCACTAGCTGACGCTTGCGCTCGGCCATGTCGACCGCTGGGGCTGCGTACATATCCACCAGCGCATGCTACCTCGCGTTAATCCAGTCTCGCCAGGAAGCAATTGACTCAATGAGTCAATCGTGACAGCCTGGGAATCATGGCGGGAAGCAAGTGGACCGCAGACAGAATCCCCGACCTGAACGGGCGGACGGCCGTCGTCACCGGGGCCAACAGCGGCCTCGGCCTGGCCACCACCCGAGAACTCGCCCGGCGCGGCGCGCACGTCGTGCTGGCGGTGCGCGACGAGGCCAAGGGGCGCAGGGCGGCCGCGACGATCATCGGTGCCCGGCCCGGTGCGCGCCTGGAGGTACGTCGTCTGGACCTGGCCGACCTGGACTCCGTCACAGCGTTCGCCGCCAGGATGCATGACCGCGGCCTGGGAGTGGACCTCCTGATCAACAACGCCGGTGTGATGGGGCCGCCCCGCACGCTGAATCGACAGGGCCAGGAGGTGCAGTTCGCCAGTAACCATCTGGGCCACTTCGCCCTCACCGGCCTGCTGCTGGACCTGCTGCAAGCCGGCCGCGATCCGCGGGTGGTGACCGTCGTCTCTGATCTGCACCGCGGCGCGCGGATCGACTTCGACGACCTGACCGGCGCCCGGAGGTACGCACCGATGCGGTTCTACCGGCAGTCCAAGTTCGCCAACGTCGTGTTCGCGCTGGAGTTGGACCGTCGGCTGCGCGCGGTGGGCAGTCCGGTGCGCAGCCTGCTGGCCCATCCCGGGTTCTCGGCCACGAACCTGCAGACCAGCGGGCCGACCGGCCTCCTGCGGACCTTCGTCACACTCGGTCGCGGGCTGATGGCCCAGGACGCCTCGATGGGCGCCCTGCCCCAGCTGTACGCGGCGACCGCGCCCGCTGTCGAGGGTGGCCAGTTCTTCGGTCCGGACGGCTTCCGAGAGCTGCGCGGACATCCCACGACGGTCCGTCCGGACCCCGCGGCCGAGGACCTGCAGACCGCGCGGCGACTGTGGCAGCTCTCGGAGGACCTGACCGGCGTGTCCTACGCATCCACCTTCTCGGCCTGAAGCGGGCAGGTGCAGGACGGTCTCACAACAACCAGGAAAGAGTGGACGGACCATGACGGAAGCCCCGGAGTTGCCGCTGCAGATGCGGCGCAACGGTTTCGACCCGGTCGAGGAGCTGGCCCAGGCGCGCGACGGTAAGGGCGTGGCGCGGGTGATGACGCCGTTCGGCGTGCCCGCGTATCTCGTTCTTCGCTACGAGGATGTGCGCGAGGTGCTGTCGGACCCGACCCGGTTCAGCAGTGCCTTCCGCGCGGGCGGCATACCCGGTGGCGCGACGCAGGTGAGCGAGGAGGAGCGGGACGCGCTGCGGTCCGGGAACCTGATCGGGCTCGACCCACCGGATCACACGCGGTTGCGCCGGATGCTGACCCCGGAGTTCACGGTGCGCCGGATGCGCCGGCTTCAGCCACGGATCACCGAGATCGTGGATGCGGCGCTGGACGACATGGAAGGGGCCGGCAAGCCGGCCGATCTGGTGTCGAACTTCGCGCTGCCGGTGCCGTCCTTGGTGATCAGTGAGTTGCTGGGGGTGCCCTACGCCGAACGCGCCGAGTTCCAGGACCGCTCCGCTCGCCTGCTGGACATCTCGTTGCCGGAGGAGGAGCGGATCGCGGCACGTTGGCAGGACCGCGAGTACATGGCGGGCCTGGTCGCCCGTGCCCAGGCCGACCCCGGCGAGGACATGCTGGGGATGCTGGTCCGCGAGCACGGCGACGACCTGACCACCAATGAGCTGATCGGAGTCGCCAGCCTCCTTTTGCTGGCCGGACATGAGACGACCTCGAACATGCTCGGTCTGGGAACCCTGGCCCTGCTGCGGCACCCGGACCAACTCGCCCTGATCCGCGACGATCCCGCCAGGGTCGAGCCGGCCGTGGAGGAGATGCTGCGCTGGCTGTCCATCGTGCACTCGCTGCCGCCGCGCACCACCACCACGGAAGTGGAACTGGCCGGGCACACGATCCCCGCGGGTTCGCTCGTACTCCCGTCGCTGTCCGCCGCCAACCGGGACAGCTCCTTCATAGAGAAACCCGACACCCTCGACATCACGCGAAAAGCCGCCGGCCATGTCGCGTTCGGCCACGGACTGCACCACTGCCTCGGGGCTCCGCTGGCCCGAATGGAGATGCGCATCGCGTTCCCGGCGCTGCTCCGGCGCTTCCCCCGGCTCGCGCTGGCCGAACCGGACGACCAGGTCGAATTCCGCCTCTTCAGTGTCGTGTTCGGACTGAAGTCGCTGCATGTGACCTGGTGACACCAGAAGGAGAGATACCTATGCCGTGGGATGTCCATCGGCTGCCGCGGGCCGAAAGCCGCACCTTTCTGATCACAGGCGGCAACGCCGGGATCGGGTTCCCGCCGGTCGTAGACTTCGCGTGATGTGCAGCTTGGAGGTGTTCGAACGCCCGGGGGTAGAACCGCCTGATCACTCTTCTACGCTAGGCCGCACTGGGCTGGTGCCGCCATCTCAACGGCAGCGACGACTGCCTGTGGGAAGGCATTGGGAAGGATCAACCGCAGACGATCAGTGACAGCCGGACAGCGCCGGACACATCAGGAAGCCCTTGACCGATGTTCCCGCTGGTCAAGGGCGCTTTGCTGCTGGTCGAACCTGGTGCCCCCGGCAGGATTCGAACCTGCGGCACCCGCTTTAGGAGAGCGGAGGCTTCTCCGTAGATTCAGGCCCTTTGAGCTGGGCGAAGATACTATGCGGCGCCCGAGTCATGCAAGATCATCCCATGCATATCCCCGAACAAGCCGACCGGGCCATCACGGGCGCGGGCGCCCGTGATGGCCCCTTGAGCCTCATTGCTTCACGGAAGGGGAGATTCACGCTCTCTTCAGCCTGCGTTGAGGTCGTACAGCTTCCATGCCGGGTAGCGTATGGCTGTACCTTCGCGATCAGCGCCGTCCATGAGGTTCCTGCGGTGCAGCATCAACCGTATGTGTCGTGCTGCATCGCTGTCGTCGTCTGGGCCTGGGTCCAGCAACACCGCGGTTGGAGCTCCTTCGCTGTTCCGTAGAATCGCATCTGCCGGATGCCCATTGATGCTTTCCCCGAGTGTGACATTGGTGCGCGGTCGTTTGGACAACTCTTGGTAGAGGCGTTTTAGTAGTTTGTCCGAATCTTCTTCGCGGCTATGAGGTATGGCTGCATCGGCGGCCTCCAACAGGGTCGTAGCAACGCTGCCCCGCTTTCCCCAGAGGCCTCTGTCGCCGACCACGATGAGGTGAGTACGGGCTCGGGTGATGGCGACGTTCCAGAGGTTGAGCTGTCGATCGACCCAGCTTATTGCGCCTGGGTGCATCCCTTCGCCGGCGACGAGAGAGAACACCATGACGTCGCGCTCACCTCCCTGGAAGGTGTGTACTGTGCCGACGCGCAATCGCTCATGGCCGTATCGGCTCAATCGACGGTGTAGCTCTTCGGCCTGGCCTCTAAAGGGAGTGACCACGCCGATGGTTGCATCCGCTGGCAGTCTCGCTAGTAGCTGCTGGACGAAACGGTCAACCTGAACGATCTCGTCGTTGTTTATCCAGGAGTCTCCATAGCGATTGCGAGCGGGCCTTCCTGCTATGTGGGACCAGAAAACTGGAGGGTGAGGCAACGACTGCCGGCTTCGTGTATCTGTGAGTACTGTCAACTGGCTGTCATAGAAAAGTTTATTGGAGAGAGAGGCGATGTTCGGGTGACAGCGGAAGTGCTCGTCGAGGAGCAAGCTGCCACCAGCGGAGCATTCGGCAGCGTGGAAAGCAGAATGTCGTCGATATGCAAGGCGATGCTTTTCCAGCCAGTCCGGACGCAGCCCGGCTTTGTGGCGGATGATGGCCTCCTGTTCGGAGGTGATCTTCGCGATATGGGGCAGCTGCATAACATCGCCGATGACCAGAGCACGCCGAGCCCGAAAGAAGAGAGGCAGGACGTGCGGAATGGCGCACTGGCTGGCCTCATCGATGATCACCAGATCGAAGAGACCGGGATTGGGGGGGAAGCGCCGCCGTACTGATAGGCTAGTCACAGACCAGGCTGGCACTGCAGGTAAGATCTCCTTCGCCGCAGGCCAGTCGTTGCGGCCGCTGTCCCGCGTATCTAGCAGGGCAAGGATACGCTGCCGTCCACTGCGAGCGTTGGTCTGGACCGTGCTTGCCAGTAAGACACGTGAGGCGGTCTGGACGGCCTTTTCAGCCGCATCCAGCGTCGCAGAAAGCTCATCATCACGCACGTCCGCTGCTTGCCGATAATTGCGGCGCCAGTTGGCTTCTGCAGCTGCGAAGTTGGCGAGCGCGATACAGCCCTGAGCAGTGTCACCGTTGTACCTGTTAAGGCCGAGCTGGCGCAATAGGCGGGTTCGCCGCCATGTACCTAGGATGCGTGCTCGGGCGAGGCGTTTTGCCTTGTTGGATACTTGATCCAGATTCATTATAAGGTGGCTGAGGAGTTCGGCCGTCGGCATGCCAAGGAGACGGGAATGTTCTTCACGTGCCTCGCCTGCCTGGCGCAGTTCTCTCTCCGTCACTGCTACGCGAGCGAGATCCTGCCATACGCGCGACAGCCGGTCGCGTGCCACTTCAGTCTCCATGGTCGCCGTCGCCACGGTGCATGCGGCAGGCGGCATGGCGCGTAGCGTGTGCAACGCGGTGGTCTCGGCCTGCGTATAGTCCATGGTCTTCGCCGAAGCGGAACCGGTGCGCACCATGCTGCCAGGAACTAGCTCTTCGCAGCGGCGCCAGACTTCATCAACAGCCTCGTTGTTGTTGGACGCAACGAGTACGGATTGGCCGTTGACTACAGCGGTGGCAACAACGTTGACCACGAGCTGGCTCTTGCCGGTTCCGGGCGGCCCGGTCGCCACGGTGAAGCGGCGAGTCATTGCGGAGTGGAGGATCTCATATTGAGCCTCGTTGCAGGGCAAAGGCGTCACCAAACGCGAGGGTGTCGGGTCGGTGGGTGAGAGCGCCTGCACCCGCTCCACTGGATCTGGCGAGAGGGCGGCAAGTGCCGTATCCCGGATGGAAGCCGTTTTTTGTGAGATGGCGTCAAGATCGCCGATCAGTTTCTTCGTGGCCCTGGTGTCACGCGGTGCTACAAAGAGGACAGCAGTGTTACGGGCGCCATGGGCGGGCGTGCGTACATCAATGTAGTCGTCGAGTTGATCGGGGCGTGGCTCCTGCACGCATGGTAACTCGAACTCCTGGCTAAGAAGGTTGCGCACTTCGACGGCCATACGATCGTGTTGCCCACGATGCCAGGTGGGCTGATAAGTGTCGGCTAGGTGGGCGGCTTCCTCTTCGCCCAGCCACTCACGCGTTAGCCGAGGATGCGGCTGGACAGGTCCGTAAGGCTTCAACCGCACCTGTCCGTCTAGATGGACGATTTCGAGTCGGCGTATCAGAAGAGGAGCGAACTTCGGGTGGTGCCATGGACGCGCACCGCGAGGTCCGTTAAGGACTACGGCGGGATAGCCCGCCCAGAGTTCGGCATTCTGCTCGGTCGCTAAGTCGATGAGAGAAGCCGCCTCCGTGGGTAGAGCTGCGCAGCCGTCCTCGTCCACGTCACCAGTGAGGAAGCGTTCTGAACCTGAGAGACAGACATACGATTTGTTGTGATCGCCTACGGACATCAGCGGCGTCTCGGTGTCGTCCGAAAGTATGCACTCCTTGTAGTAGCCCAGCAGATCGTTCCACGTGGGCTGGGATGGTGCGGCCTTATGGGCCTGGCTCTGCACTGGATCAGCTGGCTGATCTACAGGTCTGCGGCTTAAGGGAGCGAGGCGTGGGGCGCTGCCAAGCGGGCAGCTGGCAATGATGATGCGATCATCGACGCCATGCGCGGACTTCACGGGTACCTGCCGGTGGCCCAGGGCCCGCATACGCCGATTGACGTATTGAAACAGCTCTTCCACCGACACCTCGCCGCTGCCATCCTTGCCCACTTTCCCCGTCCTCAGGGCTTCGATCACTTCGGCCGTGAAGGCGGATGGCTTCGCCTCGGCGGTGCCTACGGTGTCGGCGTAGGAATCCTCGCTAGCGCGCGAGGAGGACAGTACGTAGACGCCGCGACTGGTCAGCAGTGCTTCCTCGCCGGACTTCGCCACTGATCGAGGAGCCTGGTGGTCGGAGGTACGCAATCCGACGGTGAATCCGCCGCTGCGGCACGCGTCGATCATCACGACCTTTTGCGGAGCCCAGCACTGCTCTAGCTGCTCGTTGACGAAACCAGCGCTCACCCCGGTCTCAGAGATCCGGTCAAAGTCCGTGTCTGTGGCAATGAAAAAGAACTCTCCGCCAGCCTGGACCAGCCGAGTCCCGTGCCCAGATACGTACACCACGACCAGCTCGTCCTGCGCGCATTGCTCGAGGAACTCGCTGATGGCTTGCCGCATGTCATCGGCTGTGAGGTCGATCAGGGGCGTTACGGAAGAGAAGGCGCCGATATTGCGGTGTTCTAGTACTTGGCGAAGCTGCCATACGTCTGCCCGAGCAGCCGGCAACCTAAGAAAGCGGGCGTCGTCGTATTGCTCGTTGCCGATCAGAAGGGCTCTTCGGCGAATCAGCCGGCTCATGGAACGTTGCCTACAACGTCGCCGTCTTCGTCGCTGATCTTCTCCAGGAAGTCGTGGACCATCCGCTCTTGAGCCTCGTCCGGCCGGCCCGTGATTGTGATCGAATTGTCTTCGTAGGTGAGCTCGACTTTGCGGTGTCTCTCTTTGGCGCACCATTCCTTGATCAGTGTGACCAAGATCTGAGAAATCGGGCGAATGGCCGTGGCTACGGATGCCCAGAGTGCCACGTCTGCCAAGCCGACGCCCTTATGTCCGGGCGCGGCGGACGCGTCGCCGTAGGAGAACGTGACATCGAGTCCTTCCACGCTGCGCAGCCTGTCATGAAGATCCCGGGTGAGCCGCTCCTGCCGCAGTGCGTCTCCGCCTGTTAGCACAACAAGCTGCCACTGAGGTCGTCCGTTCGCCATACGCTGCTCCTTGCTGTTGGGCTCTTAGGTAGGAGGAGCCGTGGGTGCACTTCGACTCGTTGCCTAAAGGAGACGCATCGCCATGACGGAGCCATCCTCGCGTAGGGAGACAGGACCGTCCCATCCTTGAGTGGCCTCTGTAGAAAGCCACTGCGACCGCAACGCGTGGGCCGCGCGCCGGTACCGTTCGACCTTTCCGTTGTACAGATGGAGGAAAAGGCTCTCTGCCACGCCAGAGAAGGCCTCGACGCGGGTGCCGTTCAACCGGAATACGTGATCCGTACCTATGAACTTGGTGCCGCCAATGCGGTGGGCGACATCCTGGACAATCCCAGTTCCGGGATGGGTAAAGCCTTCAAAGTGCTCTCGGCCCTGCCGCTTTGTCAGATACTGCGCGGTGGGGTCCCCACCACCGGTGAAGGCCATGAGGCCAGCCGCTCCCGCTCGGATAATCGCACGCCGAAACCAAGCGAAGTGCTCAGGCTGCACCTGAAAGCCGCTGACGCGAGGCTCCTCTTCGCCCTCAGCAGGCAGCCGTACCTCGGGATAAATGTTTAGGTCATCTAGAGCTTGGTTTGCGTCGGCTGCCGGGTCGTCCGGCGCTACGGACAGCGAGCCGTCACCCTCGGCATGAAGCGCATGAACGATAATGCCGCCCTGCCCAAGGAGTTCTGTGGACATCACCAGACTGGGGGTCGTATTCCACGGCCCCACATGTACCGCCTCCACTTGGGCCGAGGCGCTCGCCAGCTGGGTGTGCACATACTGGGTCTTGCCATGGGTGCCCCTGCAGGCAAGAGGAATGACTTTCGACGGCTCTCCGGGTTTCCACACCTCTAGGAGATAGTCGGGACGCAGGCGTATCCAGTCGCGTCGCTTGACGTCCTTGCCCGTCAGGGCCCAGCCGGCCTGCAATGCGATATCCGCATCAATGAGGGAGACCGTGTGATCTGGGTACCGCTCCCTGATGATGTGTTCCGCGAGAGCAAGGGCGAATCCGATCCCGAGCTCACCTGACTGGACCGTCTTGTAGTGACGCCTCGGGTTCAGACCTTCCCGCGACAGAGCCATGTAGTGTCCGGAAGCGCCGTCGAGAGCCTGGCAGTACTTCAGGCAGCTCCAGTGCTCGGCCAGCCCCCGCCCTGCGCCCTGCCGGGACAGCACTGAGGCACGTCCGAGGGCATGCAGAACCTCCCACGGGGTTATTTTGATCGACATGTCGCGCATGACTGCGGGGAGCCTGCCTAACCCTGGCTTGCGACGGAGCGGATCGCGCTTGTCCTCCCGTCGTTGCGCGTCATCCCTTGCCGAGGCGCTGGCAACAGCGGCGGCTAAGGCGGAGGTCGAGTTAACCTGTACGTTCCACGACTTCGCCAAGTCCTTCAATACTTCTACTGCCTCTTTCACTGAGCCCCCAGCGGCTAGCGATACAGCAGGGGTAGCACGTTCGCCGGTAGAAGGGCGCACAAGTGGTGGACGCGAACGTCGGCTGCGTCGACCGTACTGAGTGCCTTTCCGGGCCTTGGTGAAAGATTTCAAGGGAACGGATGTTTGTCAACGCCCCAGTCCCCTCGATAGTTCCGACTTGACATGTCTCCCAGCCACTCCGAGAGCAACTAGCAAATATGTGTTCGAAAGCTGTGTACTGCAAGCCTGCCTGCCTGGCTGCGGCAAAGCTCTTTGTTGGCTGAACTCGATCTGGGCATCCTTCACAAATGAAACACCACTCACTGTAGCCAGGTGTGTTTTGAGGCGTCGATGGTGAGAAGCTCGTGACGACGAAGTTGGTCGCAAGTGATCGGCAACAGACTGTAGCTGCGGCTCGGCCTCTAGTTCCGCGCTGTTGCGAAAGTTGGAGCATATGTTCGACTAGTTGAGAAAAGTCAACACCGGCCCGCGTGTACTCTCGGTACCCTTGTACGCCTTCAAGGCCCGGAATAGGGATTTAGTGCGGGTGGTATCAACGGTTTCTCTTGGCGTGGATAAGATATAGCGCCACCATATCTCATACCTCTGGTCGAGACTGATTCGACATCGTCCAGCAGTTGGGATCACCAGAGACAGAAGCTAGGGCGCCTCAGAGATTGTCCGCCTTTCAGGCGGACCGAATGCCCTGCTATAGGCCGCTCCCTTCGAGGGCAGCGGTGATGTGCATTGGCTGCTGCGCGCTGTTGGTGGTCCATATTGTCGTCAGCCCTAGCCTCGATCTTTCGTGATCAAGGAGTGGTCGGCTAAACGGTCCGGCTGAAGGTCGAATTGCGTGCTGTGGTCAGCATGCTGGCCCGGCTGTCGCGTCGGGTGGGCGGGGTTCCACGGGCCCGCGGGTG
>NZ_JBEFAK010000082.1:0-27253 GCF_040137845.1 Nonomuraea sp. B19D2 | reverse complement strand
CCGCGCGGACGTCCTCGTACCGGGTCACCACCCAGGCGGTGTGGCCATTCCACAACCGGACCTGCTGCAGGCCATCGGCCTGGCGCCAGCCGGCGTATTCGGCGGGCGGGTCCAAGGGGCAGCGCTGAGAGCGTCTTCCAGGGAAGACAGGAAGGCCTGCGTCGTCGTGGGTGTCGGTCGTAATGCTCATTGCGAACTCCTGAAGGTGTCGTGTGCAGGCGTCGTCGACGACGCCACGATGCGAGTTACGCGGCTGTCGTGCCGGCGATGGCGCCAGCCCATGGGGTCCGGGCCGCGATGAGGGCGCGCCAGGCGCGCAGGATCTTGGGCGACATGCCGGCGGCGAGCACTCCGGCCAGCCGGTCGCCGGTGCGATAGGCGATCAGGAGACGCCGTTGCGAGACGTCGCCGTCCAGGACGAGTGCTTCGTCGTGGTCGCGCAGGTGACCGTAGGCCTGGACTTTCATGCCGTACTGGTCGGACCAGAAGTACGGCACCGGGGCGAACGGCCGCCGTGCCTGCGGGTGGAGCACATTGTGGGCGACGGTCAGGCCCTGCTCGGCGGCGTTGGTGCGGTGCTCGATGCGCATCGCCGTGCCGAACAGCGGGTTGTGCCAGCGGGCCACATCCCCGACCCCGTACACGCTCGCGGCGGCGGCGCTGAACTCGTCACACACCAGCCCGTCGCCCAGGGTCAGCCCGCTGCCGTCCAGCCATGCGGTATTCGGCACCGAGCCGATGGCCACCAGCACGTCGTCGGCCGGCAGGACCGTGTCATCGGCCAGCCGCACCCCCGTCACCGCCCCACCTGCGCTGACGATCTCGGCGACGGCGGCGTGCGTGCGCAGCTCGACGCCGTGGCCGCGGTGGATCTCGGCCAGCACGTGGCCGGCCTGCTCGCCGATGGCCTGCGCCAGCGGAAGCGGACCTGCCTCCAGCAACGTCACCTTCACACCCAGCCCGCCGGCGACGGCGGCCACTTCGGCACCCACGAACCCGGCACCGACGATCACCAGCCGCCGTCCCCGAAGCAGCCGCGCCTTCAGCGATATGGCGTCGTCCAGGGTGCGCAGCGTGTGCACGCCCGGCACGACCTCGCTGCCCGGCAGGTAACGGGGACGCACGCCGGTCGCGATGACCAGAGCGTCGTAGGGCACGTCGGCGCCATCGGCCAGCACCACACTCCTGCCGCTCAGGTCCAGCCCGATGGCGGGCACGCCCAGACGCAGGTCCAGGCCCAGCGCGTCCATCTCCACCTTGCCGCGCAGGACGAGCCGCTCCGGCTCCCACTCCCCCGTCAAGACCTGTTTCGACAGCGGCGGACGATCGTAGGGGAGATGCGGCTCCTCGCCGAGGAGCGTGATCACACCCCCGTACCCGGCCCGGCGCAGCGCCTCCGCAGTGGCCAGCCCGCCCGCCGACCCCCCGACGATCACGATCCGGTTCACGACTCCACCAGATGGATGGCGGCCGCGGGGCAGACCGCGGCCGACTCACGGACCGCGCCATGCACCTCCGGCGCGGGCGTCTCCTCCAGCAGCACCACGATGCCGTCCTCCTCACGCTGGTCGAACACCTCGGGCGCAATCAGCACACACTGCCCGGCAGCCACACATTTGGCGGCCTCGACGGTGACTTTCATCTGGTCCTCCCCCCTCCGGGCACATCGGCAATGGCCCGGAAACCCGCATGCGGCGCCCGCACCAGGCCGGTCCGGCACGCCGATACGACATCCCAAAATCGGGAGTCAACTCTCACATGACGCCGTCACGATAGCATACGAATTGAGAGTTGTATCTCGGTTGCTATCCTGAGGTGGTGACCACCGAAGCCCCCAAACCGTTGCGCGCCGACGCGGCACGCAACTTCGACAGGATCGTGCGAGCCGCGCGAGAGATCTACGCCGAACGCGGCCCCGAGGCGCAACTCGACGAAATCGCCCGCCACGCCGGTGTCGGCAATGCGACGCTCTACCGCCATTTCCCCGACAAGACGGTCCTGGTCCGCGCAGCCCTCGACCAGGCCTTCGCCGAAGAGATCGCCCCCGCCATCGAGCAGGCACTGAGCGATGACGATCCCAGGCGCGGCCTGGTCACCGTGCTCGAGGCGACGCTGTCCATGGCGGCCCGCGAACACAACACTCTGGCCGCCGCCAGGAACGCCGGTGCCATGACCGCCGAAGCCGGCACCCGCTCCTTCGAGTCGCTGACCCTGCTGGCCCGCCGGGCCCAGCAGGCCGGTCTCATCCGCGCCGATCTCGTGCCCGACGACCTGCCCCGCATCGTGGTCATGCTCCTGGGACTGCTGTGGACCATGGACCCCCACAGCGACGGCTGGCGGCGCTATCTCTCACTCATCCTCGACGCCCTGGCTCCCGACGCAGCCACCCCCTTGCCGACCGCGGTGCCGCTACAGCAGCCGGACAACTGGCTCCTTTGACACGCCAGGCTTGAGGAAGCGTCATACGCCACAGCCTGCGGCGACTGCGCGTGATCACCTTGACGCCGCTCCACACAGTTGAGCGGCTAGCTGTGCGACCCGGCCCTCGGCCCTGACAACGCGACGGTCGCCCGCCGTCAACCCGCCCCGCTTCGCGGCCCCGGGGTCCCGTTCGAATGGCGCCGCGCAGTGGCGTGGTTTGTATCGCCCCATCCCCGCCTACCAGGTGGGGATGGCGTTGGAGGCGGCTGGTGACGAGCGTGGTGCGATCGCCGCGTACCGGCGGGCCGACCAGCGCGGCGACGCCCACGGCGCCTGGCAGGTCGCGGTCGAACTGGAAAGCAGGGAGACCTGGCCAGCGCACAGGCAGCCTACGTACGCGCGGTGGATCGGGGCGATGAGCATGCACCGCTCACGCTGGCCAAACTGCTGGAACGGCTGGGCGACCTGGAGGGCGCCGAGGCCGCCTACCGCCAAGCAGTCGAGGAAGGAGTGAGAAACGCGACCTGGTGCCTTAACCACTTCCGTCAACGGCACGACCGCACCTAACCGCCGTCCCAAGCTGGCGCCCTTTGCTGGGTTCACCACACGCGAGCAGCCCTTCGGGCTGCGGTCAGTTGGAGGGCAAAGCCGGGACGAGCGTGTGCCCCACGTCGCTCGGCGATCAGTGCTCGGTGCGCATCATCCAGGAAGACGAACCGCTCCATCTCCGCCCGTATGCGGCCGCCTCGCTGTCACTCAAGAACTCAACCGGCGTAGACGCCGAAAGCAGGGCAGGTCCCAGCAGTGAAGGAGGGCAGCGTCCGCCTCAAGTCGGCTCAGAACATGGTGTTGTCGTTCTTGGAGGTGGTTGGAATGGTCTGAAGGACGTCCCAGTGTTCGACGATCTTGCCGTTGGAGTCGAAGCGGAAGATGTCTATTCCCGCGTACTCCTCGTCCGGCCAGGTCTGGTGGCAGTGCAGGATGACGTGGTCGCCTTCGGCGAACGCGCGTTTGAACTCGACATGCTTGCCGGGGTATTCGGCGGCCATGCGGTCGAAGTACTCGATGAACGCCTTCTTGCCGTCGGCGACATGGGGGTTGTGCTGGATGTAGGTGTCGCCCGCGTACAGGTCGATGGCCTCGGCGGGTCGGTTGTGGTTGAACATCAGGTCGTAGAACGCCTGGGCGGTGGCCTTGTTCGTCTCCGGGTCGCTCATGGTGCTCCTTGCGGGTCGGGCGCCGGGTGTGGCGCGGTGAGTGCGTTGATCAGGTGGTCGGCGGGGCGGGGATGGAAAGTGACCGGTCGGCGAGGTCAGCGGGGATTTCGGGGTGGGCGGTGTTGACCCGTATGAGTCGTGCGTCGGGAAACTGGCGGGTGATGTGTTCGCCGGGCCGGCGGATGACGCCGGGTGTGTTGAAGCCGGTGTCGTAGGTCCAGAACGCGTGGACGGTGTGGGTGTTGAGGTTCATGACGTGTGTGACCGTCATGCCGGACTGTTCCACCCAGCCGAGGATGAAGATGCCGGGCGAGGCTTCGGCTGGGTGGAGGACGACGGTTTCCTGGGAGCCCTTGCCGGGGCCTTCCAGCGTCTCGTAGTGCAGGGCGGTGCCGTCGGAGGTGTAGGTGTTGCGGAACACCGCCCCGTTGTCGACGCGGAAGACGAAGGTGCGTCCGGCGTAGGTGGGCGTGCTCATCAGAACAGTCCATTGCCGTGCGGGAGGCTGTCGGGAATCGGGACAACGATGTCCCAGTGTTCGACGATCTTGCCGTCGGCGACGCGGAACAGGTCCCAGTAGGCGACGGGGACGCCGAACTCGCCCTCGGACTGGAGCAGCACGAAGTCGCCCTCGGCGACGACCTTGTGGATCTTCTTGTACACAAGGTTCTTACCCTGCTCGGCCCAGTTGGCGGCGGCCGCGCCGAAGCCATCCAGGCCGTCGGCGGCCTCCGGGTTGTGCTGGTGATAGGTCTGGGTGGAGATGTAGTCGGTCAGCGCCGAGTAATCGGCGCCCTTGAGGACCTTCTCGGCGAACTCGGAGACGAGGCTACGGTTGGCCGCGGTCTCAGCCAGGTCGGTGGGCGCGGTCGGGCCGTCGGTCTGGGTGCGTCCGCTGACGGTCGCCCGCGCCAGCGGGGTCAGGGCGTCCCAGTGCTCGGCGAGCTTGCCGTTCTCGACGCGGAACAGGTCGAAGGCGACCAGCGGGTCCGGGCCGAACCCGTGGTAGATGCCGTGCAGGGCGACCAGGTCGCCGTCGGCGATCACCCGTGCGCCCACGTAGCGGAAGTGGTCGCCGAGCGAGGCGACCAGGGCGCGCAGCGCCTCGGGCCCGTCGGCGGCCAGCGAGCTGTGCTGGCGGTAGCCGGGCGCGACCCAGCGATCCACCGCGGAGGGGTCCTTCTTCCCGAACAGCTCAGCGGCGGCCTGCAGAACAGTGTCCTTGGAGTTCATGGTGTACTCCCATCCGTTCGTCCGACTTTGTCGGATCTTGGTCCTCATTGCCTCCGGCATGGTCATTCACGGTCACCATGCCGCGCTTGCGATACTGAGAACAGCGATCAGCCTGGTGAATAAAGGATCGATGATGGTCAATCGGCGACAAGTTGGTGTTCCTCAGATCGGGTACCGGCCAGCTGACGGCCGCCCAGTCGGGATCGAGGTCGTCACCATGGCCGACATCAAGGGCCGGATCCCCGCCCACGCCCTGACCTCACCTCACCGCGCCGACTTCCACATCCTCATCCTGATCACGACGGGCGAAGGCCGACACGAGATCGACTTCGCTTCCCACCCCTGCCGGCCTGGCACCCTGCTGTGGGTACGGCCGGGACAGGCCCACCGCTTCCACCACCCCGGCAGCCTCGACGGCAAGGTGGTCCTGTTCACCGCCGACTTCCCACCCGATCTCGGCAGCGCAGGGCCGCGGCTCACCGGCTGGCTCGCCCCTCCCCGCTGGACCCCGGCCGGACCCGACCTCACCGCTATCTCCACCACGATCGACCAGATCGCCGCTGAACGCGCCGCGTCCGCCCACGCGATGCCCGTCGCCCTGCTCCGCCATCTGCTGGCCGTCCTGCTCCTGCGGATCGATCGGCTGCCAACCGAGGACGACCGCCGCATCGACTCCGCCACCGCCGAACTCTTCGGCCGGTTCCAGGCCGAGCTCGAACGCTCCTACGCCATCACCCGCTCCGCCGAGCACTACGCCGCCCGCCTGGGCTACACCGTCAAACACCTCACGCGCGCGTGCGTCGCCGCCGCCGGCCACCCTGCCAAACACCTCATCGACGCCCGCGTCGTCCTGGAGGCCAAACGCCTGCTCGCCTACACCGAGGTCCCCGTCGCCGACATCGGCCGCCGCCTCGGCTTCGCCGACCCCGCCAACTTCGGCAAGTTTTTCGCCCGCCACACCCACACCACCCCCGGCGCCTTCCGCCGAATACAGCAGGCACCGGGCTGAAGCAGCCCCCCGTCATCGGTGGCAGCGCGGAACTGACCGGCGGCACCTTCCCCGAACCCCCATCACAACGCAGGGCTGAAAGGCTTGCCTGAAGGATTACGGGACAACTTCGGCTATCCGGCAGCATGATCGCCGCGAATGTCAGGTGCGCTTCAGCGTCAGCGCCCACTCCACCAGCACGCCTCCGTAAACCGAATCCAGTGAGCCTCACCGGTTGTAGAGTTTGCGTGCCCACAGATAACTGACCAGGGCGATGCCCGCGCTCCACACAGCCGCCTCCAGGAAGCTGGACCCGGCCGGACGCCCGGCCAGCAGCGCGCGCAGCGTCTCGATGACAGGGGTGGCCGGCTGGTGCTCGGCGAACCAGCGCAAACCGGCCGGCATCGACTCGGTCGGGACGAAGCCGCTGCCGAGGAACGGCAGCAGCATCAGCGGCATCGGCAGGTTGCTGGCCGTGGCCACGTTCTTGGTGACCATGGCGAGCGCGACCGACAGCCAGGTGATCGCGAAGGTGAACATGGCCAGCACACCGACCACGCCGAGCCAGTCCAGCACCGAGGCGGGCGGGCGGAACCCGATCAGCAACGCCACCACGGCCACCATGGCGATCGCGAGGAACGTCTGCACCATCGCCCCGAGTACGTGCCCGGTGAGCACCGAGACGCGGGCGATGGCCATGGTCTTGAACCTGGCGATGATGCCCTCGGTCATGTCGGTCGCCACCGAGATCGCGGTCCCCTGCGCGGCCCCGACGATCGTCGTGATCATGATACCGGGGGTGAGGTAACCGACGTAGGCGGCGCGGTCGGCGCCGATGCCCGCGCCCATGGTGCCGCCGAAGACGTAGACGAACAGCAGCAGGAACACCACGGGCACGGCCGCGAACGTGAGGATCAGCGTGGGGTAGCGCCAGATGTGTTTGACCTGGCGCCGCAGCATCGTCGCCGAGTCGGTGATCGCTCTCATCGGGAGGGCTCCTTGGTCGAGGGCTCCTTGGTCGAGGGCTCCTGGGTCAGGGTGAGGAAGACGTCGTCCAGGTCGGGGGTGTGCACCGACAGCTCGGCGACGTCGATGGCATGCGTGTCCAGCCACTCCAGGAGCTTCCTCAGCGTCCTGACTCCGCCGGAGTCGGGGATCTGGACGGTGAGCGCCGCGTCGTTGCTGGAGGTGGCGCCGACGTGGCCGGCCGCCCTGCGGTACCCGTCGGGGTCGGCGAAGCGCACGACGATGTGGCCGCCGGGGACCATTCGCTTGAGCTCCTCAGGGGTGCCCTCGGCCACCAGCCGGCCCTGGCTGAGCAGCGCGATGCGGTCGGCGAGTTCGTCGGCCTCCTCCAGGTATTGGGTGGTCAGGAAGATGGTCACGCCGTCCTGCTGGACGAGGTCCCGGACGATCTGCCACATGGTGCGGCGGCTGCGCGGGTCCAGGCCCGTGGTCGGTTCGTCGAGGAAGATGAGCTTGGGCGTGCCGACCATGGTCATGGCGAGGTCGAGCCGGCGGCGCATGCCGCCCGAGTAGGTGGCCGCGGGCTTGCGCGCGGCGTCGGTGAGGTCGAAGCGCTCCAGCAGTTCGCGGACGCGCCTGCGGCCCTCGGCGCGGCCGAGGTGGAGCAGGTCGGCCATGAGTCGCAGGTTCTCCTCACCGGTGAGGAAGCTGTCGACCGCGGAGAACTGGCCGGTGACGCCGATCGCGGCACGCACCTTGTCGGGTTCCTTGGCCAGGTCGTGCCCGGCCACCCAGATCTCGCCTGCGTCGGCCTTGATCAGGGTGGACAGGATCTGCACTGCGGTGGTCTTGCCCGCGCCGTTCGGGCCGAGCAGCGAGAAGACGGTGCCCTGCGGGATGGTGAGGTCGATGCCGTCCAGGACGCGGTGGGCGCCGTAGGACTTACGCAGCCCCGTCACCGAGACGAAGGTTCGCATCGCGTTCACCCCCGATCCCAGGTGACGGGCAGGCTGTGCACGCCGTACACCTGCGAGGGGTCGGTGCGCAGCGACAGGTCTTCAGCCGGTACGGCGAGCCGCAGCGTCGGGAAGCGGGTGAGTAGCGCGGGAAACGCCACACGCATCTCGATGCGGGCAAGCTGCTGACCGAGGCACTGATGGACGCCGTGGCCGAAGGCCAGATGCCCGGCGGCCGAGCGGCGCAGATCGAGCACGTCGGGGCCTGCGAACCTGGCCGGGTCCCTGTTGGCGGCGTTGATCGCGATGACGACCGTGTCGCCCGCCTTGAGCTGCCTGCCGCCGAGCTCCACGTCCTCCAGCACGCCGCGCATACCGGTGGCGGCGACGGACAGGTAACGCAGCAGTTCCTCCACGGCGCCGACGGCCAGGTCGGGGTCGCCGCGCAGGGCAATGAGCTGGGCCGGGTTGCGCAGCAGGGCGAAGGTGCCGAGCGCGAGCATGTTGGCGGTGGTGTCGAGCCCGGCGCCGAGCAGGAACGCGGCCACGCCGCCGAGCTCCTCGTCGGTCAGGTCGCCGCCGGTGGCCAGGTCGCTGAGCAGGTCGTCGGTCGGCTTGGCCCGTTTGGCCAGCGCGAGCTCCCGCAGGTAGGTGCCGAGCTCGACGAAGGCGGCGTACTGCGCCTCAGCGGTCCCGGCGTCCGACAGGGCCCGGGTGGAGCTCTGGAACCGGTCGCGGTCCTCGTACGGCACGCCGAGCAGCTCACAGATCATCAGCGCTGGAACCGGCTGCGCGAAGACCTCGACGAGGTCGGCGGGCGGCCCCTGCCGCTCCATCGCGTCGAGCCGCTCACGGGTGATCTCGGTGACCCGATCGGTGAGCAGGTTCATCCTGCGGACGGTGAACTTGCCCGCCAGCAGTTTGCGGAAGCGGGTGTGCTGGGGTGCGTCCATGCCGGTCAGGTCGCCGACAGGGGCGGGCGGCAGGTGGCCGCCCGCCAGGGGGTGGTAGTGGGTTTCGTAGCGGGAGCTGAAGCGCGGGTCGGCGAGGATCTGGCGGACCAGGTCGTATCCGGTGATCATCCAGACGCCGGGGGCGCCCTCGGGCGCGACCAGGCGGGCGATCGGCTGCTCTGCGCGCAGGGCGGTGAGCGAAGGGGCGGGATCGAAGGGACAGGCGGGTGCGCGGTCGAGGGACGGAGTGACCGGCTCGTCGCGATAGTACGTGTTCGACATGATTGAAAGCTACGTTGCTTTCAGAAATTCCGTCAACCAATCGATACGCATAAGTGCATGTCAAGGGCGATTAATTGATGCGTTGACGATGAAGCTGAATGCAATGAAACGTTGCATTGTGTGGCACCGAACGCAATAGTGGTGTCATGTCAGAAGGAAGGTTGACCCGGCAGGACCGCCAGCGCATCGCGACCGGCCTGGCCGAAGGCCGCTCCTACGCCGAGATCGCCAGGCGACTGGACCGGCCGACCTCGACGATCAGCCGCGAGGTCGGCCGCAACGGCGGCCCCGGCGACTACCGGCCCGAGCGGGCGCACCAGGCGGCAACGCGGCAGGCGCGGCGCGGCACCCCGACCCGTTCGCCCGAGGCCGAACCCCAGGACCGCAAGGTCTTCGAGGTGGAAGAGGGAGCCGTCGAGATGGCGATCGGGATGGGCCTGCCGAAAATGATGGCACGCGTGCTCATCGGCCTGTGGCTGAGCGAGGACGGCAGGCTCACCGCGGCCGAACTGTCGCGCGGGCTGAAAGTCAGTCCCGCCTCGATCTCCATGGCCGTGGGCTACCTGACCCGGCAGGGCCTGATCAGGCGCGAGCGTGATCCGCAGCGACGGCGCGACGTCTACGTGGTCGACGACGACGCCTGGTACCACTCGACGGTGATCAGCTCGCGGCAGACACTCGCGGCGGCGGAGATCACGAAGGCGGCGGGGCAGACGCTCGGGCTCGACACGCCAGTGGGACGCCGCCTGGCCAGGGGCGGTGCGTTCCTGGAGCGGATCAGTCTGGACGCTCTGGCGTCGGCCGAACGCTGGCGTGACCTCCCACCGTGATCAGACCGCAGGGATTGTGCCCCGGATGGTCCGTTACGCCGCATCGGCTACCTGACCGGCCAGGCCGCATACCGGAGCGGGTGCGGCTCCCGATCGAGCCACACCCTGGTGTACGCATCTCTCCGGCCGCGTTTCCCGGACAGGTTCCTCCAGGTCAGAGCCGGGCCGCGGTCCAGCAGTCCGGCGCGCCGGGCTTGCCGCACCTCGCCAGCGCGTCGAGGACCTTGCCCAGGTCGGCGGTCCTGGCGTTGCCGGGGTCGTTGGACTCCTGGTTCGGATCCGCCACCGTGTCGTAGTACTCGGGCTCGGGCACGCCCTCGTACTCGACATACAGCTCCCCGGCGGTGCGCACCGCCGCGTAGCTGGGCGGCTGCGAGTTCCCCGCCTGCAGGGGCTCGGCGTCGGGGTCCGGCTCGCCCGGCGCGGCCGGGTTGGGCTTGACGTGCTCGATCAGCGCCGTCTTCCGCCAGTCCCTCACCTTGCGGCCCTGGATGAGCGGCAGCAGACTGCGCCCGTCGCGGCTGCCGCGGGCGGCCGCGCCGAGGCCGGCCATGTCGAGGAAGGTCGCGAACAGGTCGACGTTCTGGACGATGGCGCCGGTCACCAGGTCGCCGTGCCGTCCCGCCGCAGGCCGTTTGACCAGTAGCGGCACGCGTACGTCATGGTCGTAGGCGGTGGACTTGCCACGTACGAGGCGGTGCTGGCCGAGATGGAAGCCGTTGTCGCTGGTGAACACCACGTACGTGTTGCGCTTCTCGGCGTCCGTCAGCGTGCCCAGGACGCGCGCCACCATGTCGTCCACCGACTGCACCATGCGGATCCGGTCGCGGAAGTCCTTGCGCAGCTCCTTGACCAGCGCGGGGGCGAGCGGCTCGCGGCGTACCCAGGAGGGCTTGTCGGCGGTGTCCTCGTCGAAGGCGGGCAGCGTGCTCACGTCGATGTCGTTGCAGTCCGGCCCGCCGCAGTCGCCGTGCGGGAACTCCCCGGCCGGGAACTGGGTCTTGGGACGGTCGCGGCGCGCGGGCGGGAAGCGCGGCTCCTTGTCGCCCGGCTTGAAGCCGATCCTGGAGTGCGGCGCGAACGGCGAGACCTGCAGGAAGAAGGGCCGGCCCGGGGCGCGTTCGCGCGAGCGCGCGATGAAGTCCGTGGCCCGCCGGCCGAGCTCGTCCACCAGGTACGTGCCGTCGGAGGTGTCCAGGCCGGGCGTCTCCCCCTTGATGTAGCGGGTGAGCTGGTACTTGAACTCGCTGTAGCCGCCCCCTGCCGCCACGTGCCACTCGTCCCAGCCGGGCGGGACGTGGTAGCCGGCGCCCGCGACCGGGTACTCGTTGATGTACTTGCCGAGGTAGCCGGTGCGGTATCCGGCCTGTTCCAGCGCGACCGCGTACGTCCTGGACTCGTGCGGTGCGAACGCCTTGTAGCCGCCGCGGTCGGAGTTCTTGTTCGTGGCCACGCCGGTGTTGTGCGGGAACTGGCCGGTGAACATGGAGGCCCGCGACGGGCAGCACAACGAGTTGGACACGTAGTAGTTGCTGAACGTCGTGCCGTCGTCGGCCAGGCCGCGCACGGTGTCCATGTACGCGAGCAGGTCGGCGGACATGTCGTCGACCAGGAAGAAGATGATGTTCGGCTGCTTGGGCTTGGCGGCCGCGGCCGTCCCCGCCACCGCCGGCGAAACCAGGCTCAGGCTGAGGACGAGCGCGGAGGCCACCGCTAAAGCCCTGCGGATATGTCGAGTCATCGCCATGACCGCCTTCTTTGCAACGTTGGAAGATGAGGGTGGATTTGCACGGTAATGGCGCTCAATGCGGCCGATCAAGCGATTGATCCTGAAGGCTTCCTGGCAAAGCGAGCCGAATGTGCGTCACGGCCCACTCGCCGTGGACACCTGCCATCGGCGCCTGAACAAGCGGCTCACCGTGCAGGAGTCCCGCCTCAGCCCCCTCATCCGCTGCGCATAGGGTGGGCGGCATGGCGCTGCAACTTGTTCAGGTGAATTTCAAGGCTCGGGACGACTCGGCGCTGGGCCGGTTCTGGGCGGAGGCGCTCGGCTGGGGTGTGTCCAGCGAAGGACCCGGTGTGACCAACGTTGAACCTGTGGGCTTCGTGTGGCCGGACCCCACCGCCGTCTGCGTCGATGTCGTCACCGTCCCGGACCCCGAAACGGTGAAGTACCGCGTGCACCTCGATCTCGCCACCACCTCTGCGGCCCATCACGTGGCGTTGGTCGCGCGCCTGAAGGAGCTCGGTGCGACGCCCGCCGATGTGGGCCAGGGCGACGTCCCGTGGACGGTTCTGGCCGACCCGGAGGGCAACGTGTTCTGCGTCCTGGAGCCTCGGGAGATCTACCGGGACACCGGGCCGATCGCCGCGGTGGTCGTCGACTGCGCGGACCCGCGGGCCATGGCCCGGTTCTGGGGCGAGGCGATCGGCTGGACCCTGCACGAGGTGAGCGACGATCATGCGCGGCTGCGCTCCGCCAAGGGTGTCGGGCCGTATCTCGAGTTCCTCCGCACAACGCCCGGCGTGAAGACCGTATGGAACCGCGTCCATCTCGACGTGCTGCCGTACCGCGGTGACGATCAAGCGGCGGAGGTGGCCCGGCTGCAGGCCCTCGGCGCGACGCCCGCCGATGTGGGCCAGGGCGACGTCCCGTGGATCGTCCTCGCCGACCCGGAGGGCAACGAGTTCTGCGTCCTCGGCGCGGCCTGACGCGCCGAACCAGTCGGCCGCCGCCCGCTCGGCCAAGTCGCGGTGCCGTTGACCGTAGTTTCCACCATTTCGCCAGGTCAGCCCGGGTCGCCTGGCATGCCCGGCGCCACGCGTGACGCCGGGCATGCCTCTCTCAGAGCTCGAGACTAGGTCACGTGCCCTCAATCAGCCGGATGGCGAGGTCCGGGCTGAACGTGCCGGCGGGCACGTTCGGCGCGATGCCGCAGTTGCCGTCCGAGTCGCCGGGAACCTTGACCCACAGCAGCATCTCGGCGCCGCCGCCGACCTGCGAAACGGTGCCGAGTTTGCGGCCCGCAGGGTTGCACCATTCGCCGTTGGAACCGTTGCCGTTGCGGCTGGTGTCGATCACGAACTTGGCGGCGCCGCCGAGCGCCGAGTTGATCGCGTTGCCGTACGTGGCCGACTGGCTGGTGGTGTAGTAGTTGGAGACGTTCACGGAGAAGCCGCGGACATTGGCGACGCCCACGCTGCTCAGCCGGGAGGCCATGGTGGCCGGCGCCGTCCAGCCGGCGTTGCCCGCGTCGAGGTAGGCCCAGGTGTTGGCGGCCTTGTCGCGGAACTGTTCCGTGGCGTAGGTCAGCATGCGGATACGTTCCTGGCGGGCCGTCTCGCTCATGCAGTCGAAGTCGCCGAGGGAGTCGGGCTCGATGACGACGACTGCGGGCCGGTTGCCGATGCCGGAGGCGAACGCGGAGATCCACGTCTTGTACGCCGCCTCGGTGCCGGCGCCGCCGCCGGAGTGGCCGCCGCACGCGTCGCGGCCGGGGATGTTGTACGCGACCAGGATCGGCAGTTTGTCGGCGCTGTCCGCGGCGCCCACGAAGGCGGAGACGGCGGCGGTGATGTCGCCGCTCCAGTTGCCGAACCACCGGGCCATCGGCTTGGAGGCGATCGAGGACTGGATCCGGGCCGCCCGGGAATCGCCGGAGTTGTTTCTCACCCAGACCGCGGGGTTGGAGTTGGGATCGTCGTAGAAACCGCTCGTCATGTCGATCGGCCCGGACCCCGACGTCGTCTCGGTGAGGGAGACGTTGTCGAGGTAGACCGTGTGGGCGGCGTTCTTGCCGAGTTGGAACGAGACCTGTCCGGCCGTCGTGCTCAGGCTGGAGCTGAAGGGGAAGCTGAAGCGCTTGCTCGTCGTGGTGAGCGCGATCGTCTTCGTCAGGGTGTTGGTGTACGGGCTGTCGGCCAGTTGCACGGTGGTGACCGCGCTGACCGAGGCGGAGGCGGCGGCGTCGAACGACAACGTGTAGGCCTTGCCGCTGGTCAGGGTGATGTTGTTCTGGGCCACCATGGCGTCCCACGGGTTGGCCGTGCCACCGGCCACGTTGACGCGCAGCCGCCCGGTGTCCACTGCCATGGAGGTGTTGGCCGAGTTCCACCATGGCGCGGTGCCGGTGCCGAAGGTGCCGTTGACCACCAGTTCGGTCGCGGCGGCGGCGGGTAGGGCGGCGGTCACCGACAGGGCGGTCACCGTTGCGGCCGTGATCGCCGCCAACCGGGTTAATACTCGCATGTACTGCTTTCCTTTCTTTGGGGATCCCCTGTCATAGGGAGTCAGTGAAAGCGGCGATCCAGGCAAGGGACGAGTTCCAGTTGATCGCCACCTCGTTGGTGGACCACGAGCCGATGTCGTCGATGTAGCACTTGGCCGGCGTACAGCCGGCCAAGTTGCGCTGGGCGACCGGGTCCTGCAGACCGGAGTTGGGGCCTCCGGCCAGGGAGCCGGGGGCGGGGGCGGGAAGGCTCGGGTCGATCTGGTGTGCCCAGAATCGGTGGTGCTGGTTGTGGCTGGCCCGCTCGCCGTACCCGGTGACGTAGGACTGGTTGAGCGCGTTGCGCCCGAGCAGGTAGTCCATCGACTCCAGGACCGCTTCGCGGTAGCGGCGGTCGCGGGTGAGGTCGTAGGCCGTCGCCATGATCATTGCGCTGTTGGTGGTGGCGCTGGTCGAGCCCCAGACGTACTTTCCGTCGGCCGGCAGGTAGGGGTTGGCGTAGCCCTGGGCTTTCATGTCGCGTACGTAGCCGTCTGCGACGGACAGCACCCGCTTGCGGGCGGCGGCGAACATGGCGGCCGGGAAGCGGCCGGGCAGCCGGGCGACGGTGAGGTCGGCCAGCGCGCCGGTCGACTGCCAGGAGAACCCGTCCGCGGTCAGTTTCGTGGTGACGAAGGGCAGGTAGGAGCGCTTGCCTGTGGTCGCGTACAGTTCGGCGGCGGCCCAGGAGAATTCGTCGGAGACGTCGGTGTCGTCGTAGGCGCCCCCGCCCTCGCCTCCCGGTGGTGCGTAGAGGTCGGGGTGCGCCCGGGCCGCCTGCCAGGCGGTCTCGGCGGCCTCAAGGCAACGCCGGGCGAACGCGCGGTCCCAGGTCTTCCAGATGCGGGCACACTGGGCGCCGGCTGCGGCAAGGTTGAGCGTCGCCGCGGTGGAGGGCGGGTAGAGGTAGCGCGGCTGGGCGTCCAGGTGCGGGATCGTCGGATGGCCGGTCCACGCGGCGTCGTGCATCTTGTGGTGGACCAGGCCGCTGCCGGGCACCTGCATGCGAAGCAGGAACTCCAGCTCCCAGCGAGCCTCGTCGAGCACGTCCGGGACGCCGTTGCCGGCCTCGGGGATGCGCAGCAGGCCGTCGCGCGTCCCCTCCGGGTCGTCCTGCCTGCGCGAGCGCTCGTAGAGGTCCATGAGCTGCCAGGCGGCGAGGGCGCCGTTCACCACGTACTTGCCGTGGTCGCCCGCGTCGTACCAGCCGCCGCGCACGTCCAGCGTGTGGTCGCAGGCGCCCGGCAGGCATGGGACGCGGGTGTCCCCCTGGTTGGGCGCGACGCCGAGGTGCCCGGCCGGCCTGGCGTAGGCGTCGCCGACGTATTCGGCCTCGATCGGGATGCCGCTGCGGTTGTGGTAGAAGTACGCCAGCGCGTCCCTGCGCAGCCCGTCGTACAGGTCGTCGCCGATGTCGAACGGCAGGCTGACCTGGTCGCCGACCGCGAGCGTGTAGCCGGTGCCCGCCTTGCGGACGGACGAGAAGTCGGCCACGTGGACATGGTCGCCGGACATCGCGTCGGCACCGTGCACCCGGGTGCGGCCCTGTGCCACGGCCGCGCCGCGCGTGTCGAGCAGCCGCCATTCCAGCGGCTCCGTCCCGGGGTTGACGATGGTGGCGCGCTTGGGACCCGAGATCGCGTAGCCGTGCTGGTTGACCCGCACCGGCGAGCCCAGGTCCCGGCCGCCGCCGGGCGGGAGCACCCCTCCGACCAGGGAGATCTCGTCCAGGCACACCGTGTACGGCTCCGTGGCGCCGCCCATCTGGAAGCTCACCTGTCCGTGCGAGTCCGAGACGTTCGACGTCGCGGTGTACTCGAACGTGCGCGGCGTGGCCGTCAGCTCGGGCCGCTGGTCCAGGGGGGTGGTGTACGGCGGTCCTGCGAGCTGGACGGTGGTGCGGATGGTGACGTCCCGGCTGGCGGAGGCGGTGAAGCGGAGCGTGTACGGCTGGCCGTCCTCCAACGGGACGTCGTTCTGGCCGATCATGGAGTCCCACGGGTTCGTGGTCCCGGCGGGGACGTCGGCGCACAACCGGCCCGACTCGACGCGTGACGGGGTGTTCTGGCTGCTCCACCAGGGGTCTTTGCCGTTGTCGAAGCTGCCGTTCAGCAACCGTTCGTAGGAGTCGGCGTGCGCGGGGGGCGCGAGGCCGGCGAGGAGGAGGACACAGGCCGCGGACAGCCTGAGTATGGCGGACATACCGGGACCTTTCAGGTCGCTGGACAGATCGTCCCCGGCACACCGCGGCGTCGTGCCGGATTTTCCGCCAGGGCTCCGCGCGCTGTCAACTGTTTCGCGGAGATTGAACCTTGCTCTCCTTGCCCCCTTCTCAGCGGTGCGACAATCCCCTACCATCGGCTGGGAGCGCTCCCAATAATGCACGGAAAAAGCTCTTGAACACTGGCACAATCCGCGGCGTCAACGCAGGTGGTCGGGTGTATCAAGCGGCTCCGTCCCCCCTGGAACCGCTCCCGAAAGTACGGAGACATGACATGACGACAAGGCTGACGCGGCCTCTGCTCGCCGCCACCCTCACCGGCCTGCTCGCGGCCTGCGGCGCCGGCGCGCAGACGCCGGACACCGCAACGCAGGGAAAGATCACTCTGGTGGTCAAGACCTTCAGCGAGTTCGGCTACGAGGAGCTCTACAAGCAGTACGAGGCCGCTCATCCCGGAATAACGATCAAGCAGGAGAGCATCGCCCAGCTCGGCGACTACCTGCCCAAGCTGCAGCAGTGGATGGCCTCGGGCAGCGGGGCCGGGGACGTGGTGGCGCTGGAGGAGGGCATCCTCATCCAGTTCATGGCCAAGCCCGAGCAGTTCGTGAACCTGCTCGACCACGGAGCCGGGTCACTCAAGGGCAACTTCCTGGAATGGAAGTGGAAGCAGGCGCTCACCAACGACGGTTCCAAACTCGTCGGGCTCGGCACCGACGTCGGTGCGCAAGGCATGTGCTACCGGACAGACCTGTTCGCCAAGGCCGGGCTGCCCACGGATCGCGAGAAGGTCGGCGAGCTCTGGCCGACCTGGGACGCCTACCTTGCCACCGGACAGAAGTTCACTCAGGCCAAGACGGGAGCGCACTTCTTCGACTCGGCCGGCGGCATCCACCAGAACATCCTGATGCAGCAGGGCGACCACACCTACTACGACACCTCCAACAAGCTGGTGATCGACACCAATCCCGGGGTGAAGGCGGCCTGGGATCAGGCGGTCAAGATGGTCCAGGCCGGGCTGTCGGCGAATCTCGCGCAGTGGAGCCCGCAGTGGAACGCCGGATTCAAGAAGGGCACCTTCGCCACGATCCCGTGCCCGTCCTGGATGCTCGGCGTCATCGAGGAGCAGGCGGGGCCGGAGAACGCCGGCAAATGGGACGTGGCGCGCGTGCCGGGCGACGGAGCCGTTCGCGGCGGCTCGTTCCTGGCGGTGCCGACGCAGAGCAAGCACCAGAAGGAAGCGGCCGAGCTGGTGAAATTCCTCACCAGCCCGAAGGGGCAGATCGCGGCGTTCAAGGCCGAGAGCAACTTCCCCTCGTCGCCGGAGGCCATCGACGACCCGGCGGTGCAGGGCTTCGTCAACGACTACTTCAACAACGCTCCCGTCGGGAAGATCTTCGGAGCGAGCGCGAAGGCGCTCAAGCCGGTCTACCTGGGGCCCGACAACAACCCGGTCGGTGACCGCGTCGGCAACGCGCTGATGGCCGTCGAGCAGGGCAAGCTCCAGCCGGACGAGGCGTGGGCCAAGGCCGTCGAGGACGCCAAGCGTGCTGCTAAGTGACAAGGCGCGATCCGCCGCGCACGCGAGGTCGCGGGCGGGGCTGCTGTCCCGGTCCCGCCTCGACCTGGTGGGCTCGCCCTACCTCTTCGTGGCGCCGTTCTTCGTGATCTTCGCGGTCTTCGGGCTCTTCCCGTTGCTGTACACCGCGTGGGTCTCGCTGCACGACTGGGACCTGGCAGGGGACGGGGGGTTCGTCGGGCTGGCGAACTACGCGGATCTGTTCGCCGACCCCGACTTCTGGAACGCGGTCGTCAACACGCTCGGCATGTTCGTGCTGGCCACGGTGCCGCAGTTGCTCCTGGCGCTGGTCGTGGCGAGCCTGCTCAACCAGCGGCTGCGTGCGCTGACGTTCTTCCGGATGGGAGTGCTCGCGCCGATCGTCACCTCGGTGGCGGCGGTGGGCATCGTGTTCAGCCAGATCTTCGACCGCGACGCCGGCATGGCCAACGGCCTGCTCGCCCTGCTGGGCGTGGACCCGGTGGACTGGCGGGCGGACAAGTGGTCGTCCTGGCTGGCGATCTCGGTCATGGTCGATTGGCGGTGGACCGGCTACAACGCGCTGATCTTCCTGGCCGCGATGCAGTCGGTGCCGCGCGACGTGTACGAGGCGGCGGCCATCGACGGCGCCTCCAGGGCCAGGCAGTTCTGGGGCATCACGGTGCCGCTGATCCGGCCGGCGATCCTGTTCGCTGTGATCATCTCGACGATCGGCGGCATGCAGCTGTTCACCGAGCCGCTCATCTTCGGCCAGGGCGGCTACGCCATCTCCGGCGGCAGTCTGCGGCAGTTCCAGACCGTGGCCATGTACATGTTCGAGAAGGCCTTCAGGGACTTCGACTACGGCTACGGCTCGGCGGTCGCCTGGATGATCTTCCTGCTCATCGTGGTCTTCGCTCTGGTCAACTTCCTGGTCACGCGGAGAGCGAGATAGCCATGCGAAACTCCGGACCTCTGGTCTACCTCACCCTGCTGGCGGCGATCGCGCTGTCGGTCTTCCCGCTCTACTGGCTGTTCGTCGTGGCCACCCGGTCCAACGACGTCGTCGGCGACTGGCCGCCGCCGCTCACCCCGGGCGGCAACCTGGGCGAGAACGTCGCGCGGCTCTTCGCGGCCGAGGACGCCAATTTCCTGCTGGGGATGGCCAACTCCGCGATCGCTTCCATCACTGTGACCGTGTCGGTGGTGTTCTTCTGCTCGCTGGCCGGCTTCGCGTTCGCCAAGCTGCGCTTCCGCGGCAGGAACGCGCTGTTGCTCGTCATCCTGGCCACGATGATGATCCCGGTCCAGATGGGCATCATCCCGCTCTATATGATCATGGTGGAGCTCGGCTGGCAGAACCGGCTGCAGGCCGTCATCGTGCCGTTCCTGGTCTCGGCGTTCGGTGTCTTCCTGATGCGGCAGTACGCCGAGCGGGCCGTCCCCGACGAGTTGGTCGAGGCGGCGCGGGTGGACGGCTGCTCGACCTTCGGCATCTTCTGGAAGGTCGTGCTGCCCGCACTGCGGCCGGGCGCCGCCGTGCTGGGGCTGTTCACCTTCATGGGCACCTGGAACGAGTTCCTGTGGCCGCTGGCTGTTCTGGAGGCCGACAACCCGACCGTCCAGTTCTCGCTCAGCCAGTTGTCCAGCGCCTACTACACCGACTACACGCTCATGTTCTCCGGGACGCTGATCGCCACGCTCCCGCTGTTGTTCGTCTTCATCGCGTTCGGCCGCCAGATCATCGGCGGGATCATGGAAGGAGCCGTCAAGGCGTGAACACGTTCGATCCTGGCTTTCTCTGGGGGGCCGCCACCTCGAGCTACCAGATCGAGGGCGCGGCCGCCGAGGACGGACGCGAGCCTTCGATCTGGGATGTCTTCGCCGCGCAGCCCGGCAACGTGCGCGACGGCGACACCGGCGACGTCGCCTGTGACCACTACCACCGCTACCGCGACGACGTCGCTCTCATGGCCGAGCTCGGCCTGCGCGCCTACCGCTTCTCCGTGGCCTGGCCGCGGGTGCAGCCGCGCGGATCGGGGGCCGTCAACCAGCGTGGCCTGGACTTCTACCGGCGCCTCGTGGACGAGCTGCTGAGCCGCGGGATCGAGCCGTGGCCGACGCTGTACCACTGGGACCTGCCCCAGCCGCTGGAGGACGCCGGTGGCTGGCCGGCGCGGGACACGGCCCTGCGCTTCGCCGACTACGCCGCCGCCGTGCACGACGCGCTGGCCGACAGGGTGACGCACTGGACCACGCTCAACGAGCCGTGGTGCGCGGCCTTCCTCGGGTACGCCACCGGAGAGCACGCGCCCGGCCGGCGTGAGCCTGCCGCCGCCATCCACGCCGTGCACCACCTGCTGCTCGGTCACGGCCTGGCGGCGAGCGCCATGAGCGGCTCGCGGGTCGGCATCACGCTGAACCCCACCCAGGCGAGCCCGGCCACCGGCGCCGCCGAGGACCTGGACGCCGCGCGCCGCATCGACGGCGTGGCCAACCGGATCTTCCTGGACCCGCTGTTCCGGGCCGCGTACCCGGCGGACGTGGTTCAGGACCTGACCGAGGTGACCGGCTTCGAGCACGTCCGTGACGGCGACCTGAAGATGATCGCCGCGCCGCTGGACTTCCTCGGCGTCAACTACTACACCCCGGCCATCGTCTCCGGCGACGGTTCCGCCCACCAGCCGAGCCCGTACGTCGGCTCTGAGACGGTGCGGTTCGTGGACGGCGGGCGGCCGCGGACCGCCATGGGATGGGAGGTCGACGAGGGCGGGCTGTCCGACCTGCTCGTGCGGCTCGCCCGCGACTACCCGGTGACCGCCCTCTACGTCACCGAGAACGGCGCGGCCTACGACGACGAGGTGCACGACGCCGACCGGATCGCCTACCTCGACGGCCACCTGCGCGCCTGCCACGACGCCGTGGCGCGGGGAGTGCCGCTGCGCGGCTATTTCGCCTGGTCCCTGCTGGACAACTTCGAGTGGGCGCACGGGTACTCCCAGCGGTTCGGCCTGGTTCACGTCGACTTCGCCACACTGCGCCGTACCCCCAAGGACAGCGCGCGCTGGTACGCCGAGGTGATCAGGCGCGGTGGGCTGTGAGACCCACGATCGAGCAGGTGGCCGCGCACGCGGGGGTCGGCCGGAGCACGGTCTCCCGCGTGCTCAACGGCTCCCCCAAGGTGCGCCAGAAGACCAGGCTCACCGTGCAGAAGGCCATCGAGGAGTTGCGCTACACCCCCAACCGGGCCGCGCGTTCGCTGGTCACCCGGCGCACGGACACGGTCGCGCTGGTCATCTCCGAATCTCCCGAGCGGGTGTTCAGTGACCCGTTCTTCGCCGGCGTCGTACGCGGCATCGCGGCGCAGCTGACGTCGTCCGGCAAGCAGCTGCTGATGACCATGGCCCGCTCGAGCAGCGAACGGTCAGCCTTGGAGGCCTATCTCGGGGGCGGCCACGTGGACGGTGTCCTGCTGCTCTCGCTGCACCACGACGATCCGCTCCCGTCCCACCTGGGGGAGCTCGGCGTCCCGGCGGTGCTGGGCGGCAGGCCGCTCGATCCCGGTCTCACCGCTCATGTCGTGGACGTGGACAACCAGGCGGGAGCGTACCTGGCGGTGCGGCACCTGATCGAGCGGGGCCGGCGCCGGATCGCGACCATCACGGGGCCGATGGACATGCTCGTCAGCGTGCACCGGCTGGGCGGCTACCGTGACGGCCTGACCGGCGCCGGGATCGAGGAGAGTGCCGAGCTCGTGGCGGGCGGGGACTTCAGCGAGCGGAGCGGCGCCGTGGCCATGCGGGCGCTGCTGGCCCGCAGGCCCGACCTTGACGCGGTCTTCGCCGCCTCCGACCTGATGGCCCTGGGCGCGCTGCGGGTGCTGCGCGAGGCAGGCCGCGCCGACGTGGCCGTCGTGGGCTTCGACGACTCGCCACTCGCCGAGCAGGCCGGGCTCACCTCGGTCCATCAGCCGGTCGAGGACATGGGCCGGGAGATGGTCCGCCTGCTGCTCATGCTGATCGGCGGCGGGACGCCGAGCCGGTTCGTCCTCGTCCTCACCCCACACCTCGTCACACGGGAGACTTCATGAAATTTCGTCATCTGGGGCGCAGCGGGCTCCTGGTCAGCGAGATCGCCTTCGGCAACTGGCTGACCGAGGACACCGTCGAGCCGTGCGTGCACGCCGCCCTCGACGCCGGGATCACCACGTTCGACACCGCCGACGCCTATGCCGAGACCCGCGCCGAGGAGGCGCTCGGCCAGGCGCTGCGGGGCGTCCGCCGCGATTCGGTGGAGATCCTCACCAAGATCTACTGGCCCACCGGCCCCGGCCCCAACGACCGCGGCCTGTCCCGCAAGCACATCATGCGCTCGATCGACGGCTCCCTGCGCCGTCTCGGCACCGACTACGTGGATCTCTACCAGGCGCACCGCTACGACTACGCCACCCCGCTGGAGGAGACCCTGCGGGCCTTCGACGACCTGGTGCGAAGCGGCAAGGTCCTGTACGTCGGCGTCTCCGACTGGACGGCGGAGCAGATCGCCGACGCGCTGCGGATCGCCGACGACCTGGGCCTGGACCGGATCGTGTCCAACCAGCCGCAGTACAACCTGCTCCGCAGGGTCATCGAGCCAGAGATCCTCCCGCTGTGCGCCAAGGAAGGTGTCGGCCAGCTCGTCTACCAGCCGATGGCCCAGGGCGTGCTGGCCGGCCGCTACTCCCCCGGTCAGGCGCCGCCCGCCGAGGCACGCAGGGAGTTCGTGGGCCGCCTGCTCACCGACGACGTCCTGACGCGCGTGGAGCGGCTCCGCCCGATCGCGGCGGATCTCGGGCTGACCATGGCGCAGCTGGCGATCGCCTGGGTGCTGCGCGGCCCCGGGGTCTCGGCCGCGATCGTCGGCGGCTCGCGGCCCGAGCAGGTGCGCGACAGTGCGGCGGCATCGGGGGTGCCCCTCGGAGAGGACGTGCTCGGCGCGATCGACGAGATCCTGGAGGACGTGGTGGAACGCGTGGCCGAAGGGCCGTTCAGCCCGCTCACCCGGCCCTGATCGCGACTGGGAGCGCTTACAATCAGGAAGCCTGATAATCTCCGCATGACCAGCGTGTACACACTTGGGAGCGCTCCTAAAAATGACGGATCGGCAGCCGACGCTGGACGAGGTGGCCCGGCGGGCGGGAGTGTCCAGGGGCACGGTGTCCCGGGTGATCAACAACGCCCCGCATGTGAGCCGGGCGGCGCGGCAGGCCGTGGAGCGGGCCATCAAGGACCTGGACTACGTGCCCAACGTCGCCGCCCGCTCCCTGGCCACCCAGCGCAGTGGCGCGGTCGTGCTGGCGGTCTCCAGCGACGACCAGGCCCTGTTCACCAACCCCTTCTTCGCCGAGGTCGTCGTCGGGGTGAACGCCGTCCTGGAGGAAACCGACCTTGAGCTGCTGCTGATCCTGGCCGCCTCCGAGCGCGGCAGGAACCGGCTGGCCCGTGTCCTGCAGTCACGCAGGGCGGACGGTGTCATGCTGCTGGCCCTGCGGGAAAACGACCCGCTGGCGAAGGTGGCCGCCGAGGGCGGCGTCCCCGTGGTGTCCGGCGGACGCTCCCTGGGCGGCTCCCACCACTGGTACGTGGACGCCGACAACCGCGACGGCGCGCGCCAGGCGGCCGAATACCTGATCTCCACCGGCCGCACCCGGATCGCGACCATCACCGGGCCGCTCGACATGCACGTCGGCGTATCCCGCTACATGGGCTTTCGCGAGGCGCTGGCGCTGGCCGGGCTCGGGGCCGACCGGGTCGCGCACGGCGACTTCACCGAGGCGAGCGGCGCCGCCGCGATGGCTCACCTGCTGACCCGGCATCCGGACCTCGACGCCGTGCTGGTCGCCTCCGACGAGATGGCTGTGGGCGCGCTCGGCGTGCTGAAGGAGCACGGCCGGGCCGTACCCGGCGAGATCGCGGTCGTGGGGTTCGACGACGTGGTGACCGCCCGGCACACCCATCCCACCCTGACCACCGTGCGCCAGCCCATCCAGGCCCTCGGCCGCGAGATGGTCCGCATGCTGCTCGCTCTGATCCGCGGCGAGCAGCCCACCCCGCTCATCCTCCCCACCGAACTGGTCATCCGCGAATCCGCCTGAACCCGTACGACGGCACCTGCGAGAGCCGTCGCAACGGTGTTCGACGCGGTACAGGGGCGGAGCCGGGGGCCTCACAACCAGGCGGGCAGGGCGGGTGGCGAACCAGGCAACCGCTCGGGTGGCACCCTGCCCGTCAGCCAGCCCACCAGTGCCGCCGCAGACGCGTGGACCACGGCACCGTCATGGTTGTGCTCGCCGGTCCCCAAGCGCCAGGTGAGGTCCCTGTCGGTCGGGACGAGCGTCACCGCCGGGCAGTCGTTCTTCCCGGACAGTGTCGCTGTGACGTCATCGGCGAGCAGATCGATCAGGTCGGCGGGCACGTCTTCCATATCTGCGTCGGAGTCCAGGTCGACGGCGTGGAGCCAGACTTCGCGCGCGCGCATCCAGGGCACCTCCGCAGCCGGTATGGCCCGGCCGAGGGCGCTGCGGACCGTGGCGGCCCACTGCTGGCCGGTGAGCGCCGCAAGAGCCTCGTGCAAGGTCAGGGCGGTGCTGGCGAGGTCGGAGCGCAGGCGGTGGGCGGGGTGCTTGGCGGTCTGCTCGATCTCGGCGGCGCGCTGCTGGCGGTCGGCGTACATCGGGGTCTCGATGCCGGTGGCCGCCCAGC
Organism: Nonomuraea sp. B19D2; assembly: GCF_040137845.1. Classification (NCBI taxonomy): domain Bacteria; kingdom Bacillati; phylum Actinomycetota; class Actinomycetes; order Streptosporangiales; family Streptosporangiaceae; genus Nonomuraea; species Nonomuraea sp. B19D2. The sequence goes on along the minus strand of NZ_JBEFAK010000082.1, from coordinate 2,644 downwards.
GGGCGAGCCGGGTGAGCGCTTCGGCGTTGCGCGCCACATGCGCGATGACGTGGGCGCGCGTCCAGCCAGGCAGGAGGCTGGGCTCCTGGAAGTCGTCGTCGGTCAGCTTCTCGACCAGGGTGAGGAGGCGGTCGCTGCCCTGGCGCATCCAGGGCAGCGTGGCGCTCAGGTCGTGTCGTCGGCTGTTCATGCGTCCGTCCGGGCCGTCAGACGGGCGGCGATGTCCGCGCGCAGGGCCTTCTTGTCGATCTTCCCGACCTTGGTGGAGATCAACTCGTCCACGACCACCAGGTGTTCGGGGATCTTGAAGCGGGCGACGCCGCCGCGCTCCATCGTCGTGCGGATCTCGTCCAGGGTGACGGTGGCGCCGGGGCGGGGCACGACGTACACGCACACACGTTCGCCGAGGACGCCGTCGGGCATGGCCACGGCGGCGACCTGGCTGACCGCGGGGAGCTGGTAGACGAGGTTCTCGACCTCCTCAGCGGAGATCTTCTCGCCGCCGCGGTTGATCATGTCCTTGTCGCGTCCCTCGACGATCAGGTTGCCCTCGGGGGTGCGGCGGCAGATGTCGCCGGAGCGGTACCAGCCGTCGGCGGTGAAGGCTCGCTCGTTCTGTTCCGCGGCCTTGTAGTAGCCGCGCGGGGTGTAGGGGCCGCGGGTGAGCAGCGAGCCGGGTTCCCCTTCGGGGACGTCGTTGTCGTACTCGTCGACCAGGCGCACCTCGTCGGCCGGGGACAGGGGGCGGCCCTGGGTGGTGCAGATGACGTCGTCGGGGTCGTCGAGGCGGGTGTAGTTGAGCAGTCCTTCGGCCATGCCGAACACCTGCTGCAGCGTGGCGCCGAGTGCGGGTCTGACCTTGCGGGCCAGTTCGTCGGCGATGCGGGCGCCGCCGACCTGCAGGACACGCAGGCTGCGGACGTCGCCGGCGCCGTGCTTGGCGGCGTGTTCCAGCCATCGGACGGCGACGGCGGGGACCGCGGCGGTGTGGGTGACGCCTTCGGCCCGCATGGTGACGAAGGCGCGGGCGGGCTCGGGGGAAGGCAGGGTGACGACCCGGCCGCCTTTGAGCAGCGTGCCGAGCAGGCCGGGGCAGGCGAGCGGGAAGTTGTGGCCGGCGGGCAGGGTCACCAGGTAGACGGTGCCGGCGTCCATGGCGGCGATGTCGGCGCTGGCTCGGGCGCTGTAGGCGTAGTCGTCGTGGGTGCGGGCGATGAGTTTCGGCAGGCCGGTCGTGCCGCCGGACAGCAGGAAGACGGCCACGTCGCGGCCGGCGGGCGCGCTTTCGTCCATGCGGGCGCGGTCGGCCTTGGGGTCGGCGGACGGCGCGCACAGCGCGCGCAGGTCGACGCTGCCGGGGGCGAGGTCGTCACCGGCGACGAGGACGTGCCAGCCGGCGCCGGTGACCGCCCTGACGTCGGCGGCCAGCTCGTGACCCAGTGCCTGGTGGTCGAAGTCGCGCATGCGGTCCGGGACGGCGATCGCGACCGCCTCGGCGTGGGTGGCGAGGTAGGTCAGTTCGCTGCGCCGGTGCCCGGGCAGAGCCATCACCGGGACGATGCCCGCGCGCAGGCAGGCGAGGGTGAGGACGACGAACTCCCATCCGTTGCCGAGCTGCACCACGATGCGGTCGCCGCGGCCGATGCCCAGATCCAGCAGGCGCACGGCTGCCGCGTCGGCGCGTTCGGCCAGCTCGGCGTGTGTGAGCCGGAGCCCGGCGACGGGATCGGCGAGTGCGGGCGCGTCGGGGGTGCGGTCGGCGACCTCGCGCAGCAGGTGCCCGAGCGGCACTCCGGCCCAGTAGCCTTCGGCGGCGAAGCGTCGGGCTTCGGCGTCCGGCCAGGGCACGACGTGGTCAGAGATGGGGCTGGGCATCGTCGGCCTCCCTGGGGATGATCACGGCGTCGAGGGCGACGAGACCGTCGGCGGTGAGTCTCAGCGGGTTGATCTCGATCTCGTCGATCAGCGGGTTGGCGGCGAGCAGGTCGCCGAGTGCGGAGACGATCCTGCTCAGCTCGCCGGGGTCGAGGACGGGCCCGGACCGCCATCCGGTGAGCAGGGCATGTCCGGTCAGCTCCGAGGGCATGGAGACTGCTTCGGCGGGGGTGAGCGGGGCGAGCCGGACGGCCACGTCCGCCAGCGCCTCCGCCACCGTCCCGCCCAGGCCGACGAGGACGACGGGGCCGAAGACCGGGTCGCGGCGGGCGCCGACGATGAGGTCGACACCGGCGGGGGCCATCTTCTCCACCAGGTAGCGGCGGGCGCCGGCGGCGTCGAGCCGGTCCAGTGCCGCCTCCAGATCGTCGCGGGTGGCGATGTCCAGATGCACGCCGCCGAGTTCCGTCTTGTGCAGTACGTCGGCGTCGAGCAGTTTGACGGCAACGGGGCCGCCGAGCTCGGCCAGGGCGGCACGGGCGCGGGCGCGGTCGTCGCAGGCGCGGCGCGGCATGGTGCGCACCCCGATCCTGGCGAGGAGATTCTTGGCCTGGTGCTCGTCGTGGCGGCCGCGGACATCCGCCGGCACCCGGCCGCCACCAGGAGAAGGGGCGGCGGTGTGCGCGCGGGCGCGGGCGTCGGCGAGAAGGGCGGCGGTCGCGGCCGCGACGCCGCGCGGCTCCGTCGTGACGGCGGCCCCGGCCGCCAG
>NZ_JBEFAK010000081.1:0-28506 GCF_040137845.1 Nonomuraea sp. B19D2 | reverse complement strand
GGAGGAATGTTTGGCGATGGCCGCGCAGGCTATCCGGGACGCCGATAACCGCCAGTGGATGCCGGGGGTCTGCTGGACCGAGTACGCGCGCGGGATCCTCGACCTCGGGCTGGGCCGCTACGAAGCGGTGCTCGACCGAGTGGACCGGGCGATGACCGGCCCCGCCCGCCATGCGTTCCTGTGGCGGTATTCCTGGCCGGACTACATCGAGGCCGCCGTCCGGGTGGGCGATCCGCAGCGCGCGCAGGAGCCCCTGAGACTCTACACGGAATGGGCCGAGTCCACCGGCCGATCCAGGCCGCTTGCCGTACTGCATCGGGTCCGTGCGCTGCTGGCCCCGGACAGCGCGGCCGCGGCACTGTACGAGCGGGCACTGGCCCTGCACGCCGAGGGCGAGCAGGCTTTCGACGAGGCACGCACCCGCCTGATCTACGGAGAATGGCTGCGCCGCACCAGGCGGCGCGCCGAGGCACGCACCCAACTCCAGGCCGCCATGGAGGCCTTCGACCGGATCGGCGCGGTTCCCTGGTCTGACCGTGCGGCCGCCGAACTGCGCGCCACCGGGCTCTCCCTACCGGACCATGCCCGTGCCGGAGACCCACTAGACGTGCTGACACCGCAGGAGCTCCAGGTGGTACGGCTGGCCGTCACCGGCGCATCCAACCGCGAAATCGGCGCGCAACTGTTCCTGAGCCCGCGAACGGTCGCCTCCCACCTGTACAAGGCCTTCCCCAAGCTAGGCGTAGCCTCCCGCGCCGAACTGGCACGGCTCACACTCGGCGATAGATGATCGGCTGCGCGGCGACGCCGTTGGCCTTGAAGTTGACCAGCACGAAACTGCGGAAGGTCGGTCGGAAGATCAGGCTGGGTAGGAAGGTCCGCCAGTTCGGCCAGCTGGCGTGGTTGACGAGCCCGTAGTCGGCGGGCTCGCCCTCCAGCGGCTGCACCAGCGCGGAGTTGGGCAGCGCGGTCTTGGCCTGGAACCACCCGGCGGTGTAATGCCATACCTTCAGCAGGGTCTCGCGGTCGTCGGCGTAGAAATAGTTGAACAGGAAGCAATGGTCCTGGCTGTGGTCCACGTCGCCGAGTCGTCCGGCGTTGTCGGCGACGATCTGGTGGGTACGGCGGGCGGTCGCGCGGAGCGTCTGGGCGAGCTCCTTGTAGGCGGCGCTCTCGCGCACCGCCAGGGCCGCCTCCACGGACACGGTGCGGATCAGCACGACGACGTCGAAGCGCGCCGGCCGTATGCCCCGGTCGGCCAGCAGCTCGTCGCCCTCGCCGGGCGGCCGCAGGACCGCGCAGAACACGTTCGCCTCGCGCGCCTCCATGCCCGCTGCCAGCGCCTTGAGGCGGGCGGCCAGCGGGAGCGGACGCGAGGGGGCCCGCGAACGGGAGTCCGGCCGGCGACCCTGCAGGGCCTGGCCGCGCCGGTCAGGGAACTTGCCCGCTGGCTCGGCCGCCGCGGGACCGAGGCCTATGTCCTGCCCGCGCGCATGCTGCCCAGGCCCGCCCGCTACGTCCCGCACATCTACGGTCTACGCCTGCGGACTGCGCAGTTCCGAGGCCCGACTGCTGCGCCCCGGCGACGTCGATGTCAGTGCCGGGCTCCTGCAGGTCCGCGATGCCAAGGGCGGCAAGGACCGGCAGGTGCCGGTCTCCGGGCCGCTGCGCGAACGGCTGGGCGGCTACCGCGCGCGCATGGCCGGGCAGCCGGGCTGGGAATGGTTCTTCCCCGGCGGCAGCGCCGGGCAGCCGCTGGCGCTGGGAAACGTCTACAAGAACTTCCGCCGGTTCCTCTGGCAGGCGGGCATCTCCCACGGCGGGCGGGGCCACGGACCCCGCGTCCACGATCTAAGACACACGTTCGCGGTCAACAACCTGCGGACATGGTTCGCCGCCGGCGAGGACGTCAGCGCGCTGCTGCCGGTCCTGCAGGCCTACATGGGCCATTCCTCGATCGGCGACACCGCCTACTACCTGCGGCTGACCGCCGAGTCCTACCCGCAGATCGCCGCCCGCGTCCACCGCGAGTACGGCAGCATCGTGCCGCCCGTCATCGGAGGGCCGGCCGATGGCGACTGACTTCGCGGTCGCCCTGCGCCGCTTCCTCACCTCCTACCTGGCCGGGCTCCGCGGTTGCTCGCCCAGCACGATCGCGTCCTACCGCGACACGTTCAAGCTCCTGATTGCCTGGTTCCGTGACGAGCGGTCCGTCCCGCCGGCCAGGCTCACCCTCGACCACCTCGACGCCGGCGCCGTCACGGCATTCCTCGCCCACCTGCAGGAAGACCGGCACAACAGCGTCTCGACCCGGAACCAGCGGCTGGCCGCGATCAGCTCCTTCGCCACGTGGATGCAGACCGAGGACCGGCCCGGATGGCCTGCTGGCAGGACATCCTCGCCATCCCCTCCAAGAAGCAGGACCGCCCTGCCGTCAGGCACCTGACCGTTGACCAGGCCCGGCTCCTGCTCGCCCGGCCCGACCGGTCCACCCGGCAGAGCCGGCGCCACGCGACCCTGCTCGCCACGCTCTACGACACCTGGGCCAGGGTTCAGGAACTCGCCGACCTGGTCGTCCGCGGCATCCGCCTCCAGCACCCGGCCATGGCATCGCTGACCGGCAAGGGCCGCAAGACCCGCCACGTCCCCCTGGACGGCGGCACCGTCACGCTGCTGGCCGCCTACCTGGAACGGCGCCCATGTCGGCCTCGGGTCTGGCGCAGTGAGGCCCGCCGGTCACGCGCGACTTCCTCGGCACCAACCCGTCCCCCGCCCTGCTGCGCAGTGTCGTGAGGGCGCTGCGTGAAGAGAACGAGATCGATGTCCTGCGCCTGCTGGGACTGATGAAGGCGATGAGAGCATGAGCGTCAACGTGCTGCGAACCGACGGCCGCTGGTGGGTGGAGCGCGGTGGTCTGGCCCGCCCTGTAAAGACGGCCGCGGAGACCACGGCGGATCTGCTGGCTGACCGGGAGGCGGTCATGGAGGCCGATGGGGGCGCGGATGGAGTACCGGTAGGAGAGCTGGAACTGCTGTCGCCGGTGACTACACCGTGCCGGGTGGTCTGCCAGATGGTGAACTACCGGTCTGCGTCCGCGCCCCGCTTGACCCGGCGCGAGGTGTCCGCCGATGCCTTGCACGCCTGGGCGGCCTCAATCCGCAGGACGAACCGGTGTTCCTCGGAGGCGAGATCACGGACGCCGGAAGGGGACGCCAGCGCGATCTGCCGGTCGTCGGCAAGCTGGAGCAGTTTCTCCAGGTCGTATGGCTGCCTGATCAGCCTGTCGCCGTGATAGACGAGCACGCCATCGACGTCGCCCCGCTCGATTGCTTCGAGCAGCTCGTCCCATGCGGGGCGCTTACGGTTACGCTGCCAGGCAGAGCGAGAGTTGTCCTTGTAGACGTGACGCTCGTCGATCGGCCAGGCGAGACGATCGGCGAGCTGGCGGCAGTCGTCTTCCTGCCGCTCGACCTTCTCCAGCGACCCGTCAGGGGCGTAGCTGAGTCGGCAGTAGATCGCGGCGGCCTTCGGCATGAATTGTATAGGTGTGGGCTTGACTTCCACTGGACTGGAGTTTCTACCGTACAGGCGCACGAGATCGAGAGGAGATTCGTCATGGTGACGCTGGACACCGCGCGGCTGGCCGAGGGGCTGCGCGAGCAGACCGCGGGGTTCGCCCGCGCGGCCGCCGGAGGGGACCCGGACACCCAGGTGCCGACCTGTCCGGAATGGCCGTTGCGTACGCTCGTGGGGCACATCGGGCAGGCCCATCGGTGGGTGACGGAGCTGCTGCGCAAGGGCGAGCCGGCGGGAGTGCCGGACCCGTGGCAGGCCGATCCCGGCGCACCGGCCGGGTGGGTGGAGTGGCTGAACGACGGCGCCGAGGAGCTGATCGGCGCTGTCCAGGAGGTCGGCGCGGACACCGAGGTATGGACGTTCCTGGGCCCGCGGCCCGCGGCGTTCTGGCTGCGCAGGATGCTGAACGACACCGCCGTCCACCACTACGACGCGGCGGTCACGACGGGTGGCGGGTTCGGGATCGCCGACGACCTCGCGGCCAACGTGATCGTCGAGGGCCTGGAGATGCTGGCGTCCCCGGGCGCGGAGGCGGTCAAGCCGGAGCTGGTCGAGCTGCGCGGCAACGGTGAGCGGCTCGGACTGCGGCCCGACCAGGGGGACGGGTGGGTGATCACCAGGTCGCCCCAGGGGATGTGGTGGGAGCACGGGCCGGTGGCGGCCGATGTGGTGCTGTCGGGGGCCGTCACGTACCTCATGCTGGTGTGCAACCGCCGCCTTCCCCTCGACGACGATCGGGTGGCGATCACCGGGGACCGGGCGCTGATGGAGCACTGGCTGGCCCACATGGCGATCTGACCCCCGGTAGGCTTTTGTCAGCTTTTGCCCGCGGCGCGCCTCATGGCTACGGGACCGGCGATTGTCGGGACCAGCTCGATGAAGGCGGCACTGGAACGACTCGGGTTCGGGCCGTGCCACCACATGTTCGACATCCTCACCAACCCCGACCGCGTCGAGAGGTGGCTGCCCCTGGCCACCGGCGAGCAGGTGGACTGGGAGCACGTCTTCGACGGCTTCCGCGCCACGCAGGACTGGCCGGCGTCCTTCTTCTGGCGGGAGCAGGCGGAGGCGTACCCGGAGGCGAAGGTCGTCCTGACCGTACGCGACCCGCACGACTGGTACGTCAGCATGCAGGCGCTCATGGCCAACGGCCCGGGGCGGGAGCTCCCGGAGGACATGCCGGAGGCGGCGGCGGCCGTGGTCGGCGGGATGATGCGGCTCGGCCCGGTGCTGGAGCTGATCTCCCGGTCCGTGTTCGACGGCAAGGGAAGCGTCTCTGATTAGCTAAGCGATCCTTGGTCTGGTCGTGGTTTCCGGACTGGGGATGTGTTCCCACCGTGGCGGGGTGGCGTGGGCGTGTAGGTGGAAGCCTGCGCCCAGCACCGCCCCTCTGGGCCGATGTCGCCGTCGGGTGGGGATGCTTGAGCTGATCGTGTGCACGGTGGTCGTGCGCACGCCCTGGTACCGGTGGGCTGCGCGGGGCAGCACGTGCTGGTCCGTGTGAGCGTGTCCCTCCGGACGCCGGCCCGCCGGCCCGGTGGGGCCGGGGGTGGAGGGTGCCCCGCGTCGCCTGGGCGCGGGGCGTGTGGATCGGGGCCGGGTGGGTCCGGCCTTGGACCGGTCCTTGCGGCGGGTCTGGGTGGTGGCTGGGGTGAGCACGGCTTGGGCTTCGAGTTTGTCGGCCATGCTGCGGATGGACAGGTGGCCGGTGTCGCGGTGGGTGACGGTGTTGTTCTGGTGGGTCAGGCCGCGGGCCGCGATCCGCTGCCAGGCGCCCTGGTCGCGGTCGCCCTGCCAGCCGCAGTCGGGGTTGGGGCACAGCGCCCACTTCCACCCGGGCTGGTCAGGCCGGTCGGGGGCTCGGCAATGCCGCAGTGGCACCAGGCACTGCGGGCAGTGCTTGGAGGTGTTCTTCGCCGGAACCGTGACCACGGCGATGCCGACCTCGGCGGCCAGGTGCCGCATACAGTCCACGATTTGCCCGCGCACCGCCTGGGACAGGCGCGTGTTGAGGGTGCGGCCCATGCCTTTGGCCTCCATCGACCGCAGATCCTCCACATAGATCACGCTCGCGCCTGCGGCGATGGCCTGATCCACCGCCCACCGGGCCGCCGCCCAGGCCAGCGCATCGTTCAGGTTCGACCGGCGATCGGCCACCTTACGTCGTTCGGCGGCCAGCACGGCGTGCCTGCCCACCAGCAGATGGTCAGCGCCGCCGGCGATGAGCCGCTGGTAGGCATCGGTCTTGGCGTGCAGGTGCTCGCCTTGGCGGCGCAGCCGGTGCTGGCGGGCCATCACTCCGGCGGCTCGGAACCGGGCACCGGCCCCCAGCGCGACGATACGGCCATCACCGTGACGGCGCACTACGCCCGCACTCAGCAGGGTGTTGAGTCCCCAATCGACCCCCAGCGCCACGCTGTGCCCGATGCGGGATACGGCGGGCACCGCGTGGGTGAAAGCCAGATCGGCGTGCACCCTGCCACCCTTCGGGCGCAGGGTGGGCAGGTGCAGCGCCGCATCGGCGGGTACGGTGGGCGGCAGGGTGATCGCGCAGGCCACCCACCGCCAGTCGGCGTAAGAGCGCGGATCCGGGCGGGTGGGCAACTGCACCCTGAGCAGTGCGCGGTCGGGGTCATGGTCGTGGCGTTCGAGCGTTGCCTGCTGCCGGTCGACCGCGGCCAGGACCAGCATCCGCGCCACCCGGGGCACGCCCTCCAGCTCGAACACATCCGCGGGCAACCGGCCGTGCTCGCAGTCGAACACGGCGATCTGCTGGGTTCGTGCCTTGATCACGCTGCCGGGCAGGTGACGCCCCTCGGGGATCGCCTGGCGCACTTGGTCCCACTCGGCCGCCGTACGCTTGGCGGGGTCGGCAGGCCAGGTGGCCAGCACGGCGGCGGTCAACTCGGCCCGCCAGCACGCGCCGCGCAACGTCCGCCCGGCCTGTTCCTGGGCCATGCGCACGATCCGATCGTTGACCCGCACGCTCTGCGGCGCGTCAACGCTCCAGCCCAGCCGCCGCAAAGCCGTCCACGCCTGCGACGGCAGGCGTCGCCCGGCCGCGTCCGCCCCAGAAGCCAGCCGTGTGACGTCGGCGCTGTTCCAGTGCTCGGCCAGCAGGGCCTCGGCGATGCCGGACACCAGCTCGGCACACCAGCCCACCTGCTCGGCCAGCACGCGCGCCGACAGCACCTCGCCGGTCTTCTCCTCCACCCCACCGCGCAACAAGGCGCGGGCACAGGCCGTCCGCGTGGCCTGGCCTGCGGCCAGCGGCGGCTTTCGCCTCACCAGCCACCCCCGCCCTGGCTGCCCCCGCCCTGGTGAGGCACGGGCTGGCGGGGCCCGGCCGGCACACCCGCCCGAGCGAACCGCCCCCTCCGCACCACCTGCACCCCACCCACCAACTTTCACTCTGAGTGACCGTTAGACTACCACAACGTGACCAGATGGTCGAACAGGTGAGCGACACGCGGACATCGGCGGGCATTGAGGACCCCGGTCCCTATCGAGTCCCTGTCGTCACCATCGTCCCTGAATCACCCCTATCATTCGGCAACACGCAGAAGCCTGGAAGCCCTGAAAGCGCGGGCGAGATCTGCCGCGATCAAACTCCTGATCACAAAGGATCCCTAAGAAATCAGTGAGCCTGCCCGCGGAGCGGCTGCTGGTGTTCGACGTGCGCGAAGGGTGGGAGCCGCTCTGCCGGTTCCTGGGCGTGGACGTCCCGGCCGGGGAGCCGTTCCCGCACCTGAACGACGCGAAGGCGATCCGCCAGACGATGGAGCGGCTGGTCACCGAGGGCACCATCGACTCGCCGTTCTCCAGGCGCGAGTGAGCGCTGGGTCTCACGTGTCCAGGTAGCGGAGGATCGCCAGGACGCGGCGGCTGTAGTCGGGGTCGCGGGGCAGGTCGAGCTTCTCCACGATGGCGTTGACGTGCTTCTCGACCGTGCTGAGTGAGACGTGCAGGCGCTCGGCGATGGCCGCGTTGACGAAGCCCTGGGCGAGGTGGCGCAGCACCTCGCCCTCGCGCGGGCTCAGCCTGCTCAGCGGATCGGCGTGGGTGGTGCGGGCCAGGAGCTGCCGCACCACCTCGGGATCGAACGCGGTGCCGCCCGCGCGTACGCGTTCGAGCGAGTCGAGGAAGTCGGCCACCTCCGAGACCCGGTCCTTGAGCAGGTAGCCGAGGCCGCGCGTGGAGCCGGCCAGGAGCCTGGCCGCGTAGTGCTGCTCGACGTACTGGGACAGGACGAGCACGCCGACGCCGGGATGGCGCTCGCGGATCTCCAGGGCCGCCCGCAGGCCCTCGTCCTTGTGGCCGGGCGGCATGCGGACGTCGATCACGGCCACCTCGGGGCGGTGGCGCTCGACGGCGGCGAGCAGCGCGGGAGCGTCGCCGACGGCCTCGACGACCTCGTGGCCGGCGTCGTCGAGCAGGCGAGTGAGCCCTTCGCGCAGCAGCACGGAGTCGTCGGCCAGGATCACCCGCACGGGTCCGCCTCCGTCCGGGACCCGCCGGGCCGTGGCTCCGCCGCCGCGGACGCCGCGCCGGGGGATCCTCCTGGTGGGATCTTCGGGAGCAGGGCGGCGATCTTGGTGGGGCCGCCCGGCGGGCTGTGGACGGTGAACTCACCGTCGAGCGCCAGGACGCGCCGGGCCAGCCCCGACAGCCCGCCGCCCGAGGGGTCCGCCCCGCCCGCGCCGTCGTCTGAGATCGCCACGCCCACCGCCCGCTCGTCCTCCGTCAACACGACCAGGATGTCACGCGCCCCGGCATGCTTGATCGCGTTGGTGATCGCCTCGCGGGCGACGAAGTAGAGCGCGGTCTCGACCTCGGACACGGGCCGGTCGGCCAGCCCGTAATGCACGGTCACCGGCACGCTCGAGCGTTCCGCGACGCCCGCGAGCGCGGCGCGCAGCCCCAGTTCGTCGAGCGCGGTCGGGTAGATGCGCCAGGCCACGCTGCGCAGCTCGTCGAGCAGCTGCCGCGACTCGCTGTACGCCTGGGCGACCAGCTCGCCGGTCCGCTCCGGGTCAGGGCTGTGCCGGGCGCGGCCGAGCAGCATGGCGAGCGCGACGCCGCGCTGCTGCACGCCGTCGTGGAGGTCGCGTTCGATCCTGCGCCGCTCGTCGTCGACGGCTTTGACGATGCCGGAGCGGGTGGCGGTCAGCTCGGCGATCCGCCGGCGCATCAGCTCGTGGCTGCCGGGGCCGAGGAAACGGTCGGCCAGCCGCCGTTCGAGCGATCCGACGGCCAGGGCCATGAGGGCGACCAGGGCGAGCAGCACGGCGCCGCCGGTCAGGCCGAGCACCCCGCTGCTGGTGACGATCTTCACGCCGGGCAGGTTCACGGGCACCGGCTCTGCCCGCCCCCATGCGAGGTCCCACAGGCCGCCGAGCAGGAGGAGCCCGCCGAGGAAGAGGCCTGCCGCGCACCCGTACCCGCCGAGCACGCCGAGGGCGGCGCGCGCGACGAGGAAGCCGTAACCGCCGTCCTGCCGCGTCGTCTCGTGCCCGAGCCACCTGGACAGCCGGGCCCTCTCCAGCGCCATCAGCCTGTCCAGCCCGCGCGCGGCGGCGGGCCGGGCCGCGGGGACCAGGCACGCGGGCCACGCCACACACAGGAAGACCAGCTCGACGAGGCCGAGAGCCATCCCGAGGACGACTCCCGCCAGCACCCGCGCTGCCCTGTTGCCTGACACGGGCGTGAAGTCTAGGCGTGACTGCCTGGTCATGCGCACGGCTCTAGGCGTCCCGGTGGCGCAGCACAGCGTGGCCCGCCGCCAAGGCCGCCGCCGTCCAGGCGACGAGCCAGGCCAGCCCCTCCCCCGCCGGATACGGGATCGGCCCGCCGGTCAGGTTGTCCACGCTGCCCATGAAGGCCAGCCCGGCGAACATCGGCATCCGCAGCGACGCGTCCAGCGCGACCTGGCTCCCGGTCATCAGCAGCATCAGCGGCAGACCCATGAGCAGCATGAACACCACGGTCAGCGTGCCCGCCGCGCTGCGCATCGCGGCGCCGACGCCGAGCGTCATCACCGACACCAGCGCGAAGAACACCCCCACCCCGAGCAGGTCGGTCACGACCTCGCCGATGGGCAGCACGACGATCCCGCCGAACAGGTCGCCGGACAGCACGACGTGCACGGCCGCCGTCGCCACGGCTCCCGACAGCACGCCCGCCGCGGCCATCACCGGCGCCACCACCAGCGCCTTCGCCGCCAGCACCATCCCTCGGACGGGCGTGGCCTGCAACGTCACCCGGATGCTGCCGGACGAGTACTCCGAGGTGATCGCCAGCATCGCCAGCGCCACCAGCGCGAACTGGACGAACGACGTCGCCGACACCACCGGCTCGCTCGCCGTCACCCGCACCCCGGTCCGGCCTGCACGCAGGGCGTCGGTGGCGGCCGCCCCGCCGAGCATGAGCGCCGTCACCACCGTGAGCGCCGCCGCGCCGGCCAGGCACCACCACGTGGACCTGACCGACCACAGCTTCGCCCACTCGGCCCCGATCGCCTGCCGCAACGTCCTCATGATCCCGCCCCGTACTCGACGCTTCCCGCCGTCAGCTCCTGGTAGGCCTGTTCGAGCGAGGCCTGCCTGGTCCGCAGCTCGTGCAGCCGGATCCCGGCCTCGTGCGCCAGGTCGCCGACCGTTTCGAGGGCTGCGCCGGTGGCCTCGAGCTCGTTCTCGCCGTGCCGCTCCACCGCGATCCCGGCGGCGCGCAGCCGTACCGCGAGATCTCCGGCGTGCGGGGTGCGGACGAGCACGGACGTCAGGGAGCTGCCGGCGATGACCTCGGAGAGTGGCGCGTCCACGATGAGGCGGCCCTTGCCGATCACGACGAGGTGGTCGGCGGTGAGCTGCATCTCGGTCATGAGGTGGCTGGAGACGAACACCGTCCTGCCCTCCCCGGCCAGCGACCGCATGAGCCCGCGCACCCAGCGCACCCCGTCCGGGTCGAGCCCGTTGACCGGCTCGTCGAACATCAGCACCTCGGGGTCCCCCAGCAGCGCCGCCGCGATCCCGAGCCGCTGGCTCATGCCGAGCGACAGCGCCCCGGCCCGCTTGCGCGCCGCCCCGGCCATGCCGACCCTCTCCAGCACCTCGCTCACGCGCCGCCGGGGGATGCCGTTGGCGCGGGCCAGCGCCAGCAGGTGCGCGTGGCCGCTGCGGCCCGGGTGGAGGGCTCGGGCGTCGAGGAGCGCGCCGACCACGCGGAGCGGGTTCCTGATCTGGTGGTACGGCATCCCGCCGACCAGCGCCGTGCCCGCGGTGGGCCGGTCGAGGCCGAGGATCAGGCGCATCGTGGTCGATTTGCCCGCCCCGTTCGGGCCGAGGAATCCGGTCACCACGCCCGGTCTCAGCTCCAGCGTCAGGTCGTCGACCGCCAGGCGGTCGCCGTACCTCTTGCTCAAACCGTTCAGACTGATCACGCCGCCCCACGCTAGGCAGCCCTCGGCCCGGCGGGTATGGGGGCGAGCCGCCGACTTCGATGGCGGGAAACCGCTATGCCGGCCGGACGGCTCGCATCGCGGCGTCGCGGGTGAGCGCGGCGCCGCTCGCGTACGCCGAGGCGAACGCCTCGTCGCCCAGCGCCGCCCGCGCCCGCTCCGCGGGCCGCAGCAGGTTGCCGAACCCGCTGCGGTCCTCGGCCCCGAGCAGCGCGGTGGCGGCCCCCAGCACGTACGCCGCCCGCGCCGGCTCGTCGTCGACCAGTGCGGCGGCCCGCACGTGCGCGGCGGCGGCCATGATCGGCAGGTCGGCCAGTTCCATCGCCGCGTCGAGCAGCGGCCCGGCACTCGACGGGTCGCCGTCGAGCAGCGCGGCCATCGCCCGGTAGCAGGCGGCCCAGGCGCGTACGTCGGACGGACACGAGGGATCCTCGATCGCCCGCAGCTCGCGCCGCGCCTCCTCCAGGGCACCGCTCCTGAGCAGCACCTCGGCGTGCGACAACCGGACGTACTCGACGCCCTCCCGCCGCCGCATCCGCTCCACGCAGTCCCAGGACGCGTCCATGTACGACCGGGCCCGGTCGTGTTCACCCGACCGCGCGTACGAGATCGCGATCTTCGCCAGGATGGCGGCCTGGTCCTCCACGACGCCCAGCTCACCGGCCAGGCGCAGGGCCCGCGACCGAGCCTCGATCGAGCCGCTCAGGTCGCCCCTGCGGTCGTGGTGCTCGGCCAGCACGCGCAGCGCCGAGGAGAGCGCCCACCGGTCGCCGAGGTACTCCAGCTCCTGCCGCGACTCGTCGATGAGGGTGAACGCCCTGGTGACGTCCCCCTCGCTCTCGGCCGCCATGGACTGCGTCATCAGCGTCAGCGCCCGTTCCCACCCGGTGAGGCCCGGCAGCAGGCGTTCGGCGGACCGGGCGGCCGCCACCTGGTCGCCCAGCAGCACCGGCGCGAGGAGCAGCAGCACGTGGGCGGGGTGGCCGAGCCGGTGGCGCAGCTCCAGCCCGGCGCGGACCGCCTCCCGGGCCGCCTCCATGGCGCCGAGCTGCTGGTGGACGAGCCCTTGGAGGGCGAGCCGGACGGGCCGCAGCGCGTCCGGCACCTCAGCCGGCAGGCCGAGCACGGCGTGCGTCCAGTGGACGCTCTCGATCCGCATGCCCTGCATGAGCCAGGACCACCAGACGGCCACCGCCACCCGCACGCCCAGCTCCGCGTCCCCCGTCTCGGCCGCGAACCGCAGCGCCGCCACGATGTTGTCGTGCTCGGCCCGCAGCCTGGCCATCCAGCGGAGCTGGTCGGGGCCGCGCAGCTCCGGGTCGGCCGTCTCGGCGAGCCGCAGGAAGCACCGAGCGTGGCCGTCCCGCACGGCCCGGTCCCGGCCGGACTCCGCCAGCCGGGCCATCCCGTACGACCTGACTGTCTCCTGCATGCGGTAACGCTCGCCGGACAGCTCGACCAGGGACTTGTCCACCAGCCCCGTGAGGGCGTCGAGCGGGTCGCGCCCGCTGACCGCCTCCAGCGCGTCGAGCGTGGCCCCGCCCGCGAACGCCGCGAGCACCATGGCCAGCTCCCGCTCCTCGCCGGACAGCAGGCCCCAGCTCCAGTCGACGACCGCCTGCAGGGTGCGGTGCCGGGGCAGAGCCGTACGGCTGCCGCTGCTGAGCAGTCGGAAGCGGTCGTCGAGCTTGGCCGCGATCTGCTCGACGCTCAGGGCGCGCATCCTGGCGGCCGCCAGCTCGATGGCCAGCGGCATGCCGTCGAGGCGCCGGCAGATCTCGACGACCGCGCCGGCGGTGGTGTCGTTCACGATGAAGTCGGGGCGTACCGACGCGGCTCGTTCGGCGAAGAGCCGTACCGCCGAGTACTCGCGGACGTCGCGGGCCGCGCCGGCGGGCCACTCCAGGGGCGGTACGGGGTGGAGGCTCTCGCCGCCGATGGCCAGGGACTCCCGGCTGGTGGCGAGGATGCGCAGGTCAGGGCAGGCGCCCAGGAGCCGCTCCGCCAGCTCGGCGGCGGCCGACACGACGTGCTCGCAGTTGTCGAGCACGAGCAGCGCGCTCTGCCGGGCGAACACCTCCGCCAGCCGGCCGGCGGCGTCGCCCTCGGACCAGGTGCCGTCCCTGGCTCCGATCGCCGTCAGCACCGCGTTGGCGACGTCGTGGGGGTCGGTGACGGACGCCAGCTCGGCCAGCCAGACGCCGTCGGGCGCCAGCTCGGCGGAGCGCGCGGCGGCCTCGACGGCGAGCCTGGTCTTGCCCGCGCCCCCGGGGCCGACGACGGTGACGAGCCTGCCGGTCTCCAGCGCCTTGGCGAGCTGGGCCAGCTCCTGCTCGCGGCCGACGAAGCTGGTCACCTGGGCGCGCAGGTTCGTCCTGTGGGCGCGGCGGCGGTCCTGGTGCTGCGGGTCGTGCCGGAGTATCGCCATGTGGAGCTCGGCCAGCTCGGCGGACGGGTCGACGCCGAGCTCCTCCGACAGCGTGTGCCGGGTGCGTTCGTAGGCGTCGAGGGCGTCCGCCTGCCTGCCCGCCGCGTACAGGGCGCGCATGAGCAGCCCCTGCAGGCGTTCGCGCAGCGGGTGCGCGGCGGCCAGCGGCCCCAGCTCCGCCAGCACGTCGTTGCCCGCCCCCAGCTCGAGTTCGAGCCGGTCTTCCGCGGCCGACAACCGCAGCTCGGTCAGCCGGACGGCGGCGTTGTCGGCGAACGACAGCCCGGCCAGGTCGGTCAGCGCGGGCCCCCGCCACAGGGCCTCCGCCTGGCGGAGCGCGGCGAGCCCGCCCGCGCTCACGAGCCGCTCGAACCGGCTGACGTCCACGTCGTCGGGGCCGATCACGAGCCGGTAGCCGGCCGGATGCGACTCGATCGCGGCGTGCCCGATCACCCGCCGGGTCCTGGAGACGAGCGACTGCAGGGCGTTGGCGGCGCCCGCCGGCGGGTGCTCGCCCCAGATCGCGTCGGTGAGCGCGTCGAGCGGCACGACCCGGCCCGGCTCCAGCGCCAGCCTGGCCACCAGCGCGCACAACCTGGCGCCGGAGATCTCGATCGGGCGGCCCTCGCCGTCACGGGCCTCGAACGGGCCCAGCAACATCACACGCACGGCTCCAAGCTTCCCATTCACCGCATCCCGCTCCAACCGGGCGCAGACGGGCTGGTGGTCAGGTGCCGAAGACGGTCCTGGCCAGGTCGTAGGACTGCCCGGCCATGTCCTCCTCCGCCAGCCGGAACGCCTCGAGGATGGCGTCGGCCAGCGCCTGCGAGCCCAGCCGCATCGCGCGTGGGTCGATGTGCAGCCCGGCCAGCGAGCCGGTGTGCCTGAGCTCGACGGCGACCTGCCCGCCGGCGCTCTCGCCGCGCCCCCTCGTCTCCTCCAGCAGGCGGCTCACCTCCTCGAAGCGAGCCGTCTGCGCCGCCATCTCGGCCAGAGCACGATCGATCTCGGGGTCACCGGTATGTGGTGACGTCATGGTCGGTCCTCGCTGACACAGCGCTTGAAGATGAAGGCTCTGGGCGCGTGCGCCAGCGCCGAGCGGAGTGCGCCCTGTGTCGTCAGCGAGCCACTGGCGACGAGGGGGTAGACGGTCGCGGCCGACAGGGTGCGGCGGAAGAACTTGCCCGCCGGGCCCGAGCCCAGCAGCGTCTCGGTGACCTTCGTGGCGGGGAAGAACCGGCGCACGTCGCTCAGGGCCTTGATGCCGCCGTTGTAGGCCATCTCGGCGGCGAAGTGCTTGCCCGCGTACTCCCAGAGGTTGCCCATCGGCTGTCCGGTGGCCGCGGAGCTGCCGGCGTGCACGCCGGTCTTGAGCACGGTCCACAGGACGGAGTCCGCCAGCGCGTCGAGCCCCTCCCTGACGAAGTAGTTGCCGGCGTGGCGCTTGCCCATCCGCATCTCCAGCATCACCCTGGTGATCTTCTGGAAGAGCGTGCGCTCCAGCCTGGCCCTGGCCACCAGCCAATCGAACGCCTTCTCGGCCGCGATCCTGGCCGCCGGATAGACGAAGCCGAACATCATCGTGAAAGCCATGGCGGCGAGCAGGGTGCCGATTCTCCAGAGCTGTTCGCGGTGCTCGTCCACGGCGTCGGCGTACTCCTCGCAGCCCGCCGCCAGGTCCAGCAGCTCCTCCTGGAGCGCGGCGTAGCGGGGGGCGAGCTCCTTGGGCCACACGTCCGCGAACCGGTCCACGGAGCGGCTGTCGTTCGCCTTGCGGACCTCGGCGACGCCGATGTCGGTGTGGTGGGCGACCTTCCCGATGGAGGTGGCCAACGCGCGCAGCGCCTTGGCACGGTCCCGGAGGTTGCTGGTGTCCGCCGCCGGCACATACACCTGCGCGAACCAGGCCAGCGCCTGGAAGGGGTCGAGCATCAGGCACCTTCCGTGAGCGGCGGGACCTGCGGGATCGGGGGTGCGGGCAGGTCGGGGAGCTCGGGCAGCGTGTCGATGATCTCCTGCTCCAGGAAGTCCCAGAGCTTCTCCAGGTCGCGGAAGCTCCCCGCCGAGCTGAAGTTCCTGTCGGCGATGCGCTTCATGGCGTCGGTGAGCGAGTGGTAGCCGTCGCTGTACCACTCGGCGAACGCGCGCCCGTCGTCGTCCCCGCCGACCAGGTCGGAGGTGGTGGCGAGCGAGGTGGACGCGCGGTGGAGCGCTGCAACGTCGTCGCCGGTCCGGTCGAAGAGCCTGGCCAGGCCGCGGATCGAGGTCCAGTCGATCTGGACCCGGTCGCCGGGGTTGCCTGGGGCGGGCGTGGGTTGCGGGTCTGGGGACGGGCGGGGGTACTGGTATGGCGCAGAAGGCGCCGACCAGGTCGGCGAAGGAATGCCCGACCAGGTCGGCGAAGGAGTGCCCGGCCAGGTCGGCGTAGGGGTGCCCGGCCACGTTGGGGTCGGGCTCGGGGGCTCCGTCGGGGTGGGGCTGGGAGGCTCCGTAGGCGTGGGGGTCGGGGGCTCCGTCGGAGTCGGACTTGGCGGATCCGTCGGGGTCGGGCTCGGAGGCTCCGTAGGCGTGGGGCTCGGAGTCGGAGAGTCCGTCGGGCTTGGGGTGGTTGTTGGGCTGGGCTCACCAGATGAATCAGCCATAAACCCTCCAATCACAACAAACGTGCATGATCAGCAACATTGCGACAGTAACGCGGACAAATTTCTCGGGTGTTAATTCGTTGCTACGGGAGGTTCATCCACGAGGGCGTGGCCTTGAGAAGCTCGCCAAGTTCGTCGAGCGGCTCCCGCTCGACGGCCCCCGTACGCGCCAGGTCCTCGACGCGCTCGCACAGCTCGGCCTCCCGTACGGCCCCGACGGTCGCGCAACTGCCCTTGAGCCGGTGCGCGAGCGAGGCCACCAGCGGCGCGTCACCGGCCTGGGCCGCCTGCCGCAGTTCCTCGAACGTCCGCCTGGCGGTGGCCAGGTACGCCTCCGCCACGTCCGCGAGCGCCTCCGGCGACAGGCCCGCCAGCTCGGGCGGGAGGCCCGCGTACGATGCCCACTCCGGGATCCTGGCCAGCACGCGCCCCCAGTCCACCGGCTTGGCCAGGTGGTCGTCCATCCCGGCCTCCAGGCAGCGGATCCGGTCGTCCGGCATCGCCGCCGCGGTCATCGCGATGATCGGGGTGCGCGTGTCCTCGCGCCGCCTGATCTCCTCGGTCGCGGCCAGACCGTCGAGCACGGGCAGCTGGCAGTCCATGAAGACCAGGTCGTAGCCGCCGCCCAGCACGGCGCGCACGGCCTGCTCGCCGTCGTCCACCACCTCGACCTCGTGGCCGGCCTGCCGCAGCACGAGCATCGCCACCTGGCGGCTGACCTCGTCGTCCTCCGCCACCAGGATCCGGGCGCCCTGCGCCGCGGTCTCCGCTCGTTCGCGCAGCTCCCCTGAGCACTCGGCGGTGCCCAGGGCGTTCTCCACGGCGGCGAGGAGGCGGCGGCGGCTGAGCGGCCGGGTGATCGACTGCACGGCGCGCTCCCCCGCGGCTCCCGGCCAGGCGAAGCCCGCGCGACCCGGCGTGACGACCACGACCACGCTGGTGGCCTGGAAGAGCGGGTCGGTGAGGATCACGTGCGCGATCGACTCGGCGTCGGCGCCGAGATCGAGGGCGACCACCGCCAGCTCGTACGGCCGTCCGCTCTCGGCCGCGGCCCACAGCAGCTCGAGGGCGGAGTCCGTGGTCTCCTCCACGTCCAGCCCCGCGCCCGCCAGCGCCCGCACGGCCAGCGCGCGGTCCTCGGGGCGCGGGTCGGCGACGAGCGCGCGCCGCCCCTGCAAGGCCTCGACCGACGGCTCCGACCAGGTCAGGACGTCCATCGGCAGCCGCACCCAGAACCGGCTGCCGACGCCCTCCACGCTGTCCAGCCCGATCTCCCCGCCCATGAGCTCGGTGAGCTGCCGGCCGATGGCCAGCCCCAGGCCGCTGCCGCCGGTCCTGCGCGTGATCGGCGAGTCGACCTGGCGGAAGACGCCGAACACCTTCTCCCTGTCGTCGGGACCGACCCCGATGCCGGTGTCGGCCACCGCGAACCTGAGCACCGCCCGCGACTCGCCCGGCGCGCCCTCTTCGAGGGTGACGTGCAGGTCGACGCCGCCCTGGACGGTGAACTTCAGCGCGTTGCCCACCAGGTTGGTGAGGATCTGGCGCAGCCGCGCCGGATCCCCCGACACCTGCCGCGGCACGTCCTCGTCGAGCCGCAGCGTGAGCCAGAGCCCCTGCTCGTACGCGTGCGGCGCGAACGGCGCGACCACCTCGTCGCAGAGCCTGGGCAGGTCGAACGGCACCTCGTCCACCTGGAGATGGCCCGCCTCGATCCTGGACAGATCGAGGAAGTCGTCGAGCAGGCGCAGCACGTTCTGGGCCGACCCCTGGGCGGTGGTGGCGTAGTGGCGCTGCTCGTCGTCCAGCCGGGTGCCCATGAGCAGGGAGTTCATGCCGAGGACGCCGTTGATCGGGGTGCGGATCTCGTGGCTGATCTTGGCCAGGAACTCGGACTTCGCGCTGGAGGCGCTGACCGCCTCGTCCCTGGCGGCGGCCAGCTCGGACGCGTACCTGGCCAGCGTGGCCTGCGCCCGGCGGCGGCCGCGCGTCGTGTGGATCTGCAGGCCCAGGCCGATGAGGATGAGCAGCGCCAGCAGCGCCGCGACCGTCAGCACGTTCGCGCTGAGCTGCTCGGCGGAGGCCAGCGCCTCCGCGGCGGACACCTCGGCGGTGACGGTCCAGCCGATGCCGGGTATCGGCTCCGAGGCCGACAGCACGGTGCCGTCGATGCCGCGGAACTCGCCGCTCCAGGAGCGGCCGGCGAGCGCGGCGTCCACGCGCGGGTCCTCGCGCAGGGAGGTGAGCGCGAGCAGCTTCCTGTCGGGGTCGGCGACGAGCACGCCGGCCCGGTCGGTGATCAGCAGCCGGATCTCCTGCGCCTCGGCGGCCTCCTTGGCGAACTCCTGGATGGCGTCCAGGCTGTAGACGACGGCGAGGATGCCGAGCATGCGCTTGCCGTCGGCGCTGGGGATCGGCGCGGCCACCGCGACGGCCCTGGACACGCCGACCATCGTGGGCGTGTAGGCCTGCGAGACGTGAGCCGCCCGCCGGTCGCGCACCGCGCCGAACCAGTCGGTGGCGCTGATGTCCTGAGGCAGCACGGTCTTGGGCTCCGCGCCGAGCATGCGTCCTTCGGACGAGACCAGGATCAGCCCGCTGACGCCGTCACGCAGCTGCTTGAGCTCGCCGAGATGGTCGCTCATGGCGCCGGCGGTGGCGTGCGCCACCGTGTCGCGCATGCTCGGCCGCTGCGCGAACGCGGTGACGAGCTTCTCCAGCGAGCCCATCTGCTGCTCCACCACGACCCGGCTCACCGAGGCGGTCGTCTTGACCCGGTCGGTGACCTCGTCGCTGACGGCATCCTCCGACAGTGAGATGCTGGAGGAGGTCAGCAGCGCCAGGGGCAGCAGGCCGAGCACCACCCACAGGGCTGTCACCGCGACCAGCCATCTCACCGGCGTCCGTCCTTCCCCTGTCCGCTCGGGTACAGGGTAGGAGGGAACGGGCACAGGCGGCGGATCTCGGTGAGCAGAACGCACAAAACTTGACCTTTTGTAACAAAACCCGCTTAAGCTCACCCTGATTCGTCATAACTGGACCTGGACGAGGAGCTGGCGATGCCTGAGACCCGGGACATCACCGTTCTCATCGTGGACGACGATCCGGTCGTCACGGCGGCACTGCACGCGCAGGTGAACAGGGTACTCGGGTTCAGGGTCGTGGGGATCGCGCACACCGGTCAGGCCGCGCTCGCCGCCGCCGGCCGCTTCGCGCCCCGGCTGGTCCTGCTCGACCTGCACCTGCCGGACATGCCGGGGCTCGAGGTGGCGCACCGGCTACGCCGCCCCGAACAGCCGCCCGCCGACGTCATCGTGATCTCAGGACGCAAGGAGTCGGCCACGGTACGCGCGGCCATGCAGCGCGGCGCCCTGTACTACCTGGTCAAGCCGACCAGGGCGGGCACGCTGGAGCAGACGCTGCTGCGCTACGCGGCCACCGCCGAGCAGCTCGAGGCGGGCGGGCGGCTGGTCGAGCAGCAGGAGATCGACCGCATCTTCCGCTCGCTCCACCTCGACCAGGGCTCCCGGCCCAAGAGCATCTCGGCGGCCACCGAGCAGCTGGTGCTCGACGCGCTGTCCGCCGTCGAGGAGGACGCCTCGGCGCACGAGCTGGCCGGGATGATCGGCGTCAGCCGCGCCACCGCCCGCCGATACCTGGAGCATCTCGCCGAGCGCGGCCTGCTCGAGGCGCGGCCCAAGTACGGGCCGACCGGACGCCCGCAGCATCGGTACCGCGTCCGGTGAGCACGCTCAGGGTGCTGCTCGCGGTGCTGCTCTGCCTCCTGCCGGCGGGCTGCGGCGACGGCAATCCCTTCCCCGAGGGCTCCACGATGTGGCGGATCAGAGAACGCGGCATCCTCACGGTGGGCATCAAGTTCGACCAGCCGATGTTCGGCTTCAAGGACCCGGGCAGCGGGCGGATCACCGGGTTCGACGCGGAGATGGCCAGACTCATCGCGAAGGACCTCACCGGCAGCGAGCGCAACATCCGGTTCGTGGAGACGGTCTCGCGCGAGCGCGAGAACTTCATCAGCCAGGGCGTGGTGGACGTCGTCATCGCCACGTACTCGATCACGCCGGCCCGGGCCCAGCTGGTCAGCTTCACCGACCCGTACTACTACGCCGGGCAGGACCTGCTGGTCAGGGCCGCCGACACCACCATCGACGACGTGTCGGACCTGGACGGCAAGAGCGTGTGCACGGCGAAGGGCTCCACCTCGAGCGAGCGGCTGAGCTCCCAGGCGCCCGGCGCCACCCTGGAGATCGTCGACGGCTACAGCGTGTGCGTGCCCGCGCTCATGGCCGGCCGGGTCGACGCGATCAGCACCGACGACACCATCCTGCTCGGCCTGCTGGACCAGCATCCGGACCTGTTCCGGCTGGTGCGCAAGCCGTTCGGGCGCGAGCCGTACGGGATGGGCGTGCGCAGGCAGGACACCGGCTTCCGCGACTACCTCAACGGGCTGATCAGCGGCTGGCTGCGCGACGGGCAGTGGGACCGCGCCTTCAAGGACACCATCGGCGTCTCCGGCACGGCGCCCGATCAATCTCGCCCCGCCAATCGCTGAGCAGAAAGCGCACAAGCCTTTCGGTGACACATGCGGCTCCTACGGTTACGCCAACGCTGACCGAGACAAGGAGCGTGACGCATGACTCACGCGGACCTGATCGTGCTGGACCAGGTCAACAAGCGCTTCGGCGACCACCACGTGCTCAGGGACGTCAACCTGACCGTCAAGCAGGGCGAGGTCGTGGTGGTCATCGGCCCGTCCGGAGCCGGCAAGTCCACCCTGTGCCGGGCGATCAACCGGCTGGAGACCATCGACTCCGGCACGATCAGCCTGGACGGGACTCCGCTGCCCGCTGAGGGCCGGGCGCTCGCCAAGCTCCGCGCCGAGGTGGGCATGGTCTTCCAGTCCTTCAACCTCTTCGCGCACAAGACCGTCCTGGACAACGTCGTCCTCGGGCAGGTCCACGTGCTGAAGCGGCCGAAGGCGGAGGCCGAGCGCAAGGCCCAGGAGCTGCTCGACCGGGTCGGCATCGGCGGCCAGGCGGCCAAGTTCCCCGCCCAGCTCTCCGGCGGGCAGCAGCAGCGGGTGGCCATCGCCCGCGCGCTGGCCATGGACCCGAAGGCCATCCTCTTCGACGAGCCCACCTCGGCACTCGACCCGGAGATGGTCAACGAGGTGCTCGACGTCATGACCTCGCTCGCCCGCGATGGCATGACCATGGTGGTCGTCACGCACGAGATGGGCTTCGCCCGGCGCGCGGCCGACCGGGTCGTCTTCATGGCCGAAGGCGAGATCGTCGAGCAGAACACCCCCGACGCGTTCTTCGGCTCCCCGAGCAGCGAGCGCGCCCAGTCCTTCCTCGCCAAGATCCTCACCCACTAAGGAGCTTTCAATGTTCGGCCGATCCCTCTACGCGACCTTCACGGTGATCGCGCTCGCCACCGCCGCCACGGCCTGCGGCGGCGGTCAGGACAGCTACGCCTCCGTCGTGGACAAGGCCAAGAACGACAAGAAACTGGTGATCGGCGTGAAGGCCGACCAGCCGGGGCTGGGGCTGCGCACGCCCGACGGCACTTTCGCCGGGTTCGACGTCGAAGTCGCCAAGTACGTGGCCAAGCAGCTCGGCGTCGAGGCCAAGGACATCACGTTCAAGGAGACCGTGTCGGCCAACCGGGAGGCCTTCATCGAGCAGGGCCAGGTGGACATGGTGGTGGCGACGTACTCGATCACCGACGCCAGGAAGCAGAAGGTCTCCTTCGCCGGGCCGTACTTCGTGGCCGGGCAGGACCTGCTGGTCAGGTCCGCAGACGCCGCGCTGACCGGGCCGGAGGCGCTGAACGGCAAGAAGCTCTGCTCGGTCGCCGGCTCCACCCCGGCGCAGAAGGTCAAGTCGGAGTACGCCAAGCAGGTGCAGCTCCAGGAGGAGCGCACGTACTCGGCCTGCGTCGACCGCGTGCTCGGCGGCCAGCTCGACGCCATCACGACCGACAACGTCATCCTCGCCGGCTACGCCGCGCAGCACGGGGGCAAGCTCAAGGTGGTCGGCAAGCCGTTCAGCACCGAGAAGTACGGCATCGGGCTGAAGAAGGACGACACCGCCGGGCGCAAAGCGGTCAACGACGCGCTGGAGAAGATGTTCTCCGACGGCAGCTGGACGAAGGCGCTGCAGGCCAGCGTCGGCGCCTCCGGCTTCGCCCTCCCGCAGGCCCCGCAGCTGGAGCGGTACTGATCATATGGAAGCACTGCTGATCGAACGCGAGACGATCCTCGCCGCGTTCTGGATGACGATACGGCTGACGGCGGTCAGCGCGCTCGGCTCCCTGGTGCTGGGGACGCTGCTGACCGCCATGCGGGTGGCCCCGCTGGCCTCCCTGCGCGGCGCCGCGAACTGCTACGTGACCGTGGCCCGCAACACCCCGCTCACCCTGGTGCTGCTGTTCACCGGCCTCGGCGTCGGGGCGAACCTCGGGGTCGAGCTGTCGGACGACATCGCGACCAACAACTTCTGGCTCGCCGTCATCGGCCTGACCGCCTACACCTCGGCGTTCGTCTGCGAGGCCCTGCGGTCCGGGCTCAACACGGTGCCGGTCGGGCAGGCGGAGGCGGCCCGGTCGCTGGGGCTTGGCTTCGTCCAGACCCTGCGGCTGATCACGCTGCCGCAGGCGTTCCGCGCCGTGGTGGCGCCGCTGGGCAGCATCCTGATCGCGCTGACCAAGAACACCACGATCGCGCTCGTGGTCGGCGTGGGCGAGGCGTCCGTGCGGATGCGGGAGATGATCGAGACGTACGGGGACCAGGTCATCGAGATCTTCCTCGGCTTCGCGGCCGGCTTCGTGCTGCTGTGCCTGCCGATGGGGCTGCTGTTCGGTTGGTTGTCACGGCGGATGGCGGTGGCCAGATGAGCTTCTTGGCGGTGATGTGGTGAGCTACGCGAACCTTTACGAAACGCCCGGGCCGCGCGGCATCCGGCGCAACCGGGCGCTGGCGGCGGGCGTCGCGCTCGTGCTGCTGCTGGTGGCGTACGTGGTCTATGTGCGGTTCGACGCGAAGGAGCAGTGGGCGGCCGAGAAGTGGACGCCGCTGCTGCGCGGCGACGTCTGGGCCACGTTCATCCTGCCGGGACTGGCCGGGACGCTGGGTGCGGCCGTGGCGGGGGTGGTGCTCGCGGGGCTGTTCGGGCTCGTGTTCGCCACGGCCCGGCTGTCCGACCACCGGTGGATCCGGGTGCCCGCGGCCGCGGTGGTGGAGTTCTTCCGGTCCGTCCCCTTGCTGCTGCTGATCTTCTTCGCGTTCTTCGGGTCGTACGTGCTCATCGGCGCGAACATCTCGGCCTTCGCCGCCGTCGTCTTCGGGCTGACCCTCTACAACGGCTCGGTGATCGCGGAGATCATCCGCGCCGGCGTGCAGAGCCTGCCCCGCGGGCAGGCGGAGGCGGCCCACGCGATCGGCATGCGCAAGGGGCAGGTGATGCGGCTCGTGCTGCTGCCCCAGGCGTTCCGCGCCATGATGCCCGCCATCGTCAGCCAGTTCGTGGTGCTGCTGAAGGACTCGGCACTGGGGCTCATCGTGGGCTACGACGAGCTGGTCGATCGGGGGTTGAACGGGATCGCGGCCAACTTCTCCAACGTCATTCCGGCGGCGATCCTGATCGCGGCCATCTTCATCCTGATCAACCTCTCCCTCGACCGCCTGGCCCACCGCCTCGGCGCCCACCGCCCCCGCGCCACCCGCCTCGGCGCCAACCGCTGACCGCGTCCCCCGCGAGCAGCGCCGGTCAGCCGGCGGTCGCGACACCCCAGGGCCGGGCGGTCTTCGACCAGGCCGGGAACGCGTCCCCGATGGGCAGCAGTTCGAAGGTGTACCGCTTGCTCCACGGGGTGTCGATCGACAGCCCGGCCAGCTCACGCCGACCATGCCGGCCTGGCCCGATGGCCCGAGCTGCAGGCGATGGCAGACTTCTTCGCCAAGTTCACGCCCGAAGACCTCGGCGAGGATGAGGATGACCTCGATGACCGCACCGACTACGACTGGAGGGCCGCCTGCGCTGTTTCATTCCTCGGGAGGTCGATGCCCGGGAGTGGCCGGCTTCGGCGTCGCACGCCTGCTGAACACCTTCTTATGAACGCATATCAAGCTTTGTGGAGATACAGGGGTGTGCGTACATAGATGAGCTGGATCGCCGTCGTACCGTTCGCCGGGTGGGCGCTGTTGCGGCTGAGCGGGTTCGAGCCGGACTGGCCGTGGGTGCCGGTGGTGGCGTACACGCCCTACGCGACAGCCGGGGCGGTTGCCGGCGGGGCGCTGGCCTGGGTGCTGAGACGGCGGGCGGCGGGAGTGGTGGGGGTCGCGGCCGTGCTGGCGTTGGGCTTCGCCGTCGGGCCCGGGCCTTTGCCGACGGCAATCCGGCTGCGGGCGGGCCGGTGTTGCGGGTGCTGGCGGGGGACTTCA
The DNA here is from genome assembly GCF_040137845.1 of Nonomuraea sp. B19D2. Classification (NCBI taxonomy): domain Bacteria; kingdom Bacillati; phylum Actinomycetota; class Actinomycetes; order Streptosporangiales; family Streptosporangiaceae; genus Nonomuraea; species Nonomuraea sp. B19D2. Next base: position 3,943 of record NZ_JBEFAK010000081.1, on the reverse strand, counting down.
ACGCCACGCTCGACCACCTGCCGATGCGTGAGCTGCTGGCATCCGGCTATCGGGACGCGGCTGACGTCATGGGACGCGGATTTACGGCGACCTGGCCACAGGCGCTGGGCCGCACGTTGCGGCCGCCCGGCGTGACGATCGACCATGTGCTGGCGGATTCGCGGATGGCGGTGCGGGACTTCCGCGTGCTGGAGTTGCGGCACACCGATCACCGGCCGGTGTTCGCCGATGTCAGGCTCCCGTGATGGGGGGACACCGCGCACCGGCGAGGGTTCGCCCGGGTCAGGCTCTCGGGACGCGAGCCCTTCCTGGGGGCCGAGGACCTGCACGAAGGTGAAGCAGAAGCCGGCGTCTAAGTGGTAACCGAACTCCTCCAGCCAGCGATGATCATCCGCCGTCACACCACGCAAAGCCATCTCCTTCGCTCGCCAGTTCTCCTGAACGCAACCGACGGCCGGGACGAGGCATTTGCGACGTTCTCAGCGTCGATCCCCGGCGTGACCCAAGGCTGTGGCCTCTTCTCGCAGGTCAGAGCGGCATGATCTCTTCTGGCACCTGAGGCACGTTGCGTCGGACGCGCTCCGGCCCGTCCTCGGTGAGGTAGACCAGCCGGGACAGCACTGGCGACAGCCGTACCGAACTCGAGAGAAGGCCCGCCGGCTCGGTCACGTTCATCAGGCCGAGCCGCTCCAGCACCTGCTCGATCTCACCCGCTTCGCGCGAGCGCTCCAGATGGACGATCACGCCGGGGTCGGCGACGAGGATCTCGGCCAGTGGCGGCCAGCGCTCCTGGATCAGCGCCCACTTGCCCAGCTGGCGAGGTTCGATGCGATCGGGGCCGTCCAGGAAGCGCCTGCGGCGGGCGATGAGGCTCAGCAGCCGCAACCGGTTGGCGAAGCGTTTGGCAGCGCGAGGCGTCGCAGGTAGGTATCCGCCGAGTTCGCCGATGGAGTCCCGGCGGAATTCAGCGTCGTCGACGACGCGGCGGTCGAGATGCCGCCGGATCTCCTGTTCCAGATCTTCGGCGGCGGCGAGGGCGTTCTCCTCGAGTTCGACGTGGTCCTGGGAGCCGGCCTCGGCACGCTCGAGCACCTGCCGGAGCCGCAGGTGCGATCTCAGGGCGAGAGACCTCCGAAGCAGATCTACGATGACATCCCCCAGCCTGAGTGCCACAAGGATCAGTGCCACCACGCCGGTGCCCGGGAGTAGCCACAGCGGCACGCCATCGCTCCGGATCGCGTTTCCCAGCAGGTCGAGGAGTACATCTCCCCATTTGATCAGCGCGAAGACGGTGACGCCCAGGACGAGGAAGCCGAGGAACCCTGCCAGGGACCTTTGCTCGCCGAACAGGAACTTCAGCCCGATGACGCCGATGAGAACGGTCACGAGGGACGCGACGAAGTCTCTGAGCCCAGGTGCGAGGTCGGACCCCTGCGGCGCCGTCGCGCCCTCCGCCCACCCGGGCGCGGCGAGCGCCACGATCACGGCCACGATGAGCGCCAGGAATCCGATCGCGAAGGCCACCGGATGACGCCGCACGCCGGAGACGATCCGCTGCCAACCCCCCGATGGAGGTGGCGTACGCGTGGGGCGCGGGTCGTCGGCGATGATCGCGGCGATGGCGTCCGGCCGTGCCGGTGGCAGGTCGAACCGGTCCTGGATGAGCTTTTCGAGGTATGCACGGCCCAAGGCAAGCGTGCCCGGACCGTCGAGGGCCACTCCGGGGGCCTCGGCCTGCTGCTTGCCCGCGGCCCTGGCGATGATGTTCATGTCGGCGAGCAGGATCGTCACCACGCCCTTGTGATCCAGCAGCGTGCTGGTGGTCTCGCACACCTCCAGCGCTCGCGCGGGAGCGCAACGCTCGAGGTCGTCGACGACGATGACCAGCCGTTCGTCACGCCTGAGCGCCTGGCCGATCAAGGCCCCGAGTTGACGGTGCACATCGGTCATGCGCCCGCGGGCGGCCTCCGAGCGCGGGCTGTCAATGAACCTGCCGACCGCCTTGGCCATCGTGAACAGCCATCGGGTGACCAGGCCCACCAGGACCGTGCTGCCGAGCAGCGCGACCGGCGTCAGGGCGAACTCGGTGGGCAGTTCGCCGCCCTTGGCTTTACCCGGCGTGATGACGTCGCGCAGTTCCGGGCCGATGACGTCGCCGGCCACCAGCGCCACGGCCGCCATCGCGAGGAGCAGGATGGCGATCACGGCGCGCCGCCAGCGCTCCTCCGGCGTCAGCATGGAGCCGGGCAGGGGGTTGATGAAGCGGCGCCATAGCGCGCGCCGCCTGTTGACGGTCCTGGCGATGTGTGCGGCCAGCGCGGCACCGAGGTGAGGGGCGTCCGCGTGCATCCGGGCGTTGAAGCGGCAGACGATGTTGGAGTCCTGTGCGCCGAAGCGCTTGGCCGCCGATTCCCTGCCGCTCAGCCGCTCCGCCACGAGATTGGCGAGCGAGGACTTACCCGATCCCCAGGCGCCGTGGATCGCGATGACGTGCGGGAGCTCGGTCCGCGGGTTTTCGATCGTCTCCGCGATGGTGTCGGCATACACCGTGAAGCCCAGTGCGTCGTCAGCTCGGCTGCTGATCGGCCGATCGTGATGGACGTTCAGGTCGATGCCGCGCTGGCTCATGTCCTCATGGTCGATTACCCACCGGCCTCTCGTACGCCGTACTACGCAATCGTGATGTCCGCTACCGCCGGCATGCGGTGGGTGGGTGTCGCCCGTGGAATGGGTGCCGACGGCGGCCCCGGGCAGGCGCTGGCAGCGCTGCTGTGGCTCTTGTGACTGCGGCGGCGGGCAAGTCAGGGCGTTGTGCTTCAAGCGGGATCGGTCCCGGTTGTGTCACAGGCGCTCGCGCGCATCGGATTCGAGGATCCCGCAGCTGATGTGGACCCAAGGGTCGCCGGTCTGAAGGTTCTTCGGGAAGTGCCCGCCGGCGACGCCCCTCGATCGCGCGCTTGTATTCGCTACGGTCAGCCGCTCAGCCCGGTGCGGTGGGAGCGGGTCAGAGCCAGCCCGCCGAATACCGCACCGACCAGCCCAAGCACCAGCGCCAAGGCTCCCCCGAATACTCCATTGCCGGTGCCGAGACCACCGTCGGCGACAGCCAGATTCACTGCGCCGTTGAGCCCGCCGGTCAGCCCCACCACCAGGGCCACGATGGCTCCCCTCCGCCCGCCGTTGCCGATACGACGGACGGAGCGCAGCGCCAGCCAGCCGATGACCACGCCGCCCAGCGCCACCAGTGCGGCCACACTGGCCCAGATTCGCTGCGGGGTCCCGAGGAAAGTATCGACACCCTGGCCGGCGCATTCTGCCGGCGTCGTACAGACTGGCGAGGCCGCCTGTGCGGCAAGCACAGATAGGACGGACATGAGGTTCTCCTCCGCTTCCTGCGACTGGACGCCAGAACTATGTCCGCTGAACCCGCCGCCGGTCATCCTGCTGATGGAGACACCTCTCAATGCCGCAGACGCCGCAGGGAGCCGCGAATCTACTGCGTCCGCGGTAGGCGCGGGGCCCGTGCCGGCAGCAGCCGCGTACCGGCTGCCAGACCCGCTCCAGGTGGAGCCCACTGATCGAGCCGGTGATGCGCACGAGCGCGATGAGTCCTGTCGGCCAGGCCATCCGGCGAACTTGACCAGGTAGGCACGGGACACCGCTGTCACTGTGGACACGGAGGTGGCGGCGCAGGTCCAGCGTGGTGTTGAGGGACTGCCGGGCTGGGCCGCTTGGTGCGGAGCGGCCATGGACTGGTGGCCTCGGTTCAGGTAGTGCCCGATCTGAGAGCGCCGCACGAAGAAAGGTCGATGTAGTTAGCCTCGGCCTTTCACGGTGAATTTCGCGAGGCTTGATCGTTCACATAAGAAAAGTGCCTTTGAGCTGGAAGGATGGGGCTTGTCGAGAGTCCTGTCCACACCAGATCAGAAGGCACTTTCCAAGT
>NZ_JBEFAK010000080.1:0-28825 GCF_040137845.1 Nonomuraea sp. B19D2 | reverse complement strand
CGACTACACGATCACGCCCGTGCCCAAGCGCCTCTACACCGCAGCAGACCTCACCACCTACGCCATCAGCGCAGGCGCCATCACGCACAAGATCAACTCAGCGTGTTAATTCTCTGCAAGCCCTAAGTGCGCCAGACCCATTTACCGCTGAAGGTTACACCCAGGTGACGCCGACGTCGGGGGCCCGCATACTGGGTTTTCGCGCTTGAGCGGGCTTGTGCTGTTATGCGATCCCTTCGCTGGCGGCGTTGGAGACGCCCAGCAGGATCGCGTTGGCGATCTCATGGCGCCAGGTGCTGATGGTTTGGGCCAGAGCGGCGAGTTCGGGGATGTGTTCGTGGTCAGCGCACCAGAACAAGAAGGTGGCCAGGCGATCCCGGATTTGGCCGGCGCTGGTGGCCCGGAATATCTTGCGTAGCTCTTCCTTGGCGATCCAGCAGGCCAGCACCTGCTCGCCGGGGTTGCCGGCGTCGGCGAAGGCGTTCCACATCGCCTCAAACCGCCTGGGGTGCAGGTCCTCCCAGTTGCGCAGCAGGGTGCGGCGCATGCCGTACTCGGGATCCCCGGCACGGCCGCCTCGGCCGTGCGGCCCTCGACCTGTCCCGGCAGCCCTTGCCGGCCCCCAATGTCGATCATCCCGGTGTGCCAAGTGTCGGCCTCAAGGACCCGGTGGCCATCCTCCGCGAGCCGGTAGCGGGCCTGCCCCGGCGGGTCTCATCCAGTCCCAGCACGGCCACCGGCTCCAGTGGCCTGCCGAGCACCTCATCGGCTCTGCCGGCAAACGCCGCGTGCGCGGCCTGCCAGCCGATGCGGTGCGTGGCGGCGACCTCGGCCACCGGCCGCAGCTGGTCACCGATCTCGACGGCGACCAGGTCCCGCAAGGACTCCGACATCCGGGCACCGTCCCCGATGGGCGCGACCTGCTCGGTGAAGGAGTTTTGCGCACACCACGGGGTGTCGCAGTACCAGCGGCGCTTGTGCACCACCAGCGCGATCGGGCTCAGCCCGACCGGCACATGCTCGGCTCGGGCCGTCACCCCACTGCTTGGCCCGGCCCGCAGGCAGGCGGCAGTGTGGGCATAACGGCGGACCTGACCGTTCCGGGACGACATGCACCACTCGGCCGCCGTCTGCTTCGTGCTCGACCTCAAATACTGTGACACCGATCAACCCGAGTAGAGCCGACCCGTATCCTGTCCCATGCACCCGTCGCGTGGTTGTGATCTGTTTCTTTGGCGAGGACATGATCCACCACCACGGGTGCTTCTCGTTTCAGGGCGATCACTTCACCGGTCACGCACCGTCATCCCTCGCGATCACTAACCGTGATCACCTGGCAACGCTGGCCCGCTCAATCGCGAAGAGCCCGCATACTGGATCTGATCGCGCTACGTGAGCGCGGCCATGCTGTGCTCCCCGGGTCCACAGCTAGGCGATCGTGCCGCCCGTCGCGCCGAGAATGCGGCCCGCGAGCGTGAGCAGGCCGCAAGAGGCCAAGCGTGTCGCCGAGCGGATGGCGTGCGACGCCGAGAGCGAGAGCGAGCGGCAAGGCAACCTGATGCTGCACCAGGCGACCCGGCTCGGCGCCGAGTTCATTCGCGCCCAGCCGCCGGATGAACCACGTGCACGGTCGCGAACTCGATGTTTTCCTCCCATACGAAACATGCTGACACGAAGCGTCCCAGACCGGTGAACTGTCACTGCACCCCCAGAAAAGGGATCATCTCGTGATCAAAGGGGAACCGTTCATGCAACGACAGGGGAAGCGGCTCGCCGCGCTCGGGCTGCTCATCGGAGGATTGTCCGTGCTCGCACCCGGGACTGCCACCGCCGCGACCGTCTGGCCGCCCGGTGGCGGGGTCGCGCCGCTCAAGGAAGACTGGCCGTCCGGCGGCGGAGTCGCGCCGCTCGGGGCACTCGTCGGTACGGTGCCGAGTTCTCCAGCCATCCTCACCACTTCCGCACCCGCTCAGGCAGAGCCCAACATGGTGTCGAATCACGTACAGACAGCCGGTTGCGTAAGCCCCACCGTTCCGTGGAGTAAGTACGTAAACCCGCCGTACAGCTTCAAATACAAGTCCACCACCGTCGACTTCCGGCAATGGCAGCCCTCGGACTACTCGTACGCAAGAGTCGTGACCCGTGACAAGCGGATACGTGTCTACCTGGAGAGCAAGACAGGCCGAAAGTGCGGCCCCTTCAAGGTCGGCCGAATTCCCCACACGAAGAAGTACCTGGTCATCACCAAGTCGCTTCCCAACAAAAACAACTCGGTCCGCATCTGCGTCTACAGGTACGGCGTGGCCGGCCACAAGTGCGGCGCATGGAAGAGGGAAGGCGGCAAGGGGTAGCCTTCTCGGCATGTGTCCCGAAGACAGACTATCGGGCTCAACGGCTTCAGCCAGCCGACGCAACTCATCCTTCCGAAGTATCCAGCTAAGTTACTCGCGGGTACCGCCAACGGCTGTCCGCAGGCTCCTCAACCCGCGGTCATGAAACACTCCCCGATACACATCGACGAGCTGGTCGAGCACTGGACAATCCTGGACGAAGAGCGCGACCTCATCGCCGGAAAGTGCGACGCCACGCGGCTCGGCTCCGCGAACTCACGGATGGCTGGCTGATCTTCCACGAGGATGTGCCAGGTGTAGAACGAGCGGCCGTGGTGCCAGCCTGGCCGCCACCAGCAGTGGTCATGCGTCTCCATCTGTTCCACTGTCAATGGCCACCTTTCCGCTTACGGAGACGTTGCCTTCGGCGCAGACGCCAAGCTCCTGGCGGAGCTGCTTCTCGACGTCTTCACCTCTCACGACGGCGGCGCACCGACCTGAGCCACCCTCGCCTCCACCCCATCGCACACGATCGGCGGTCCGGTCGTGCGGACACCGTCGCCCGGCCCGGCGGCTCCCCTGTCAAAGACCAGCCCCTGGAAAGCCAATGATCAGCGTTTTCGGCAGTGCCAACATGGATCTGGTGGCTTGCGCCTCCAGGGCGCCGGCTCCGGGAGAGATCATCACCCGGGCGGGCGTTCCGCACCGTTCCCGGCGGCAAGGGCGCGAACCGGGCCATGGCGGCGGCCCGTCGACGGCCGGTGCACACCCGGGCTGGCTTCCAGCTTTCGCCCTACGCTGGGTTCTGCATGGTCGGTTACCGGGAGCCGGCGGCGGTGAGCCGGGTGCGCAATGCCGCTCTCACTGCCGGCCAGTCGGTGGCGGTCACGGCGAACATGGCTGAGTCGCGAAGCCTGCCCTCCTCGCCGGGCGCCCACGACATGGACCAGGAGCGCAGGACGCCCTCGAAGGGGATGCCAAGTCGTTGGAGCGCGCGGCGGCAGCGGAGGTTACGGGCATCGGTCTTCAGGTCGACGCGGGCGACGCCGAGCGTCTCGAACGCATACGTCATCAGCAGCAGCTTGGCCTCGGCGTTGATCCCGGTGCCCTGCGCTGAGGCGGCAAGCCAGGTGAAACCGATCTCGATCGCCCGCAGGCCGGGCCGGTCCGGCCAGGTGCGGGGATCCCACAGCGCGGTGCAACCCACCGTTCTACCGTCGGTCACCCGGACCTGCCCGAAGGGGGTCAGCCCATCGCGCGCGAGCTGGGCTGCCACATAGTCCTTCATCGCCTGCGCGCGGGGCACCAGCGTGAAGCCGTAGGACGACCGTTCCTCCTCGGCGGCCTCCGCCAGATCCGCCACGTGCCGCATTGCCAGCGGCTCCAGCCGTACCAGATCGCCGGTCAGCACAGGAACATCGAGCCGCATGCCCATCGAGACTCCCTCATCGTCTCCTGGCATTGGCACCTTTCCCGCCGACTCCCGCCGGGGAGGTTGCCGGACCGTCGCAGGGCCAGGTCCCTCGAGTCCTCTGGATGATTGACCGGGCGGAGATCTTGCCAGGTCGGGACGCATGCCGTCAAACGGAACTCGGTGCCGGTCGGATCGCGGATCTGCTCGGCGCGCGGAACTGGTACATCATCCGGTCCATCGCTCCTGTAGGCGCCCTCAGCGGCTACAGGATGCGGGACGGCCGCCCGGGCCGCTGCCGGCAGGCGGAGGTGCGAGATGACGGCGCCGGAGGAGTTGCCCGGTGGGCGGCGGTGGCGGCGCCCGTCGAGGGCTCGGCCCGCCTGCAGACGCGCACCTGGAAAAGGACGGCGCCGACGGTGCTCGCGTCGAGGACGATCGCGATCGTGACGTCGGGGATGTCGGCCCGCGCGCTTGATCCACAGCGGCAGGGCGATCGTGAGGACCGGGCACCGGCGACGGTAAGCGTCTCATCCGCGTAGTAGCCCTGCTCGAACCCGGCTTCGAAGCCCGCTTCCCCCAGCGCCGCGCGTAGCGCCGTGGTGATCCGGTCCACGTCACCGCGTTCGGCAGCCGGCAGCGGCGCGTCCACCGAGGCGCGGGCCGCGGACGCCGCACCGAGCAGGCGCGCGGCCCGCAGGGGTTGACCGGCGAGGGCGCTCGCCCCGGCGAGTTCCTCCAGGGCCAGGGCGAGAGCCCGCGGATCGCCGGTGTCCCGGGCGGCGGTCAGCCCTTCCAGGTGCAGCGCCAGCGCCGTCTCGGCGTCCCCGCGCAGCTCCGCGACGAAGCCGAGCGCGGCCAGGATCAGGGCCGACCCGTACTCCGCGTCGAACTGCCGGTTCCACTCCAGCCAGCGGCGCAGATACGACTCCGCCCGGTCGAGCCGGTCCTGCCGGCGCGCCCCCAGGGCGAGCCCGAGCTCGGCGAACTCCTCGGCCGGCCGGTCTCCCTGCTCGATGGCAAGGCGCCTGGCCCGCTCGTGGAACTCCTCGGCCCCGGCGTGGTCGTCGGTGAGCAGGGCGATCCTGCCGAGCTCGGACCAGCGCATCGAGGCGTCGGTCCACAGCCCCAGTTCCTCGGCCATCCGCAGCCCCTCCTGGTGCAGGCGGGCGGCCCGCGGATAGTCGCCCTCGATCTCCGCGAGCCGCCCCAGCACGGCCGTGGCCTGCAGCTGCCCCCATCGGTCACCGGCCTCGTGGAAGAGCTTGAGACTCTCCTCGGCCTCTCGCCGGGAAGCCTTCAGATCGCCGCACACGTACGTCTGCATGCCCCGGGTGCTCAGCCCCGCGGCGAGTCCCCAGCGGTCGCCGAGCGCACGGGACTCGGCCAATACCCGGTTGAGCAGTTCCTCGCCGACGGTGAAGTCGCCGAACCGGGTGACCGCGTAAGCGAGCAGCCAGCCCGCCCTGACCCGCCCATGGGGGTCGCGGATGCCCTCGTACACCTCTACGACGGCCTGGCTGTGGCGCGCCGGTCCGTCCGGGGCACCGGACAGCAGGCTCACCCCAGTGTGCCAGGCCACGGTGCCCGACCGTTCCGGCGCCGGGTAGGCCACGGAGTCCGTCTCGTCCTCGCCGCGTCCGGGGGGATCCTCGGGTAGGGCGAGGGCCGTGGCGAGGTAGCGGTTGGCCTCGGTGAGGCGGCCGCGCAGGAACCAGTACCAGGCCATCGCGTGAACAAGCCGCCGCATCAGGCGACCGTCGCCGTCGGCGGCGGCGCAGTCGAGCGCGCTGCGGATATTGGCGGTCTCGGCGTCCAGGCGCCGCAGCCAGTGTCGCTGCTCGGCGCCGCGCAGAAAGGAGTCGGCCCGCTCGGCGAACGCCGCGTAGTAGGACGCATGAGCGTGCCGTACCCGCGCGTACTCGGTGTCCCGCAGCCGCTCCAACAGGTACGCCGAGACCGACTCCAGCAGCCGGTACCGGGTGCCGTCGGCCTCGTGGGCGACCAGCACGAGGGAACGGTCGACCAGACGGGTCAGCAGGTCCAGGACCTCGGCGGGCTTGACACCGGCTCCGGCGCAGACCGCCTCTGCCGCCTCCAAAGTGCAGCCATCGGAGTGGACGGCGAGCCGGCGCAGCACCGCCTGCTCGGCCGCGGTGAGCAGTTCCCAGCTCCAGTCGATCATCGCGCGCAGGGTCTGCTGTCGTGCCGGAGCGCCCCGATGACCGCCGGTGAGCAGCCGGAACCGATCGTCGAGACGTTCGGCCAGCTCATTCACGCCGAGGACCCGGACCCGGGTCGAGGCCAGCTCCAGGGCCAGCGGGATGCCGTCGAGCCGGCGGCAGATGGAGGCGATCGCACGGGCGTTGCCGTCGGTGAGGGCGAAGCCGGGCGAGGCCGCCGCGGCGCGGTCGAGGAACAACCGCACCGCGCTCGACGCGCGCAACACCGCCTGATCGGCCGAGTCGGCGGGGAGTTCAAGCGGGGGCACCGGCCAGACCTGCTCGCCTGGGATGCTCAGCGGTTCCTGGCTGGTGGCGAGGATCCGTACGCCCCGGGGCGTTTCGCAGCAGCGCCTGGGCCAGGCCGGCGGCGGCCTCGATGACGGCGGGAAACCCCAGCCTCTGCGCCGTTCAGAACATGCCTCTGACGTGCAACGATCGACCTGCTTTGGGGCTGGGGACGCCTTTGGGAGGAGGACGCCACGACGGGCCGGCCGCTCGTCGGGGTCGCCGCCGGCCAGCTGCCACTTCCACCAGGCGTAGGAGTCGTAGCCGCAGTACTGGTCGGGTGCGGCCTGGTCGACGCGCCACGGATCCGCCTCGGGCGGCTCACAGGGCACGGTGACTCCCAGGTGCCCGCGGTCCAGGCGACGCAGCGCGTCGACCTGCTGGCCGACAACAGCGGCCGCCTCGGTCCGCTCGGCCAGATCGAAGACCACCTAGGTCGGACAGGGTGTCGGGGCCTTCGACGTCCTCGGGCCATACCCTGACGTCCACTGCATCGTCCAGGGTGAGTGCGCTGGTCAGCCGCTCAGCAGGGTCCCAGATTCGCCGTACCGCCAGGCGGCCGTCGACGGCTGCCACTGCTGTTGCCCCTGGGATGGGCCCGTCACGACGTCACACTCGACGACGTCGTGACGGCTCAGCCCCCGCAGCTCTCGCAGGTCGGGGATGTGGTTGACAGCGTGCCCAGGGACACCCCAGCAGCTTGGCGATCGAGGTGATCAGGTTCGCCGACCTGCTGGAACGCTGGCCCGACCACACCGGCACCGCAGCCTCCCCCCTTTTTTTCGGGGACGCCGCAGTATCCGCTGAGGAGCCAACGCGGTCTCCTGATCAGCGACCATAGCCCCTCGTTCGATCCTCTCGGTCCGCCGTTGTGGAAGGGCACGGGCGAGCCAGCGTTCACAGCGTCGCGGAACGAGCAATGCCCAGGCCCGAAGGTCCAGCGTCAGACGCGCTCGTAGACCGCTCCGGACTCGTTTCTTCGCAGGATGCCCTCGTCCACGAGAGCGCGGCGCAAGGTCACCCAGTCGTCGAACCACTCGCCGCAGAGCGCGTTGATCTTGGCCTCGGAGTAGGACACGCCGGGCTCGAACGCGTCCCTGACCACGTCCAATACCTGGCTGCGCACTTCCTTGTCGCCCGGGATGGAGGTCAGCCGACCACGCCGGAAGTAGGCGCCCGCTCCGTCGCTGCGCGCTCGCCCACCGACCCTGACCTCCGCTTGGACAGCCAGCCGGAAGGTGTCGTCGAGCAGGGTGTACGTGCGTTCCTCGCGGGAGAAGGAAGCGATGTTGACGTCCGTCAGCTTCTGCAGGGCGACGGCGGCAGCCGGTGGGCGCAGCCCGGCCCGTTCGGCGACCTCGGCCACGGTCGTCGCACCGAGGGCGAGGGCCGCGTAGGCGGCGCGCCGGTCGTTCTGGGCGAGCGCGCCCACCAGGTCGCGGCAGGAAGGCTGGTGGTCATCTGCGGGAGGCACGTTGATCATCCGTTCTGGTTGTCCGTTCGGGGCGCCAACCGTCCTCTGGACCTCACGCGTCAGTCCGAAGGTCAGACGGTTTCCGGACGCGAGTGGTGTGCATGCGTTCCCAGAGGTCGGCCACATGCGCGTGCAGAACGTCCTCAGCCTCCTCTGCGGTCAGGTGGCCTATGAGCACGTGGCTGGTGAGGCCGTCGGCGAGGGCGAGCAGGGTGCGAGCCTTGCGCTGCGGGTCGGGCGGCGCAGCCCCCTCGTCGGCCGGGATGCTTTCGGCGGCCTCCGTGATGAGGCGGGCGAGGAGGTCCTGGAGGGTCGCGTAACTGGTTCTCAGCGGGCCGGCGAGCGGCTCGTTCACGGCCGCGTGGCCGACGAACGTGAGCCAGATCCGTGCTTCGGCGCGGTGTTCCTCGCGAAGCAGGGCGATCTCGGAGGCCAGGTGGCCCAGAACGGTGGCGGCCGACTGGGCCGGGGTCCGGGCCAGCCGGTCCCGCACGCGTTCGGTGATGCGCTCGCCGACATGGTCGACGGCGAACAGGAGCATCTCCTCCTTGTTGCGGAAGCAGCGCTGCACGGCCCCCAGGGAGACCTGCGCGCGGGCGGCGACATCGCGCATGGTCACTCCCTCCGGCCCGTGTTCGTCTGCGAGGAGGCAGACGGCTTCGGAGATCCGGCGGCGCCGGCTTTCGTAGTCCACCTGCTTGGGCATGCTCGGTCACCTCCTTATTTCGATACAAGCGTATCATTTCCGGGGTAGGGTGCCGACGCAAGCTCGTTCACATGTTGATGGGGAGCCAAGGGACCATGCAGGACGCCCTGTGGAAGTTGTCGGCCGCCGCCCAAGCGCAGGCGGTCCGAAGCGGAGAGGTATCGGCCGTCGAACTCGTCGACAGCCATCTGGAACGCATCGATGAGGTCAACCCGCAGGTCAACGCGGTTACGCAACTGTTGGCCGAGCGCGCCCGTGAAGCCGCCGCACAGACGGACCGGCGGCGGGCTTCCGGTGAAGAGCTCGGGCCACTGGCCGGCGTGCCGTTCACGGTGAAGGAGTCCACCGCTGTCCGAGGTGTGCCGACCACGTTCGGAACGGCGCGCTTCCGTGAGCTGGTGGCGCCCGCGGACGCGCTGCCGGTGGCTCGGCTGCGTGCGGCCGGAGCCATACCGATCGGGCACAGCAATATGCCCACCCTGATCCTGGCGGGGATGCACTCTCGCAGCGAACTGTTCGGCGACACCGTCAACCCATGGGACCCGGGCGTGACTCCAGGTGGCAGCAGCGGCGGCGACGGGGTGGCCGTGGCCACCGGCATGGCCGCGCTCGGACTCGGCAACGACTCCGGTGGATCAGTACGGATCCCGGCCTCGTTCTGCGGCGTGGCCGGGCTGAAGCCGACCCCCGGCCGCTTCCCGGCCGACCATCGCGTCCTCGGCCCGGACGACCCCGGACCGGCCTCCCAGATGCTGGTCACTGACGGGCCCCTGGCCCGCAGGATCACCGACCTGCAACTGGCGTACGAGGTGCTGGCCGGGACCGACCCGCGGGACCCGCGAGCCGTACCGGTGCCCGTCCGCGGCGAACCGCTGCCGGGGCGGCTGAAGGTCGCAGTCGTTGCCGACCCCGGCAGCCACGGCGTCCACCCCGCAGTCCGCGAGGCAGTCGCAACCGCGGCCGACGCACTGCGAGACGCCGGGTACGACGTGCAGGAGGTGGCGGACGTCCCGCGGCTGGACGAGGCACTCGAGGCGTACGGCCGGATCACCGTGACCGAGTTCGCCGAGACCTGGCCAGTGTTGCGGACGCTCCTCGGCAAGGGCGGAGACCGCTACATCGCGATGGCGATGGAGAAGACTCCGCCCGCGACAGCCGCGGAGTTCATGAAGCTGATGGGGGTCTGGCTGGGCATCCGCCGTTCCTGGGCGGAGTTCCTTGACGAGTACCCGCTGCTGCTCGGGCCGGTGTTCACCGAGCCGCCCGTCGAGCCCGGGCTGGAGTCACGCGACGAAGCGGGACGGGAACGAGTCGGCGCGGGCATGCGCCTGTGCACGGCGACCAGCTTCGTGGGCGTGCCCGGGGTCGCCGTGCCGACCGGAGTGACCGGCGGGCTGCCGTCCGGCGTGCAGATCATCGGGCGCGCGTTCCGGGAGGACCTGTGCCTGGCCGCCGCCCAGGAGGTCGAGGACCGTCTCGGCGTGCTCACACCGATCGATCCCACAACTTTGAGTCCCGGCCGTCGCGCGGTAGGCAGTGCTTCCGCTTCGAGGCGAGGGACCCCTCGTCCCCGAAGGGCGGGTGACCGGTCCAGGCCGAGCCGCCGGGCGGGTTCCGGTCCGGGCACGGATGGATAAGTCGGGCGCACCGCGCGGCGGGCCGCCCGGATAACCGGGTGATGGGGCATGTCCGCGCAGCTCGGCACAGGTTCGGCGGTGGTCGGGTTCGTTCAAAACGTTGAGTGTGTGTACTTCAGTTCGGACGCCGACGGGCTGGCGCCTCCGCGAGGTGCGGATGACACCCGCCTGGACACGCGAGAACTGATCTGTTCCCGGGAAGCCGTGGACGCCAAGCGGAGTGAGCCGCGCCCACCGGCAAGCGCTGCGTTCGCAGCTGGCCATGTCGTCTGACCAGCGTCAGATGGCGCTGGGGGGCGTAATCAGTCGACTCCGCCCCCATAGCGCATCCAATCGGCACGCAAGCTCGACCTGCGGCAACGCACCGCCCGATCCAATCGGAACCGATCCCGCCTTCCGCCTCCCCTTTCGCCCCTAGAGGGGTCCCGGTAGTCCTGACGAAACTTTCGTCGGATATGGCCTGTCGGTAAGGCTGGCCCCACCAGCCGCCACCTGCGCACTTCCTGCAGGTAGGCGGGGGTGGGCTCTGTACGGCGGGTGGTTAGTCCGACTAACTGAGCAAACCGCGTCGATACCCCTCGCCGACGGCGGCGGCGCGGTCGCGGACGCCGAGTTTGTCGTAAATGTGCAGCAGGTGCGTCTTGATGCTGGCCTCGCTGATGAAGAGTTTGGCGGCCGCCTGGCGATTGGAGGCGCCGTCGGCGACGAGGGCGAGGACCTGCAGTTCGCGGTCGGTGAGGGCAGCCTTGACCGGTCGGCGTACCTGGCCCATCAGGCGGCCGGCGACCGAGGGGGACAGGACCGGCTCGCCCGCGGCGGCGGCGCGGACGGCGCGCAGGAGTTCGTCGGTGGGGGCGTCTTTGAGGAGGTAACCAGTGGCGCCGGCTTCGATGGCGGGCAGGACGTCGGAGTCGCCATCGAAGGTGGTCAGGACGAGGACCTTGATATGGGGGTGGGAGTGGCGCAGGGCGGTGATGGCAGTGACCCCGTCCATTTCGGGCATGCGCAGGTCCATTAGGACGATGTCGACCTCGAGTGCGGCGGCGCGGTCGATGCCCTCGCGGCCGTTGGCGGCTTCTCCGGCGACATCGATGTCGGGTTCGGTTTCGAAGGCGGCGCGAGCGCGTCGAGTTGTGACTGCAGTTCCTGGGTGAGGTGGGAGCATCTGGCGTACCCGATGCGGATGTCCGCACCCGGGGTGTCCGTCTCGGGCGCGGTCGGCGGTGGGGTGCCGGGTCGCCAGGACTGGCCGGGGCCGCGGTCGGCCGAGGTCGGCACCCGGAGCAGTTTGGCGAGCCGGGGGACTTTTTTGAAGCGGCCGGTGTGGTAGATCCCGGCGACGGCGCCCGAGCGGGATCGGCAAGGCGAGCCGGGCTGGGCCAGGCAGCGCGGGCAGGTGTGGCGCTCGACGTCGTCGGCGTCGCTCCCGGAGGGGGTCTGAGGGCCGGTCATGCCCGGAGGTCTCTTATAAACAATTCCCGGAAGGGAGTTCGGCGTCGATTGAGTGAGAACGAGTTTTGAGAACGGATCAGGCAGTCGGGCCGCCCATGGCGACCCTTTTTGATCTTCCTCCCGGAAAGGGGCATTTATGAGAACCGCTTCGTTCACGCGCCGAGTGAGGTCAGTGCCCGACGAGTGACGCCGGGCGGGGCTGCGGCGATGACGCCGTTGAGCGCGTCCATGGAGGCCTGAAGGTCGGTGATGGCCCGAGCGATGCGGTCGCGCTCCTGGTAGAGGTCGGCGAGCAGGTCTGAGCAGGTGGGGACGAGACGGTCGCCGGTGTCCCGCAGGCATGGCAGAACCGTGGTGATCGTTGAGGTGCTCAGGCCGGCAGCCAGCAGGCTGCGGATGCGGCGGACGATGGCAACGTCCTCCTCGACGTATTCCCGGTAACCGCTGGAGCGCCGCTGCGGGTGGAGCAGACCTTGCTCCTCGTAGTAACGCAGCAGGTGCACGGCCACGCCGGTCCGCCGGGACAGCTCACCGATGCGCACGAGGACCTCCTGATGACCGGGCGGACATTGTCCGCCCGCCTTGACTCTCATACCGATATGAGACTTTAGCTTATGCGGCATGAACGTGAACAAGGGTTTCGCGACGCTTGCGGCATTGTGCGTGAGTGTCTTTGTCGTGGGTACCTCGGAGTACCTGATCGCCGGGCTGCTGCCCCAGGTCGGAGCCGATCTGGACGTCTCCGTGGGAACCGCAGGACAAGCGGTGACCGCATACGCGCTCGGAGTGGTGGCCGGAGGGCCCGTCATGGCGCTGCTGACCGCGCGATTGCCGCGCAAGGGCCTCGCCATCAGCCTGATGCTGCTGTTCGCGGCGGGCAGCGCGATCAGTGCCGTGGCGCCTTCGTTCGCCCTGCTCCTGGTGGGCCGCGTGGTCTCCTCGCTCAGCCATGCCGCCTTCCTGGCCCTGGCGCTGGTGACGGCGACCCGGGTGGTCCCGGCCGAGAAGACGGGCTCGGCCATCGCCACTGTCGCATCCGGCTTCACCGTGGCCACGCTCCTCGGGGTTCCTCTGGGGGCGCTGCTCGGGCAGAGCGCTGGATGGCGGGCGCCGTTCGCCGTGCTGACCGCTCTTTCCCTGGCGGGCACCGTGCTCTTGGCCGCGGTGCTGCCCCGGCAGGAGACGCCGACCACGCGACTGCGTGACGAGATACGCGTGGTGACGCGTCGGCCTGTCCTGCTCGCCATCGCCACCACCGCGGTGGGCTTCTCCGGGGTCGCCACAGTGTTCACCTACATCGCCCCGCTGCTGACCCAGGTATCCGGCTTCTCGGCCGCGGCGGTCTCCGGTCTGCTGCTCGCCTACGGCGCGGGTAGCTTCCTCGGCAACCTCACTGCCGGAAAGCTGACCGACAAGTCGATGAGCGCAACCGTACGTGGGGTCTTCGGCGGGCTGACGGGGACGCTCCTGCTCTTCCCGTTCGCCGCAGTGTGGCAGCCCGCCGCCGTGGCCGTGGTCCTGGTGCTCGGGCTGCTCGCCACCGCGACCATCGCCCCGCTGCAGGGACTGATCCTGCACCACGCGGGCGCCGCTCCGACTCTGGCCGTGTCCGCCAACGTGGGTGCCTTCAACCTCGGCGCCGCAGCCGGCTCAGTTATCGGCGGCGCGATCGTCGCCGCCGGCGCTCTGCGCTGGACCGGCCTGGCGGGTGCGGTGCTGAGCCTGATCGGACTGGCCCTCACCTATCTCGTCCTGCCCCGGACACGGACGTCGGCGCGGAACGCCCAACCCGAAGTCCCCATCGCCGCCTGATCCCCCGTCCACTCGCCCCGCAAAGGAGGTCGCCATGCACGCGATCCAGATCGCTCGCCACGGCGGGCCCGAAGTCCTGTCCGTCCGGGAAGTTCCCCAGCCCGCTCCAGGAGCTGACGAGGTGCTCATCCGTACCGCCGCAAGCAGCCTGAACCCGGTGGATTGGAAGACCCGCGCATGGGAGGTCGGGCCCGAACTCCCCGCCACCTTGGGATGGGACCTGGCCGGAGTCGTCACCGCCACCAACCACCCCGGCTACCGCCCCGGGGACCAGGTGATCGCGATGTCCGCGCAGATCGCCACCGGCCGCGGTACCTGGGCCGAGCAGGTCGCCCTGCCCGCCCGGCTGCTGGCGGCCGCCCCCACCACGGTTCCGCTGGCGGATGCCGCGGCACTCCCGCTGGCCGGAGTGACGGCGCTGCAGGCCCTCCAGCGGGCAGCAGTCACCGACGGAGACCACGTTCTGATCACCGGCGCGGCCGGTGCCGTGGGCGGCATAGCCGTCCAGCTCGCCCGCCACACCAGGGCCACCGTCGACGCCTTGGTCTCACGCCCCGAGCACCTCGAAGCGGCCCGGGAACTCGGCGCCGAACGCGTCTGGCACACCCCGGCCGATCTCCCCCGCCGTACCTATACGGCGGTATTGGACACCGCAGGCACCGCCGCGGGCCCCGCCCTCGCGCCGGGGGGACGGTATGTCTCCATCGCCGATCGTCCCCTGCCTGACATCCCCGGGGCCGCCAAGAGCTACGTCCAGGAAGACCAGGGTCACCTCGCCCACCTCGCCGCCCTCGTGGACAGAGGCGAACTCCGGCTACGCATTGCGCACCGCTACCCCTTCCACGAGGTCCGCAGCGCCCACGAGCGGTTCGAAGCGGGCGGAGTGCTCGGCAAGATCCTGCTCACCTTCTGAAAATGACTGTGCCACGCCCCCTCCTGCGTCCCGAGCAGGCCACCTGGCCGAAGCCCTTAACTAAAAGCCCCTGAGTTCGCATAGCCACAGGTCACAGATGGGTTCGCTGGATCATCTGCGATCGTCACCGAGGCCCACCAGCTACGGAGTCAGTTCCACCGGGTCACCGCCGCAGAAGAACGCGCTGCTGTGCCTCGCGGGCGTGCTGCGTGAGCGCTTCGGTCGCCATGCGCTCGTGCTCGCACAGAACGCCACCCAGAATCCCGGTCCGGGGCCCAGACCTTGCACCCATGCCCCCTCGGTGACGCGCTATGAGCCCCAGGCCGGGCAGGCTGGTCACAGGCCCAGCTCCCGTAGCTGGGCGGGGCGCAACGGCCGCCAGCCGTCACTCAGCTTGGCCAACTCCGCCTCCACATCCACGTGGATCGCCCCGAAGAAATTGATGTTGTCGCTGTGCCCAGGCGAAATATGAGCAAGCACCTCGTCGGGGACGTCGCGGCCCTGGGCGCGCAGGTCGAGGACCGCCTTAGAATAATATTCTGTGGTCCAGGTCACCACACAATTGGTCAGCACGGTCAAACACCACGCCTGCTCGGTCTGCTGAGACAGGTGCGGCTTGGTGACCATGCCCTGCTGGGCGTAGTGCAGGTCGCGGCGCAGCGCGTGCAGAGACTCGCCCTTGTTGAGCTGCCGAGTGATCTTCCGCCGGTACGCCGGATCCGACAAGTACTTCGCGGTGTGCACGGTGCGGCGCAACATCCCCCACTCCTTCAGCGTGGTGGCCAGGGTGTTCTGCCGTGAGGCCGCCGACCACTTGCCGACGATCAACGACGCGGTGGCCTGCCCGAACTTCAACGACCCGGCCATCCGCAGCAGGTCGGGCCAGCACTCGGCCACCAACTGCTCGTTCCACCGGGTGCCGAGCAGCGGCCCCGCGTGCGGGTAGAGCTTGCCAATCTCGGTCGGGGTGTCGTCCCGCACCAGGGTGACCCGGGTCAGATCCCGCATCCGCGGCGTCAACGCCTTGCCCACCAAATCGAACAGGGCAAATTGATGAGCGTGGCACCGTGGGTATCGGTCGCGTGTTCGACGATCGGCAGATCGGTGGCGTTACCGAGGAACTCATCAAGGGCGAAGTGGCCCTCCCTGGCCGTCGGCACGATGATCTTCGTGCCGTACGTCGACCACTGGTCCGACACATGGGTGTAGGTGGACAACACCTGCCCGCCGTGGATGGTCATGGTCCGCCCGGTCACGCTCTTGCCGCGAACCGGGAAGCGCTGCCCATCAGAGGAGGACATGGTGCCGCCACCGAACACCTTGGCCAACGCCAGCCCATAGTGGTGGTCGACGACGCAGGTGTTGGCCTCGCGCAACGTCTCCTGCGGACGTACCACTCCATCGTCCAGGCGAGAGTGTCGTAGGAAATGCCGCACGCCTCGCTCATCTTGGCCAACCCCAAGTTGGTCGCCTGGCTGATGAGCACCGCGAGGATGTTGCGCTTGAGCTCGGGCGAGGTGGCCAGCTTCTTACCGCCGGCGTGGGTGAAGCAGTCCAGGAACTTCGTGCGCGCGTCCAGTTCGATCAGCAGCGAGGCGATCGGCGCGAACGGCAGCATGCCCGCCAGTTCCTCTTTCAGTTCCCTGGCCTCGGCCGGGACGTCCTCGGCCGACAGCGGCGGAATCACCAGGTGATCATCGTCGTCCAGGCGGACCGCGCCGGTATCGTCCGGCAGGGCACCGGCCAGCACGGTCTCCAGCTCCGCCAGGGCGGGTGTGCAACTCCTGCTTGCCCTGCTCCAGCGCCTCGGCCGCCCGGGCCGGTTTGCGGACCAGGCAGCAGAATTCGGCCCGGCGCGGCGCCCACTGCTCGGGCGTGTACAGGTACGTCGAGGGATCGGCGTAGCGGCGCGACCCGGGCACGAACACATCCCCGCTGCGCAACCCGTCGCGCAGGCCCAGCAGACACACAGCTCCCAATAGTGACGAAAGGCGGTATCATCGCCGCTCTTGCGGGCCTTCTCCAGGTAGTCGGCGTACCGGGTGGGCACGAACGAGATCGGCGCCTCGATGGGGACCTTACGCCCGCCGGACTCATTCAGCCTCTTCAAGATGGCCACCGCACTCATCAGGTCGGCCGTCCCTGGCCCGCCCTGGAAGTCGATCGCCGACAGCACCAACGGGGTGAACTGGCGCAGGTAGGAGTAGGAGGATGCCATCTCCGACAAGCGGCCGTGATCCTTGGGCAGCGACTTCCATCCGCCCGCGCTGACTCATCGAGCTGGTCGATCGCGGCCTGAGCCACGAACGCCAGCAAGATCGGATACCGGCGCTCCCGGCGCCGCTCCAGCCCTTGATTGGTAGACCGGCGCGCCACCTGGGCCAGGAACCGGCGCCGCTCGTTCGGCAGCGCGGACAGGTCCAACCGATCGGCATCCATCGCACGCAGCCACGCCAGCTTGTCGATTGAGGTCTTCACCGCCGCAGACGAGGCCTCCACCGCCGGTTTGGTTAGCCACTCCAACCGCGTGCACCCCAGCCCGGCATCGACCTTGAGCAGCAGATCCAGATCCGAGCGGACCTGCTCGGTCAGCAGGTGCGCCACCTTGTGCAAGGTCAGCTCACCCGCCGCCGCCCGAGCCGCGCCGACCATCTTCGCCAACGTGATCGCCCCAGGCCGGATCACCTTCGCCGACATCAGATACTCGCGCGCCAGGTTGAACAACAACGTCGGTGAATCGTGCTCCATGGCCCGATCGGTGAGGAACTGTTCCAGTTCCTTCATCTCCTGACTGCCGGCGGAGGCGTTCTTCCAGCCCAGGTACTTGGCGACCTGGGCCAGATGATCGGACCGAGTATGGGCCCGCCGCCCGTAGCCCCGCAACGCCCCCGGGGCCAGACCCAGCGCCTTGGCCAGCCGGGCCACCGCCACAGGCGGAGCCGACGCCACATCGTCGGGCACGAACGCCGAGCCAGGGCAACGTCGAGAGTTGAACGGCCATCCCGAGCCGATCGGCGGGACCTCGTCCCCGCCCCGGGTCCACGAACGCCACATCCGCAGGCGTCAACGTGAAGTACGTGATCAACTCATCGCGGCCGATATCCGGGAACGACCGCAACTGCTCCAACTGCTCCAACTGCTCCTTGGAGAACATCTTCTCCGACACCGAACCACCCCACGTTCCAGACCGGACAAACCGGAACAGAACGTAGCGGCAATGATCACAGGCCCCCGACATTGACCCCTCATCACCGCAGGTCAAGGGCATATCCGACGAAAGTTTCGTCAGGACTACCGGGACCCCTCATGCAACTGCTCCAGTCCGGCCTCGGCATGGCCCCCCTGGAGGCCGGCATGACGATCCTGCCCTGGCCGATCGCCACCACCGTCGCCGCCGGTCTCGGCGCGGCGGTGCTGCTCCCCCGGCTGGGCCGGCTGACCGTGCAACTCGGGCTGGTCGTCCTGGCCGGAGGGTTCGGCCACCTGGCCCTGACGGCGAGCACCGCCACGCCGGACACCGGGTGGCTCGCCTTCCTGCCCGGTGTCGTCGTCGGCGGCGCGGGCATGGGGCTGACCGTCGCCCCACTGGCGCAGCTGACCCTGGAGAACGTCCCCGCCGAGCATGCGGGGTCGGGCTCCGGCCTGTTCAACACGGTCGCCCAGGTCGCCGCCTCGGCCGGCGTCGCCGTCATCGGCACGATCTTCTTCCCGCTGCTGGCCGAGCATTCCGGCGAAGCCACGCGCGGGTACGGTACGGCCTTCAGCGTCACGATCTGGGTCAGCCTCGCCCTGCTGGCACTCACCATCGCGGTCAGCTTCCTGCTGCCCCGCAGGTCTGCCACCGGCTGAGGCCCTGCGGTTCACCGGGCGGCCAGTGACGATCACGTGGGCGCCTTCAGTGACGAGGCGGTGTGCGGTGGCCGGCCGTGCCGCTCGTGCCGCCGGTGATCAGCGCGGTCTTGCCGGTGAAACGTGTCATGTGAGTACTCCGGAAAGCCAGTCGGCGGCGGTCGCCAGCCAGTCGGGGCGGGCGTTGCCGAGCAGGTGGTCGCCATGCGGGAGGTGCAGGTACTGTCCGTGTGGCGCCAGGCGGGCCAGCGGCTCGCCGTTGGTCACGCCGGGAATGACGTCCTGGCCGCCGTCGATCACCAGCAGTGGGCAGGTGGTCTGTGGGGCGAGGGCGGACAGATCCACCTGGCCGGAGAAGCGGCGGGCCGCTTCCTCGCCGCCGGCGCGCTGGATGAGGAGGTCCCGTACGGGGGCCGGCAGGACGTCCCAGTCCAGCCGGAAGGGACCGCTGACGGTGACGGCGGCCGCGACGCGGGTTTCCCTGGCGGCGCTTTCGGCGACGTAGTAACCGCCGAGGCTGAGCCCGACGAGTCCCACCCGCTCCGCGCCGAGTGCGTCGATGACCTGGCCGATCACGTGGTGATAGCCGGCGCGGACGGTGGTGGTGGCCGCGAGCACGCCCTGTCCCGGCCCGTCCATGGCGAACACGGCCATGCCCCTGCGCAGCAAGGCGGCGACGACGTCGTGGAATTCCTCCTTGCTGGAGTCCAGCCCGGGCACCACCACCGCCGTGGCCGGGGCATCGTCCGGGCCGCGTAGCCGGCCGGTGAAGTCCGGCCCCTCGATCCGTCGCGCCTCCGGCTCCAGCAGGTCCAGCGCCCGGCCCATGGCGGTGTCCGCCTCGGCGGCCGCGAGCGCGCTCTCACGGTTCGGCCCCAGCGTGGCGAAATGGAACCAGCGCGCCGCCACCTGGAGGTGCTCGCCTGCTGAGATCGCCGTGGCCGCTTGTCCGGCGCGCGCCAGATGCCCATGCGCGGCGCGCATGAAGGCCTCGCCCCATTGGTCCAGGTCGGCCAGCTCGCCGGTGACGCGCAGGTACTCGTGCGGGTCCAGCCCGGCTCCGGTTGCGCGCGACAGGTTGGCGGCGGCGAATTCTGCGGCGCTCATCGTGATGCTCCGATCGTCAGGACGGCCTTGCCGCGGATCCGGCGTTCCCGCAGGTCCACCAGGACGTCGGCGGTCTGGCTCCAGTCAGTGGTACGGCCGATCTCCGGGTGCAGCCGCCCGCCGGCCACCAGACGTACCAAGGTGGCCAGGTCACGACCGTACGGCGCGCCCGCGTAGTGGAAGTGCCGGATCACAGCGTTCTCCGGCCCGGCGAGCAGGTCGAAGAAGTTCACCGTCGCCGGGGTACGACTGGCCTGCCCGAACCACACCAGCATGCCCCCCGGGACCAACCTGGCCAGCGCGGCCGCCGTCGCACTGCCGCCGGTGGACTCCAGCACCACGTCGAACGGCCCATCGGCCTCCCCCACGTGGTGCACGATCGCCGCGGCGCCCAGCTCACGCAGGCGCGCACCGCGCTCGGCCGTGGCGGTCACCGCGGTCACCTCCGCCCCGGCCGCCGCCGCGAGCTCGGTCAGGTAGTGCCCCACACCGCCGGCGGCGCCGGTAAGCAGCACCCGCCTGCCCGTCACGGCGCCGGCCGCGCGGAGCAGCCGGAGCGCGGTGATCCCGGCCAGTGGCAGAGCGGCCGCCTGGACGGTGGTGACCTCGTCGGGCAGCACGGCGATCGAGTGGGTGGGCACCGCCGCGTACTCGGCCCAGCCGCCCATCGGCGGATGGCCCACCACCCGGGTGGCGACCGGCGGCCCCGAGCCGTCGGTGGCGGCCTGCACGACCAGGCCGGCGACGTCCTTCCCCGGTAGCAGGCCGTGTTTCGGCGCCTCCAGCAGGAACGTTTCCCCGCGATTCGGCGAGAACGCCTCGACCTTGATCAGCACCTCGTCCGGGGCGGGCGCGGGCTGGGTGTCCTGGGCGAACTCCACCGGCCGCGTTGCATCTCCCGTAGGGATCAATCTACGCATGCGGTTATGAAACCGGCATCCGGTTCGTGTGATCCAACAACGGGAGCGACAGGCCGACAACCATCGGTTGTCGCCTAAGGTGACAGGCGTGGACCTCGATCTGGCGCAGGTGCGCGCGTTCGTGCTGGCGGCCGAAGAGCTGCACTTCGGCCACGCGGCCGAGGAACTGTCGATCTCCCAGCAGGCGCTCTCCAAGCGGATCGCCCGCCTGGAGTCCACGCTCGGCAGACGCTTGCTCGAACGCGGCGGCAAGGGGGTGCGGCTCACCGAGGCCGGACAACGTTTCCTGGAGCCCGCCCGGCAGGCGTTGACCGCCGCGGACCTGGCCGTGGCGGCGGTGCTGGACACGCACCGTCCGCTGCGGATCGACGTGTGGGGTCATCTGTACGCGCCCATGCGCACGCTGGCGCAGGTGGCGACCGGCGAGCCGCGGCTGGAACTCGGGCACGGCCGTGACCTGCCCTCAGTGATCGCCGCGCTGCTGCACGGCGACATCGACGCCGCCTTCGGCCGCGTCCACGCGCCGCTGCCCGCGGAGCTGACGCATCGCCTGGTCCGGCTGGAACCGGTGGACGCGATCCTCGGCGTCGATCACCCGCTGGCGCACCTGCCGGCGATCCGACCGGCGCAGCTGCGCGACAGCGTGCTCTGGACCCCAGGAGCGCTCCACCGGCTGGACTTCCTGCACCGCTTCGCCGAGTCCTTCGGCATCCGCGAGCGCGCCGAGGGCACGAACCTGGGCCTGGACCACTTCCTGGCCGATCTGGCGGCGGATCCGCGCCGCTTCAGCCTGCTGCCCGCCGACGTTCCCCTCCCGCCCCACCCGGCGATCCGCTCGATGCCGCTGGTCGGCCCCACGCCCCTGTACGCCTGGTCACTGCTCTGGCGCGGCGACGGCGGTCAGCCGCTGCTGGACGCCTTGGTGAACGCCTTTGTGGCGGAGGCAGAACGCAACCGGTGGCTGGAGTACGACCCCATCCGCGACTGGCTACCCGAGCACCACACCGCCGACGCATCGGCTACATCATGACCGAGCCCGACCACCAGACGATGGCCCGGTCAGGTCCAGACGGCGGTCACGGCGCAGCCGCACCGTCCCGTACGGCGTCATGGTGGTGTGGACCAGCGGCGCCAGGCGTCGGTCCCGGTGTCAGCGCTGACGGGCGTCGTAGCGGTGGCGGGCGGCTTCGATCTCGTCGTTGTGGTCGGTGGCCCATTGCACGAAGGCGTAGGCGGTCTCGCGCATGCCTTCGCCGAGCGGGGTGAGCTGGTATTCGACGCGGGGCGGCATCTCGGCGTAGGAGGTGCGGGTGACCAGGCCGTCGCGTTCGAGGTGGCGCAGGGTGAGGGTGAGCATCCGCTGGGAGATGCCGGGGACCTGGCCGTACAGGGCACCGAAACGCAGGGGCCCGGCGGCGAGGATGCCGATGACGAGGATGGACCATTTGTCGCCGACGCGGTCGAGGGTGTCGCGGATGCCTCGGCCGTTTTCTGGCCAGGCCGCGCAGGGGTGCGGCGGGATCCGGGCCGCCGCCATGCGCGGGTCTGGATCTTGGCTTGCGAACATCAATGTGCCTTTTGTACGGGTCGGAACGGTTCCCTATCGTGGAGCTACTTACAGATCGTAACGAATGCGGGGTAGCTGCATGTCTTCCACCATCGCCGTCGTCGGTGCCGGGCCGGGCCTGGGCCGGGCGATCGCCCGCCGGTTCGGCGCCGCCGGGCACCCGGTCGCGCTGATCTCCCGTAGCCGGGCCAAGCTCCAGCCGATCGCCGACTCCCTGGCCGCCGAGGGGATCACCGCCGGGGTCTACCCGGCCGACGTCACCGACGGCGCCGGTCTGACCGCCGCACTGGAAGCCGCCGCGGCCGACCTCGGCCGGATCGGGGTGCTGTCCTACAGCCCGGCCCCGGCTTGGGACCACAGCGCCGGCCCGGTCCCCGACACTGCGGCGATGGGGTTCACCGCGGCGCTGGAGACCACGCCGGAATCGGCCCGCGCCCAGGTCGACCTGATCGTCGGAGGTGCGCTGACCGCCGCGGCGGCGGTTCTGCCCGCGATGCGCAAGGAACGTGACGGGGCGCTGCTGTTCACCACGGGCGCCTCGGCGATCATCCCGATCCCGCTGCTCGGCAACGCCGGCATCGCCCAGGCGGGCCTGCGGCACTGGGCGAGCTCCATCCAGGGCGACCTGGCCGCCGAAGGCGTCTACGTCGGCCACGTGTGCGTGGGCGTCCCGATCATCCCCGGCGGAGGCGAAGGCGACCCCGACGCCATCGCCGACCGCTGGTACCAGCTCGCCCAGGCCCGCGACACCTTCGAGACCACGATCGGCTTCTGACGCGCTGCGGCACGTCGGGACGCCCCGCACACGGGACCAACTGGTCCCGGCGCCGCGCCGCGCCCCCGCCGCCGAGGTGCTCGCCCCGCTCGCCTACGAGGTCGATCTCCGTTCTCCAACGGTGCCGACGCCCACGCACTCAGCCGGACGGCGCAGACCGCACGGGCGTGCGGCCGTGTTCAGCGCCGATCGCTTGGCCGATCGCCGGAAGATGCCCGCCCTGCGCCGCCGGTGTTCGTGATGGGGCGAGAGGTCATCGGCGCGTCGAGCCTTCGGCGTGGGAGCGTCGGCACGCACGACGGCATCCAGAGCCCCGCCATCATGCAGGGCAACCTCGATGCCCGAGCCTGTCGCCCGCAGTCGGAGCACTTGGCCGCCGACCGCGACCCCCACCGTTGACGCGTAGCTCCGACTCATGACGATCACTTTACATTCTCAAGCCCACCTGACAATATCCAGCACATCGCGCCGGCTGGGGGTTGTGGCCACCCCGTCCGGACCATGAACGGCCACCGCCACAAGCACGCATGCCGCAGGAGTGAATCGATGACGGACACCTCCTCCTCCACGCGAGGCCCAGAACCTGCCGCGCGAGAAGGCGCCGGCACAGTCCCAGCCGCGACGCGCAGCGGCGGGTCCGACACCCTGGCCCAGGCTCGTGCGGCATTGCGGGAGGTTGTCCCCCGCCTGGTCACACTGATGCGGAGCGTTCCTGGCCCCGGAGCCGGTGCGGTCGGCACGTGGACGGTGGGCGATGTCGCAGCTCACCTGGCTCACGTTCTCCGCTTCGACACCGACGCCGTCGCCGGAAGACCGGTCCCCGACGCCACGGTGACGACGGCGGGAATGGCGCAGGCCAACGCCAAGATGCTGGCCCGGGACGACGAACGGGACCCCGGCGTGCTCGCCGATCGCCTCGGCAGGCTGGCGCAGGAGTTCGACGACATCGCCTCGCGTTCGCATGCAGCCACCGTCACGTGGCTGCAAGGCGTCCGCCTGCCGCCGTCCGCGGTGGCATGTCACCTGCTGGAGGAATGCCTGATCCACGGCCATGACATCGCTGTGGCCACCGGACGCCGCTGGCCGATCCAGCGTCACCACGCTCTGCTCGCGATCGAGGGCGGTGTGCTTCCACTCATCGCCGCTCTGCCGCCCACGGCCCTGGTGAACCAGGAGCAGGCCGCATCCTTCCAAGCCAGCTTCGACCTGCGCCTACGCGGAGGCGGACGCACGTTGATGGTCTTCGACCGCGGTTCGCTGACACTCCACGCGGGCGGTGCACGTGGCGTCGACGCCCACCTGTCCGCCGACCCCGCGGCCCTCATGCTGGTGTTCATCGGCCGACAAGCAATAGCGAGACCACTTCTCGAAGGAAAGCTCACCGCCTGGGGTCGTCGGCCGTGGAAGCTCGCCCGCATGCTCACCCTCATCAGTCCCCCGTAGCGGTCCTCTGCTCGGTCCCGAGGTTGAGGAACCCAGGAATCGCAGCTATCGCTGGGATTGATCTTGATCTTGTGCTCGAGGAGAAGATCAGCGGCAAGCTGAGCACCGGCGACCGGCGCCGCGACATCGTCCGCAAGACGGAGGAAGAAATACGACACAAGGTGTCGGGTTTTGGGGCGAGCATGGCCTCATCGGTCGGCGTCGATGGCTGACATGGACCGGGCCCCACGGATGGACAAGGACCTCAATGCGTGAAACGCCAGAAGAGCTCAAAGAGCTCCAGGCTCTCCTCGACACCTCACTCTCCCGCTCCACCTCGCACCTCCGCTCGATCATCAACACCGAGCGCACACTGACCGCGGAGCAGCTCACCCGGATCCTCACCGGCATGTGCACCCTCGCCCTGTCCACCGTGACGGCGAAGGGCGAGCCGCGGATCAGCGGTGTGGACGGGCACTTCCTGCACGGAAAGTGGCACTTCGGCACGGCGCGCGGCGCTGCCAAGGCCCGCCATCTCGCCGCCCGCCCCGCCGCCAGCGTCGCGCACCTGCGCGGCGAGGATCTGGGCGTGTTCACGCACGGCACAGTGGAAATTCTTAACCCACAGGACGGCGAGCCGGCCCCAGACTGGCCAGACCTGCTCGCCTACTTCAAGGACTTCTACGGCGACTACCTCTTCGACTGGGACAACGAGGTGGTCTACTACCGGCTGCATCCGCACTGGATGACCGTCTACGCCCCCGACATTGCGAAGCTCACTGCGGCGTCCCAGTCCTGACCCACAGCAGGGGCTCCGTCGGGACGGACGCGCGTCCAGACCCTTCGCACTGACCCTCCTGCCATGGAGGGCAGCGGAGGCGGCAACCTCCGCGGGGCCGCACCACCTGTGGCGGCGGGCCCCGCAGGCAGGCTTGCTCAGCCGATGCAGCCAGGGACGCTGTCGGGCGGGGCGCAGTTGTTCGGGCGATTGAGCTTAACCACGGTGTCGTTCAGCGCGACCGTACCGGACGCCTTGAAGATGCCGCCTCCGTCGCCGGCTCTGTTGCCGATGACGCTGCTCTTGTTCAGCGTCGTCGAGCCGACGGCGGTGTGGATGCCCCCGCCCTGGGCGGTGCCGCCGTCTGGAGCCGTGGCGGTGTTCTTGCTGATGCGCGACCTGGCGGTGGTCAGGGTGCCGCCGAGGGCATTGATGATGCCGCCGCCCAGGGCGGTGCCGCCATCGGGGGCGCTGGCTGTGTTGCCCTGGACTTCCGTGCGGCTCAGGGTGAGCTTGGCGAGTGCTCCGAGGCTGAGGCCACCGCCCCTGGCGACGCCGTTTGGGGAGGAGGCATGGTTGCCGGTGACGTTGCTGCGGGACATGAACATGGTGCCGCCGTTCCCGACTCCGCCGCCCAGCACGGTGCCGTCAGGAGCGCTGGAGGTGTTGTCGCGGATGGTTGTGTCGGTCACGCTCATCGTGCCCGGTGAGGGGATGCCGTTGGTCAGAGCACCGCGCACGGTGCCGCCGGGGGCGCTGGCGTCGTTGCGAGCGATGAGGGTGTCCTCGATCGTCGTCTGAGCGAAGCTGGCGATGCCGGCGCCGGTCGCGAAGCTGTCGGTGTTCGCGGTGACCTGGACGGTGTTGTGGTGCACGCTGCTGTGATCGATGGTCAGCGGGCCGTCGTTGGCGATCCCGCCGCCTGCGGCTTCGCCTGGGTCGCTCCCCGTGTAGCCGGCGGTATTGCCGCTGACCTCGGTGTGATTCAAGGCCGCCGTGCCGTCGTTGTCGATTCCGCCGCCTTCGGCGAAGACGTCGGAGGTGGCGGCGTTGTGGGTCACCCGGCTGTGGTTCACCGTCATGGTGCCCTGGTTGTTGATACCGCCACCGCAGACCACCCCTGGGACGGGAGTTGCGGGGCAGTCCGTTGCCCTGCCACCCTCGATGGTGACCTTGTCGAGCGTCAAATCGCCCGTGCCGGCTACGAGGAGGATGCGGAAGTCGGGGGCCGCCTCGTCTCGCTTGATCGTCGAGCCGCGACCATCGATGGTGATCTCGCTGGTGATGGCCGGCAGGCCGTTGGCGGGGTTGGTGCCGTCAGGAGCTGTCAGCCGATAGGTGCATCTGCCGGCCAGACGAAGGGTGTCGGGTCCTGGCTGGCTGTTGGCCGTGCTGATCGCCTCGATGAGGGCAGGGGTGGAGCAGGGCACCTGCACTCCGGCGGCGTGGGCGGGCGGGGCCGGAAGCCCCACCAGGGCCATGCCGGCCACTCCGGCCAGGACCGCCGCGGCCGACGGCACCACCAGGCGCGATCGCCGGTCACCTTGGAACGGACTCTTGACACGGAATCCTTGAAAGGACATCAGCAGGTTTCTCCTTCTGCACCGGGAGGCGCCTCCATGGGACGCGCTCCGACCAGGCAGCCCCGTTTGCCCGGAGGCAGGCCATCAGCCTGGGCGCCGCAATCAGCTGAGCAGGTGCACTTGCGGTCGGCACCCTGACACGCTGTAGTGCCGACAAACGTCTGCCGACACTTGGTGATCATCAAACCCGCATGCGGCACCGCGGTGTCTTCCGGCCATGTTCAGGTCGCACCTGGTGCCGGGTCCACGCGCTCGAGCTTGGTCCAGCCGGTCCAGCCTCGCTGCTTCAGCAGCTCGATCAGCCGGCGGGCGGGCGGCGCGGCGTCGAACGCCAGCGTGTCCATCAGCTTGACGAACGGCGGCTCGATGTCGGCATCGTCGACGTAGTCGTCGCCCTGCTCGTCGGCCATCCGCGTGATGTAGGGGGCCAGCTTGTCGGCCAGCTCGACCAGCCGTGGGTCGTCGTCGGTCCGGTCGAGCGCCTGGCCCAGGGTGAGATAGAAGTCGATGAGCTGCGGGTCGGCGAGCTGCTCCCGCTTGCGTGCCACCCACTCCGGGATCCGCTCGGGTGAGTGCGCGGCCAGCGGGATCCAGCCGTCGCGTTCGACCTGGACGATCCGCTCGTCGACGCCGATCGCCCGCAGCCGGTCGAGAAACGCGACCACCTCCGGTGGCAACGCCAGGCTGTCCCCTGCGGCAAGCCGGGCAATTTGCTCGCGGTGCCGCTGCCGCTCCCGGATCTCCGCCCGCAGCCGCCTGTCGATGTCGGCGACCGCCGCGGCGAACCCCTCCGCGTCGGCCTGCAGCAGCTCCCGCACCCGCGCCAGCGGGACCCCGGCCTCGGCGAGGGTCCGGATCTTGATCAGCTCGACCACGGCGCCGGCATCGTACCGGCGGTAGCCGGAGTGGTCCCGCTCCGGCTCCGGCAGCAGCCCCTTGGCGTGATAGTGCCGCACCGCGCGCACCGTCACTCCGGCGTACGACGCCAGCTCGCCGATGGTCAGCATCGGACCGGCCTCCCAGGAGTCGCTCAAGAAGTCGCCTGGCCCACTGGGCCTTGTGCGCTCCGGATGATCTGGGCGATCTCCGGGGCGTGGGTGAAGACCAGCCGGTGGTCGGCGTCGAGCCAGGACGTGGCGATGTGCGGCTGCTCGCGGACAAGCCGCTCGACGCCGGCCCGCCAGTTCTGATTGAACCGCGGCGCATGCCCTTCGCCGCTGACGCCGGCCATCGAGGTCGACGTGATCACGCTGATCGGCCGGTCGATCTTCCGGTACCAGCCAAGGATCCCAGACCGAACCACATCGATCTCGACATTCACGTCGAGAATCTCCTGAGCAGTGAGCAACACCTGACGCGCGCTGCCCCGCTCAGCCTCCTGCTGCCTCGCCAAGTCCTCCCACATCGCGCGGAACTCCGACAGAACGTCCTCCGTGATGAACGGTTCGGGCACCGGATTCGCCCCATCGATGAGAACAAGCTCGGCGACAGCGCCAGAATGCTCGCAGGCATAGCGCACGGCCAGGTCCGCGCCCAACGAGTAGCCCACAAGCACGGGCGCCGCATCAAGGTCGAGGCGCTGCAGCTCCGCCATCACGGCGACCAGATCACCGAGGAACGCCTCGAAGGAGTACCGGTCGGCGGCCGAGGCGAGACCATGGCCCCGCAGGTCGAAGGTCACCACATCATGGTCGCGCCGCAGCAGCTCGGCCAGCTCGTGCAGGTCGGCCTGCGTCGAGTTCAACCCAGGGCACAAGACCAGCGGCCGTCCCCGGCCACCGCGAGACACCGGGATCGTGACGCCGTCGTGGTGAATCATGAAGTGCCGCATCGTCCTGTCGCCTCTCTCAGCCCGCTCCCCATCGTCATCGTGGTCGCCGTACGACTTGCGCAGTCCGGCGACCTCGACCGCACCGGGCTTCTTGGTCATGCCACCATGCTGAGAGGTTGACCCTGCGTCAGGGTCAAGACTTTTGCGCCAGAGAAGGCCCTTTGACCTGCTTCGGCGTAGGAGGTAGCCCGTTCAGCGACGTGATCATTCCGTATGGATTCCGCAGCAGGCATTTGGCGGATCATGATTCCCCCAGCGCTTTCTCAATGCGTTGGTTGGCCACCTCGCGCTGGCCGTCGATGCACTTGGCATAGATCTTCAGGAGCACGTCCACGCTGTGCCCGGCCCGCTCGGCGACCTCGGGGCCGTGCACGCCGGCGTTGAGCCAGAGTGACACCGCGGCGTGTCTCAGGTCGTAGGGGCGACGCGCCAGTGGGGAGGTGACTTGCTCCGGGGTGAGTCCGAGAAGGCGGGCCTCCTGCCACACTCTGGAGTAGGCAGAGTAGGAGAAGGTGCCGCCACCGCGGGTGTAGAAGAGTCTGCCGTCCGAAGCGGTGCCGAAGGTCTGGATGTGGGCGCGCAAAATGGCCACCAGTTCTTGCGGGATCGGCACCAGGCGGTCTGAGCTGCCCCGGGTTGGTTGGAGGCTCCCAAGACTGGAAGGCTGGGAGTCGTGCCCGCACCGAGGAAGTACCCCCAAGAGCTGCGTGAACGCGCCATCAAGATGGTGTTCGACCTGCGTGAGGAG
>NZ_JBEFAK010000008.1:0-319070 GCF_040137845.1 Nonomuraea sp. B19D2 | reverse complement strand
GGTCGCCATCAGCAAACTCGTCAACTCTCTCAAGGGCGTCTCCTCCCACTACCTGTGCAAGGAATTCACCGGCCGCGTCACCCGCGCCATCATGCAGGGCCTCTTGTGGTCACCCAGCTACTTCGCCGCCTCTTGTGGCGGAGCCCCACTCTCGATCATCAGGCAGTACATCGAACAGCAGCGCCGACCGGCATGACGCCCTGGGTCCGCGCTACGCGCTCCGGTCTGTCCCGGCTCCGCCGGGTCATCCCCTGCAGGGGACCGTATTCATCCCCGGCCTGAACGCCGAGGCTTTCTGCGGACCTTCGGTAAACGCTCGATGAGCATGCCTTGGGCAGCCTTAGCGTCGCCTTAACCTGGCCTTAGCCGTACATGGGGGAAGGTGAGGGCGATGAAGAGACTCGTGCTGGCCTGGGCCGCCACCGCCGTCGCCGCCACCGGCGCGGCCGTGGGGGTGCTCGCCCTGCTCGGCACCGGCCTCACCGGCGACTCCGGCCACGTGCTCAGCCAGGCGGAGGTCCGCGCGGCCCTGAGCACCGCGACCCAGCGCGCCCCCGGCCCGGCCACCGCCCTCACCCCGAGCACCGCCACGCCGTCGCCGGGCAAGCTGATCCGCAGTCCGGGTGGCACCGTGATCGCTTCCTGCGAGGGCGACCTGGTCACGCTGCGTTCGTGGAGCCCGGCCCAGAACCACTCGGTGGACACGGTAGAGCCGGGTCCGGCGCGCGAGGCCAAGGTGGAGTTCGAGCCGGACGAGGGCGAGGAGGTCGAGCTCAAGATCACCTGCTCGTCCGGCCAGCCGGTGACCCGCACGGGCTCCTAGCGATCCTTGGTCGCTAGGTGAGCAGCACCCCGCCATCCACCGGCATCGTCACCCCGGTGATGTACGAGGCCGCGTCGCTGGCCAGGAAGACCGCCGCGGCCACCAGCTCGGCTGGGT
The DNA here is from genome assembly GCF_040137845.1 of Nonomuraea sp. B19D2. Taxonomy (NCBI): domain Bacteria; kingdom Bacillati; phylum Actinomycetota; class Actinomycetes; order Streptosporangiales; family Streptosporangiaceae; genus Nonomuraea; species Nonomuraea sp. B19D2. The sequence continues at coordinate 318,130 of NZ_JBEFAK010000008.1, read as the reverse complement.
CGCCGGGCCGCTTCATCACCACCCTCGACTCCACCATGCTTTCCACGTAGCCGGGTTTGTACTGCTCGGTCATCTCCGAGAGAAAGAACCCCGGCTCCAGGCAGTTGACCCTGATGCCGCGCCGGCCGGTCCACTGCTGCGCGAGGTCCCGCGTGAGCCCGATGACCGCCGCCTTGGACGCGCTGTAGGCGGCCTGCGGCAGCCCGGCCGTGGTCTCGCCGAGGATGCTGCCGATGTTGACGATGGATGAGCCGGGGCGCATGACCCGCGCGCATGCCTGGGCCATCCAGTACGTGCCGAGCAGGTTGACGTCGATGACCTGACGGAACTCCTCGGGCGTCTCGCGCAGCGCGGGCACGGCGGTGCCGATGCCGGCGTTGTTGATCAGCACGTCGACCGCGCCCATGGCCTCGACCGCGGCGGCCACCAGCGCGTCGCAGTCTCCGGGCCGCGACACGTCGGTCTGCACGGCCAGGCATCGGCGGCCGGTCTCCTCGACCAGCCGCCGCGTCTCCTCGAGCCGGTCGGCGCGCCGGGCGCCGATCACGACATCGGCACCCGCCTCGGCCAGGCCGCGGGCGAACGCGACGCCCAATCCCGCGGACGCGCCGGTGACGATGGCCACCTTGCCATCGAGAGCGAACCGCTCCAGCACGTCACATCCCGCCTTCCAGCTCACTCACGAGCACCGCCCGCGGCGCACGTGTCCCATGCACGGGACACGGCGTGGCAACGGCCGCGTGGCGCATCCCGTGCCGAGCAGGCGTCGCGCGTAGGCGACGCACCCTGGGACACGGGACGCGGCGCGGCCACCGTCAGAGGCCGTATTCCTTGACGATCCGCTCGTGCCGCTCCACCTCGACGTCGATCTCGCGGGCCAGGTCGAGCCAGGCCAGCGGGTGCACCCACCGCTCGGTGGCGTCGTCGAGCAGCGCGTCGACCTCCGCCGGCGACACGTCCGGCGGCACCGCGACCCAGCCGAAGACGCCGGGCAGGGACTCGCCGGACGTCGGGTGGGTGACGGTGTAGTTTTCGTCGCTGTAGACCCACATGGGCCAGCCGCGCTCGGCCATGACCTCGGTGAACTCCGCCCAGTCCTCCTCGCTCGGCGCGGCGCCGTCGAAGAAGTAGCTGGTGTAGCCGCCGGGCCGCAGGATGCGCACCGCGGCGAACGGCGGCACGAAGTTCTGCTGCTCCTGGGGGTCGTCGGGGACCGGCTCCAGCAGCTGCGGGTCGAAGACCACCAGGTCGCCGGCGTTGTAGTCCATGCCGCGCGGCTGCGGCAGGGCCAGCCTGGCGGTGGCGGGGCCGGTGCGGATCGACAGCACCTGGCGCTGGCCGCCGTCCGGCGCGGGGAGGATGACCCTGATGAGGCCCATCTCCTCCTCGATCGGGCCCTCCTTGGACTTGATCGGCATGCCGATCTTGGCGGCGCCCTTGCGTACGGTGTCCCAGTCCTCCGTCGAGGTGGCCATGACGATCATGCGCCAGACGTCCTCATCGGTGAGCTCGTCCAGCACCTCCAGCAGCACCTGGGCGGCCCTGGCGTTCTCGTCGAGCTGCTGGGCCGCGCCGGACAGCAGGCGGCGGGCGTCGAGCCCGGCCCCGGCGGCGACGGCGTGCTCGGCCGCGTCGAGGGTCTCCTGCCAGCGCTCGCGCGCGCTGTGCAGCCTGGCCAGCGCGAGCTGTTGGGCGGCGTGCGGCAGCAGCGCGGCCATCTGCTCGAGCCGCTCGTCCTGGCGGGCCTCGACGAGCAGCGTGGTGAGGTAGGCCACGTCGTCGGAGTCGGCGGTGGCGATGTCGCCGGTGTCGACCAGCAGCTTCCAGTAGATGTCGGCGCCGGTGGCGGGGAAGCCGAGGAAGCCCAGCGTGGTCGTGTGGCGGCGGGTGGCCTCCAGGTCCTCGCCGGACAGCGGCGCGAGCCAGCCCACCCACCTCTCCGGGTCGGCGTTGAAGCCGTCGGCGGCGTCGAAGAGCCCGACCAGTTCGCTCAGCGGTCCCGGGGCCTCGGGCTCGGCAGCGGCGTCGGCGGCGGCCCGCAGCGCGGCCATCCGCTCGCCGATGCCCTCGCTCTGGCGCAGCTCGGCGGCGCCGGACTCGGCCAGGTCGGCGAGGAGCCTGGCCTGCCACACGCCCTGCCTGGCGACGGCCAGGTCGCCCGCGACCAGCGCGAGCTCGACGCGGGCGCGGTAGCCGCCCATCATGCCGAAGTAGTCCATCCACTGGCGCAGCACGCGGCCGAGCTGCCAGGTGTTGGCGATCTGCGCGGAGCCGGCCAGCTTGGCGACCGCCTGCGACCACTCGACGAACACGCGCGGGTGCTCACCCACCACGTCGAGGTCGGGCAGCGCGTCCACGGCCTCGGCGGTGCGGCCCAGCGTGGCGAGGATCAGGGCCCGCCGCACGCCGTCGCGGTGCTCCTTGGCCACCGGGTCGTCCGCCTTGAACTCGGCCGCGGCCTGCAGCGCGTTGAGCGCGTCCTCCGTGCGGCCCGCCGCGAACAGCGCCCTGGCGCTCTCGGCGGCGAGCTCCCAGCTCGCCTCGCGGCCCGCGACCCGCAGCCGCTCGACGGCGGACTCGGCGTAGGTCACCGCCTCGCCCGGCGTGCCCGCGTCGATGAGCGCGGCGACGTACTGCGTGACGAGCCCCGTGAAGGCGGGCTTCTCCGGGCTCAGGCCCTCGATCCACGTCCCCAGCGTCTCGAGGCGGTCGCTCGCGTAGCCGGGGCCGTCGGCGTTGGCCCACGTGACGGCCAGCGCCTCGACGGCCGCCGGGACGGCCGGGCACTCGCGAACGTCCTCGCGCTGGGCGAACGCCAGCAACTGCTGCGCGTCGTCCACGGCGACCGCGCCCTGCGCCCGGTCGCCGATGCGGCCGATCAGGTGCCAGTAGCGGGCGTAGAACTCGAGCCAGGGCAGCTCAAGGGCCTCCGCCTGCTGCGCGATGGCCGGCGCCATGACGTCGAGCTGCGGATATCTGCCCTCGTAGGCCTGTGCGGGAAGGTCTCCCAGCGCCATGGCAAGGCCAACGTTGCCCGCCTCAGAAAGCTGCTGCTGGGTGTCGCCCACCCAGGCCCAGATGTCCACGTCCATGGGCAGCCAGTCTGCCAGGTCAACGAGCGTGCCCAAAACGCAGAAGCCCGATCAGCTCGTCCGATTCGTTGTCGTCGAGGACCGAGAACACCGGCGCCATCAGGTCGTCTGTCGTCTCCTCCACCGCCGCGCGCCGCGCGAGGACGTCGGGGCCGGGCGTGGCGTACGGCTCCGGCCATTGGAAGAACTTTGCGATCATCTCCCCCGCGGCCTGTCCGAACGGCGTCGCGTCGTGGCTGGTCGCGAGCGTGGCCGCCAGCGGGTCCAGGCCCGCCGCGACCACCGCGTTGGCGTGCAGGCCGCCGCGCAGCTCGCGTACGACGTGCATGAGCTGCGTGGCCCGGGCGGGCGGATCGTCGGCCAGCGGCACGGCCCGCCACCCGGCGAACAGCGGGGCGCCGACGGGCGATGCCTGCTCGACGACCGGCTGGAGCAGCTCGGCGATCCTGGCGCAGCCGTCGTAGCCGCCGAGTTTGCGCCGGCCCCAGGCCCTGCACACCTCGGCGTACAGCTCGACCGCCTGCTCGGCGGCGAGTTTGCGCCCGCCGTTCCAGCTCTCCTCGACGTGCTGGGGCGGGAAGAAGACGGCGACCGAGGTGACGACGTCGGCGTCGCACTCGCCGAGCACGCCGCAGCGGCCTCTGAAGTAGAGCTCGCGGGGGCCGAGGCCGTACTCCTCGCAGACGGCCTTGGCCTCCCTGGAGATCATCCATCCGCCGCCGAGCTGGCCGATCGGCGCCTTGACCTGTGCCGCCGTGGTGCGCGGGTCCGCCATGGTCCACCCCTCAGTTCGCGAAGTGGACCCAGCATCTCTCAGGAGAACATCATTCTGCAAGCATCAGCTCTCCGCTGGCCACGATGACCGCGGGGCCGGAAAGGTAGCTCGTGTCCTCTTCGAGGGTGACGGTCACCGTGCCGCCGGGCACTTCGATCGTCCAGGTGCCGGTGGTGTCGCCCGACAGGGCCGCGGCGGCGACGGCCGTGGCCACTGTGCCGGTGCCGCAGGAGCGCGTCTCGCCGCAGCCGCGCTCGTAGACGCGCATGACCGCGCGGCTGGTGCCGACGGGGTTGAACAGCTCGATGTTGACCCCGCTGGGGAAGACGCCGGGGTCGAAGCCGGGCTGGTGGGTGAGGTCGAGCTGGACGACGGGGTCGCCGATGGCGCAGGCGAGGTGGGGGTTGCCCAGGCTGATGTGCAGCCCGGTGTACTCGTGGCCGCCGACCGTCGCCACGCTCTCGCCGAGCACGACGGGCTTGCCCATGTCGACGGTGATGTCGCCGTTCGGCTCGGCGCGGACCTTGCGTACGCCGCCCCTGGTGGCCACCGCGAACTCGGTGGAGTGCTCCAGCCCCGCGTCGATCAGGTAGCGGGCGAACACGCGCATGCCGTTTCCGCACATCTCGGCCACGCTGCCGTCGGCGTTGCGGTAGTCCATGAACCACTCGGCCGCGACGGCATGCTCGCTCACCTCATGGCTCTCCTTGGTGCGCGTCACCACGAGCACGCCGTCAGCCCCTATGCCGGCTCTCCTGTCGCAGATCTTGGCGACGAGCGAGGCTGTCACAGCTGCCTCTCCGCCGGGGTCGGGAAGGATGACGAAATCGTTCTCGGTGCCGTGCCCCTTGAAAAACCGCATTTTTTAAGTTTATGCGAAAGGGTGTGCGGAGATTAGGGCGAGGGACCGCTCAAGCAGGTCCGGTGCGTCGTACGGCAGCCAGCACACCCTGGGATCGCGGCGGAACCACGACTCCTGCCGGCGGGCGAAGCGCCTGGTGGCCCTGACGGTCTCCTCGATCGCCTGCTCCTCGCTCCACTCCCCCTCAAGGAAGCGGATGACCTGGGCGTACCCGAGGGCGCGGCTGGCCGTGCGGCCCAGCGCCAGGCCCTGCCCGAGCAGGCTCCGCACCTCGTCGACCAGGCCCCCCTGCCACATGCGCCCGACCCTGACCGCGATCCGCTCGTCCAGCTCCGGCCTGGGCACGTCGAGGCCGATCTGCACGCTCGGGTAGACGGCGTCGTAGCCGGGCATGGTGGCCGAGAACGGGCGGCCCGTGTGCTCGATCACCTCCAGCGCGCGGACGATGCGGCGGCCGTTGCTCGGCAGGATGGCCGCCGCGGCCGCCGGGTCCTGCTCGCACAGGCGCTCGTAGAGCGGGGCGGAGCCGCGCTCGGCCAGCTCGCCCTCCAGCCTGGCCCTGATCTCGGGGTCGGTGCCGGGGAACTCCAGCTCGTCGATGGCCGCGCGTACGTACAGGCCGCTGCCGCCGACCAGCACGGGCACCTCGACGATGTCGATGACCGCCCTGGCCAGCTTCTGGTACTCGGCCACGCTGGCCGTGACCGTGACGTCCCAGACGTCGAGCAGGTGGTGCGGGACCCCGCGCCGCTCGGCCATGGTGAGCTTGGCCGTGCCGATGTCCATGCCCCGGTAGAGCTGCATGGAGTCGGCGTTGACGCACTCGCCGCCCAGCCGCAGCGCGATGTCCACGGCGAGATCGGACTTCCCGGCCGCGGTGGGACCCACGACGGCGATGACTGGCTTCTGGCTCACACCGACAAGTCTGCTAGAGATCGAGGCCTAAAAATCCAGCAGGGTCGGTTGCAGGTAGCCCTCGTGGGTCAGCAGCCAGCGCTTGGTCTCCACGCCCTCGCCGCCGCTGAACCCGCCGAGGCCGTTGCCCGCGATCACGCGGTGGCAGGGCACGATGATCGGGATGGGGTTGGAGCCCATGATCGAGCCGATGCCGCGGGCGGGCACGCTGGAGCCGCTGCGCGCGGCCAACTCGCCGTAGGTGACGGCGGTGCCGTACGGGACCTGGTGCAGGGCCTGCAGCACCCGCAGCCGGGAGCCGGACATCAGCCGCCAGTCCACCGGTGTCTCGAAGGTCTTCAGATCGCCCGCGAAATAAGCATTCAGTTCGGCGACCGCGAAGGCCGTACGATCCGAATCATGGACTTCAGCCAGACCGAGGCGGTCGGTCGGCCGCGGACGGGAGCCCCAGCCCGACGCGACGATGCCGACCTCGGTGACGGCCAGCACGAACGGCCCGACCGGCGTCGGCACCTCGGCGAACGCGACTGTGGTCATCATGTCCTCACGTGAGTTGGTGGTGCTGGGCACCTCCAGCGCGGTCCCCACCCGACACCGTAATCACAATGGCTACCTTCTGCGCTGGGACGGACAAGGCTACCTTTTCGACCCCGGCGAGGGCACTCAGCGGCAGATGCTGCTCGCCGGCGTGAACGCCCACGACGTGCACTGGATCTGCCTGACACACTTCCACGGCGACCACTGCCTGGGCGTGCCCGGGGTCGTGCAGCGCATCGCCCGCGACAAGGTCAGGCACCCGGTGCGCGCGCTCTTCCCTGCCTCCGGCGAGACGTACTGGCGCAGGCTCCGCCACGCCGCCGCGTTCGCCGACACCTCTGTGATCTCCGAGCACGCTCTCTCCGGCGACCTCGCCACCGTCGGCCCGCTGACCGCACGCCGCCTGTCCCATCCCGTGGAGTCGTACGGCTACCGCGTCCAGGAGCCGAACGGCCGCCGCATGCTGCCCGACAAGCTGGCCGCCTACGGCATCCGCGGCCCCGAGATCGGCGAGCTCCAGCGCACCGGCTCGGTGCGTGGGATCACGATCGACCAGTGCAGCGTGCCCAAGCCGGGGCAGAGCGTGGCGTTCGTCATGGACACGCGGCTCTGCGACACCGTGTTCGAGCTGGCCTCGGGGGTGGACCTGCTGGTGATCGAGTCCACGTTCCTGTCGTCGGAGAGCGCGCTGGCCAAGGAGTACGGGCATCTGACGGCGTTCGAGGCGGGGCTGGTGGCGGCCGACGCTGGAGTGCGCAGGCTGGTGCTGACGCATTTCTCCGAGCGGTACGGGTTCGACGCCGAGCCCGCCTTCGTGGCGGAGGTGCGACGGCACTTCGACGGCGAGGTCGTGCTCGCCCGCGACCTGATGAAGATCCCGGTGCCGAAGCGTCAGGTCCACAGACCGGCGAAGTAGCCCACGCCGTAGGGGGCCGCCTCCATCAGCAGCCGGCCCTCGTACCCGCGGGCGCCCGCCGCGCCGGCCAGCACCTGGAGTGCGGCCCGCCCGCTCACCCACAGTCTCTCCGCCTGCGCGGGGTCGAGGGTGGCGAGGGCGCCGGGGTCGGCGTGGGCGATGGCGTTCGCGATCAGGTCGTTGTACGGTTTCGCGGCGTCGTCGTACTTGCCCGGGGCCCGGGGGCTCAGGCAGGCGGAGCCGTCGGCCATGACCAGCAGCGCCACCCGGTCCGCGACCTTTCCTAGTTTTTCGCCAAGCAGCCGGCATTCCTTGCTTGTCGCATCGTGCGCGACGGACTGGAAGCTGTCCGGGGCCCGATCGCCCAGGAGCCAGCGGCCGACGGTCAAGGACAGCGGGAGCACGGGGGGCTCGTCGCGGCCGGCCGTGACGTCCAGCCCCCATGGGCGCAGGGTGCCCGCCGCCTGGCCGCCGTATGTGCTCGTGCTCTCGGCCCCGCCCACCACGAGCAGCACGTCGGGACGGGCGTCGCGGAGCGCGGCGATCGCGGCGTGGCAGGCGGAGCGGAGGTCGTCCAGCTGGAGCGCGATGAGCGGGGTGGGCGGGCAGACGGCCGCGGCGACAAGCACGGGGGCAAGCGTACGCGGCGTGCAGGTCAGTACGGGCTGCGCCCTTCCTTGACCTTCGCGATCAGGCTCTGGGCGTGGACGTGCGCGGCCCGGTGCAGCCCGCCGCCGAAGCTGATCCTGGCCACCCCCAGCTCGGCCAGCCGCTCGAATGCCGGGAGCCCGGGCCTGAAGAGTATGTTGACGGGCCCGCCCAGCTCGCTCACCAGCGCCTTGATCTCGTCCTCGTCCCCCAGCCCGATCGGGTAGACGCAGTCGGCCCCCGCCGCCAGATACCGCCGCCCGCGCTCCACCGCCTCCTCGCGGGCGGTCCGGCCGAGGAGGTAGGTGTCGACCCGCGCGTTGACCACCAGCCCCTGGCCGGCCGCGGCCCGCAGCTCCGCGAGGAAGTCCGCCTGCTCGCCGGGGTCCACCAGCGCGCCGGCGGTGGAGTCCTCGATGTTGCAGCCCACGGCTCCGGTCGCGGCCAGGCGTTCGACCAGCTCGGCCGGCTTGAGGCCGTAGCCCCGCTCGATGTCGGCGGTGACCGGCACGTCCACGACCCTGACGATGCGGGCGATCGCCGCCATCATCTCGCCGACCGGCGTACCCTCGCCGTCCTCGTAGCCCAGCACCTGGGCCACGGCGGCGCTGCCGGTGGCCACGGCCGGGAACCCGGCTTCCTGCACGGCACGGGCGGAGGCGGCATCCCAGACGTTGGGCAGGATCACGGGCCTTCCCGGCACATGCAGCGCCCGTAGGACCTCGGCTTTGTCAGTCGTCATGCGCCGACCCTACGGAGTGCGGTGGCTCCTGCCGTAGGTCCAGTGCCACCGATATTCGCCGAGCCACTTGACGGGGCGCTCGCCCGCGCTCAGCAGCCGCTCTTCGCGCACTGGCCGCTCAGCTCGCCCGCCGGGCCGTCCGCGGGGTTGTCGGCCTCGGATGGCTGCGGCGCCTTGGTGGGGGACGTCGTGGCGGGCGTCTTGCCGTCGCCGGTCCCGGCCGTGCCACGGGACGGGTTCGTGCCTGTGTCGGTGGCGGGGTCGCCGCCCGAGCCCACGTCCGTCACCGCGTCTCCCATGGAGCCGTCGTCGGGGGCGTCCGTGGAGAGGTCGTCGTCAGGGGCGTCGGTGGTGGCGTCGCCCGTGGTGGCGTCGTCGCCCCCGAGGTCCTCGTTCCCTCCGACGCTCTGCGAGGGCGCTGGACGGCCGACGCCCGGTTGCGCCGTCTCGCCCTGGCCGCCGGCCAGCAGATAGCCGGCACCGCCCGCCGCCAGCACGGCGACGAGCGCCGAAGCGGCGATGACGACGGTCTTCCTGGTGTTCTTCGGGGGTTTGCCGGCCGGGGTCGTAGCCCTGGCCGCCGGGCGGGCGTCTCCGGGCCCGGACAGGATCTCGAGACGATCCGGCTCGATCGGATCTTGCATGGTGGTGCGGCTCCCTGCGGTCGTATCGGGGGAAAGCTAACCGGCTTCTAGGGGTGATGGACCACACTAGCCGCAACGACCGAATGCTCGCACACCAATCACAAAGGAATCACGACTTGTCCCCCTCTAGATCAATTTGCCCAGGTCGTCGTGCCCGCCTCGCACCCGTGGCCGGAGCCGCCGGAGTGCTCGTCACCGCGATCACCGGCATATTCCTGGCATTCACCAACGCGCAGGAGGCGTCACCGGAAAGGTCATCGGAATTCGATCGGGAAAGCACGCTTTCCCCACGGGCGAATTTCTCGTACGTTACCGGGACTCCGGTTCCGCCTGTCTCGCAATCACCGGATGGATCGTTCCAGGACGGCACTTCCGAGCTCCTGCCGCTCTCCTGGGTTCACTCCGTCCCGCCGCCGGAATCGACGATCTCCGACACCCCGTCCAGCACCGCGGAGCCGCCTCCGGCGACCGTCATGGGACCCTTGGTTCTTACGGACCCCCCGGGGTCCACGACGGGACCTCCCGCGTCCAGCGCCGTGCCACCGCCGCCCGCCACGACATGGACGCAGCCGCAGCGATCGGCGGCTCCCCAGCCGCCTCCCGCCTCCGGCTCAGCCGCTCCTCAGCCGAAGGTCCTGCCCGCTCAGCCGAAGGTACTGCCCGCTCCCCGGACGCCCGCCGAGGAGGAGCCAGACCGGCGCGCCGACCCGGCTGCGTCGATTTCGGGCAGGGTTGCCGCGGATCCCTGCGCCACGTTCCACGACTTCCGCCGCGAACCCTGCTACGCCTACCTGAACCGCCTCACCCGCTGACCGCCGCAGGTGGGCCTCAGTGCGCCGAGCAGGCTCCTGAAGGAGCGGCAGGGGCGGGGGCGGGGCGGCCGATGGTGGGCATGCCCAGCAGGACGCCCGAGGACTGGGCAGAGCCGGACTGGCGCGACTCCCAGGCGTCGCCTGCCCTCGTGCGCCTGAGGCCCTTGACCGGCCCGTCCGCCACCAGGTGGTGCGGGGCCGCGTACGTCACCTCGACCGTCACCATGTCGCCCGGCCTGGGGGTCTCGGCGCCGGCGCTGAAGTGCACCAGGCGGTTGTCGGGCGCCCGGCCCGACAGGCGGTGGGTGGCGTCGTCCTTGCGGCCCTCACCCTCGGCCACCAGGACCTCGAGCGTGCGCCCCACCTGCTTCTTGTTCTCCTCCCATGAGATCTCCTCCTGCAGCGCCACCAGCCGCTCGTAGCGCTCCTGCACGACCTCCTTGGGGATCTGGTCGGGCATGGTGGCCGCCGGGGTGCCCGGGCGGATGGAGTACTGGAAGGTGAAGGCGTTGGCGAAGCGGCTCTCGCGGACCACGTCGAGGGTGGCCTGGAAGTCCTCCTCTGTCTCCCCAGGGAAGCCGACGATGATGTCGGTCGAGATGGCCGCGTCCGGCATGGCGGCGCGCACCCGCTCGATGATGCCGAGGTAGCGCTCCGCACGGTAGGAGCGGCGCATCGCGCGCAGCACCCGCGAGGAGCCCGACTGCAGGGGCATGTGGAGCTGGTGCATGACGTTGGGCGTCTCGGCCATGGCGGCGATCACGTCGTCGGTGAAGGCGGCGGGGTGGGGCGAGGTGAAGCGGACCCGCTCCAGGCCGTCGATCGTGCCGCACGAGCGCAGCAGCTTGCCGAAGGCCAGGCGGTCGCCGAACTCCACGCCGTAGGTGTTGACGTTCTGGCCGAGGAGCGTCACCTCCAGCACACCCTGGCCGACCAGGGTCTGGACCTCGGCGAGGATGTCGCCGGGGCGGCGGTCCTTCTCCTTGCCGCGCAGCGACGGCACGATGCAGAACGTGCAGGTGTTGTTGCAGCCGACCGAGATGGCCACCCAGGCGGCGTAGGCCGACTCGCGCTTGGTGGGCAGCGTCGAGGGGAAGACCTCGAGCGACTCCTTCAGCTCGACCTGCGCCTCGCCCTCGATGCGGGCCCGCTCGAGCAGCACCGGCAGCGAGCCGATGTTGTGGGTGCCGAACACCACGTCGACCCAGGGCGCCTTGCGGACGATCTCGCCCTGGTCCTTCTGCGCCAGGCAGCCGCCCACCGCGATCTGCATGCGCGGGTTGCGCGTCTTGGCGGGCCTGAGGTGGCCGAGGTTGCCATAGAGGCGGTTGTCCGCGTTTTCCCGCACGGCGCACGTGTTGAACACGACCACGTCGGCGGTCTCACCGTCGGAGGCGGGCACGTAGCCGGCGTCCTCCAGCAGACCGGACAGGCGCTCGGAGTCGTGCACGTTCATCTGGCACCCGTATGTGCGCACTTCGTATGTGCGGGCGCCGTCCTGGGTCACAGTCATCGCACGTTCAAGGGTAGTCGCTGTCCGGCTTGGCAAGGCCCGTACCGATCCAAAAGGCCAGCTTGGTGGCATGATGTGATCGGATCGGTACCGCTTAGTTAGTGACCAGCACTCTGCGGACCGTCTACGGTTTGACGCATGACGGAGAACGGCAACGGCGCTCCACTCGTACGGCTGGAGAACGTCAACAAACACTTTGGGGCGCTGCATGTCCTGAAGGACATAAATCTGACCGTCTCCCGGGGCGAGGTACTGGTCGTCATCGGTCCTTCGGGCGGAGGCAAGTCCACGCTCTGCCGGGCCGTCAACCGGCTGGAGACCATCGACGGCGGGAGAATCATTTTCGACGGCCAGCCGCTGCCTCAGGAAGGTAAAGCTCTGGCAAAACTTCGTGCCGATGTCGGCATGGTGTTCCAGTCGTTCAATCTTTTCGCGCACAAGACCATTCGGGAGAATGTGACGCTCGGCCCGATCAAGGTCCGCGGCCAGGCGCGCGACGCCGCCGACAAGCGGGCCATGGAGCTGCTCGAGCGCGTCGGCATCGCGGCGCAGGCGGACAAATATCCCGCCCAGCTGTCGGGCGGTCAGCAGCAGCGGGTCGCGATCGCCAGGGCGCTGGCGATGGACCCGAAGATGATCCTCTTCGACGAGCCGACGTCGGCCCTTGACCCCGAGATGGTGCAGGAGGTCCTGGACGTCATGATCGGGCTGGCCCGCGACGGGATGACCATGATGGTCGTCACCCACGAGATGGGCTTCGCCCGCAGGGCCGCCAACAGGGTCGTGTTCATGGCCGACGGCCAGATCGTGGAGGAGAACAACCCGGACGCCTTCTTCGGGTCTCCCCAGACCGACAGGGCCAAGGATTTCCTTTCTAAGATTCTGACGCATTGAGAGAGCCGAGGTAGGACGATGCATATCCGTCGCGTGAGCGCTGCCCTCGTTGCCGCCGGGGCCATGATCGCCGGTCTCGCCGCCTGCGGCGGCGGTGGGGCGACCACCGTGGTGCAGAAGGCCAAGGACGAGAAGAAGCTCGTAGTCGGCGTGAAGTACGACCAGCCGGGTCTGGGCCTGAAGAAGCCCGACGGCACGGTCGAGGGCTTCGACGTGGATGTCGCCAAATACATCGCCGGCAAGCTGGGCGTGCCGGAGAGCGGGGTCGAGTTCAAGGAGGCCCGCTCCGCCAACCGGGAGAGCTTCCTGAAGCAGGGCCAGGTCGACCTGGTGATCGCGACCTACTCGATCACCGACGCGCGTAAGCCGCAGGTGACCTTCGCCGGGCCCTACTACCTGGCGCACCAGGACTCGCTCATCCGGGCCGACGACAACACGATCACGAGCCTCGACACCCTCAAGGGCAAGAAGGTCTGCCAGGTCAGCGGCTCCAACTCGTGGAAGAACATCACCGAGGGCACCAACAAGCAGAACCTCAAGGTCGAGGCGACCCTGGTGCCCGCCGGCGGTTACGACGAGTGCATCCAGAAGCTCAAGACCAAGGCGGTCGACGTCGTGACCACCGACGACACGATCCTCGCCGGCTTCGCCAAGCGCGAGGGCACCGGCGTGAAGGTGGCGGGCGCGCCGTTCACGGACGAGAAGTACGGCATCGGCCTGAAGAAGGGCGACGTCGAGAGCTGCAACGAGATCAACAAGATCGTGGCCCAGATGTGGTCCGACGGCACCGCGGCCAAGCTGCTGGAGAAGCACTTCGCCGGCACCGGGCTGAAGTTCGAGACCTCGGCGCCGCCCGCTGAGGGCTGCTCCTGATCTCCCGTCCGGGTCCGATCGCACGGCGGCGAGCCTGAGCCGCTCAGGCTCGCCGCCGAGCACTGTCGACGAGGAATGTCATGGACACCTCTACCCTGTTTGACTTCTCCCCGCTGGTACAGGAGTTCGACAAGATCCTCCTGGGCTTCTGGGCGACGATCCGGCTGACGCTCATGAGCGGGCTCTTCGCGCTCATCCTCGGCACCGTCCTGGTCTCCATGCGCGTGGCTCCCACCCCGGTGCTGCGCTGGGCCGGGACCTTTTACGTCAACGTCGTCCGCAACACCCCGCTGACCCTGGTGCTGATCCTCTGCGCGCTCGGGCTCAGCGACACGATGCAGCTCACCTTCTCCGACCAGCCCTCCACCAACTACTTCTGGTGGGCGGTGGCCGGCCTGTCGGCGTACACCGCGGCGTTCGTGTGCGAGGCGCTGCGTTCCGGCATCAACACCGTCTCCGTCGGGCAGGCGGAGGCGGCCAGGGCCATCGGGCTGACGTTCGTCCAGTCGCTACGGCTGATCGTGCTGCCGCAGGCGTTCCGGTCGGTCATCGCCCCGCTGGGCAGCATCCTGATCGCCCTCACCAAGAACACCACGATCGTCACCGTGGCGAGCTATCTCGACGCGGCGGCCCAGATGAAGCAGATGTTCGACGACTTCGGCGGCACGATACCCATCTTCCTCGGCTTCGCCTTCGGCTACATGGTGCTGACCCTCCCCACCGGCTTCTTCTTCGGCTGGCTGGCCAAGCGACTGGCGGTGGCCCGATGACCAGCGTTCTGTTCGACGCCCCCGGGCCGCGCGCGCGGCTGCGCAACAACGTGCTGACGCTGCTGTCCGTCGCGGTCCTGCTGCTCATCGCGTACGTCGTGATCTCGACGCTGGGCGACAAGGGCCAGCTCGACGCCGCCAAGTGGGAGCCGTTCCTGCGCGGCGACACGTGGACGGGCTTCATCATCCCCGGCGTGATCGGCACCCTGCAGGCGGCGGTGGTCGGGGCCGTGCTCGCGATGCTCTTCGGCGTGGTGTTCGGCCTCGGCAGGCTCTCCGACCACCGGGCGATCCGCCTGTTCTGCGGCGGCGTCGTGGAGTTCTTCCGCGCCATCCCGCTGCTGATCCTCATCTACTTCGTGCAGGCCGGCCCGGCCACGCTGAGCGGCTACACGGTCAGCGTGCCGGCGTTCTGGGCCGTCGTCATCGGCCTGACGCTGTACAACGGGTCGGTGCTCGCCGAGATCGTCCGCGCGGGCATCCTGGCCGTGCCGAGGGGCCAGTCCGAGGCCGCCTACTCCATCGGGCTGCGCAAGTCCGAGGTGATGCGCCTGGTGCTGGTCCCGCAGGCGACCACGGCGATGATGCCGGCGATCGTCAGCCAGATGGTCGTGCTGCTGAAAGACACCGCGCTCGGCTGGATCATCGCTTACGAGGACCTGCTGAACGCCGGGCTGAAGCAGTTCGCGGTCAACTACGGCAACCTCATCCCGAGCGCCATCGTGCTGGCGCTGTTCTACGTGCTGATCAACCTGGCTCTCAGCTACCTCGCGCACTGGCTCGAGCGCCGCAGCCGCCGCAGCCGCAAGTCGGCGGCGGGAGGACCGATCGCGCCGCCTTCGGCGATCGGCACGGGTCCCACCGGCGGCTCTGGACGGGGGGCCGTCGCCACGCTGGAATGACGGCCCTTTACCTGAAGAACGGACGGCGGCGGCGCGCGAACCTGCGTGCCGCCGCCGTCCGCGTTCCCCTTGCGGCAGCAAAGCCCCAAGAAGGTGCCACAACTCGGTTAAATACCGCCAATGTCCCGTTCCCGTACTGGATGCCGGGCGAGCACACTCCTGTAGCAAGAGACCGGGGGTGTCCATGCGGCGGGCATATGTGGCGTTGGCAGCCGCCACCGTCATGGGCCTGGCCGCATGCGGTGGCGGAGGCTCGTACAGCACTGTCGTAGGCAAGATCAGGAACACCGGGCACGTCGTCGTCGGCACCAAGTGGGACCAGCCGAGCCTGGGACTGGTGGTCGGGCCGGGCGACCCGCAGGGGTTCGACGTGGACGTCGCCAGATACATCGTCAACTATCTCGCGCACGGCCGCCACGTGGACATCACGTGGCGGGAGTCGCCCTCGTCCGCCCGGGAGGCGCTGCTCCAGAACGGCAGCGTGGACCTCATCGTCGCCACCTACACCATCACCGAGGCGCGCAGGCCCAAGGTGACGTTCGCCGGCCCGTACGTGATCGTCCAGCAGGACACGATGGTCCGCGCGACCGACACCAGCATCAAGAAGGTGTCCGACCTGCGCGGCAAGCGGCTCTGCCTGGCGGAGGGCTCGAACTCGTACCGGCGGGTCGTCGATCCGCCGCCCGACGGCAAGCTGGACCTGCCCGCGGTGCTGGTGAACGCGGCCAACTACTCCGACTGCGTACGCAAGCTCACCGACCACCGGCTCGACGCGGTGAGCACCCAGAACCTGATCCTGGCCGGGTTCGCCCAGCAGGAGCCCGGCCGCTTCCGGCTGCTGAACGACCCGATAATCGACGAGAGGTGGGCCGTCGGGATCAAGAAGGGCGACGCCGCCACCTGCGAGGCCGTCAACCAGGCGATCGCCGCGATGTGGCATGACGGCACGGCCACGCGGCTGCTGCACAAGTGGTTCGGCAAGACGGGGCTCAAGCTGCCGTGGTATCTGCCGAAGCCGGAGGGGTGCCCCTGAACTGTGGGGACCGCCGCACACCGCCGCCGATCTTCCGGCAGGATGCGGGTATGCCTTTCTGGCCCTCCCCCATTTCGACCAGAGACGTGGCCGGCTCCGGCGTGCGCCCTGGCTGGCCCACGGCCCAGGACGGCCGGGTCTGGTGGACCGAGGACCGTCCCGACGAGGGCGGGCGCACCACGATCGTGTGCCGCGCGGCCGACGGCACCGAACGTGAGCTGCTGAGGGCTCCCTGGAGCGCGCGCACCAGGGTTCACGAGTACGGCGGCAAGCCGTACGCCGTGACCCCTGAGGGCGAGGTGGTCTTCGCCCACCTCAAGGATCAACGCCTGTACATTCTGCGCGAATACGGCGAACCAAAACCCCTCACGGAGGAGGGCTGCCGCTACGCCGACCTGTCGGTGCGCGACGGCCAGGTCTGGTGCGTACGCGAGCACCACGACGGCGACGGCAAGGTCACCAGGTCGGTCGTGTCGATCCCGCTGGACGGCGGCGAGACCAGCGAATGGGCCACCGGCTGCGACTTCTACGCCTCCCCCGCCGTCTCCCCCGACGGGCGGCATCTGGCCTATGTCTGCTGGAACCACCCGCGCATGCCCTGGGACGGCACCGAGCTACGCGTCACCCGGCTGTCGGGCGGCGGCTCGTGGACGGTGAAGGGCGGCCCAGAGGAGTCCGTACTGGCCCCGGCCTGGAAGGACGACGCTGGCCTCTACCTGCTCTCCGACTGCTCCGGCTGGTGGAACCTCTACGAGATCGGCCTCCACGGCGACGGCCTGCGCGCGGTCCACGCCGCGGAGGAGGAGTTCACGCTGCCGCCGTGGCGGCTGGGCGGGCCGCCCTACACCATGCTCGGCGACGGGCGGCTCGCGGTCCTGCACGGGCGTGGCGACCTGCGGCTGGGCGTGCTCGACCCGGTCTCAGGCACGCTCACCGACCTCGACGTGCCCTACGACGGGTGGGACGCGGCGCTGGCCGCCGAGGGCATGTCCGTGGTCGGCATCGGGTACGCCCCCACGACTCCCCGGTCGGTCGTCAGCGTGGACGCGGCCTCCGGTGAGTCCCGCTCGCTCAGGAGCGACAGGGCACGCCTGCCCGACCCGGCCTACCTGCCCGTGCCGAGGGCCGTCGAGTCGCCGGTGCCCGCCTTTCTCTACCCGCCGTACGGCCCGGCGACCGACGGCGTGCCACCGTTCGTGATCTTCGTGCACGGCGGGCCGACCGCGCACGCCGACACCGCACTCGACCTGGAGAAGGCGTTCCTGACCTCGCGCGGCATCGGCGTGCTCGACGTCAACTACGGCGGCTCGACGGGCTACGGCCGGGCGTACCGCGACCGGCTGAAGGGCCAGTGGGGGCTGGTCGACGTGGCGGACACGGTCGCCGCCGCCCAATGGCTGGCCGCGGAGGGGTTGGCCGATCCCCGCAGGATCGCGGTGCGCGGTGGCAGCGCGGGCGGGTGGACCGTGATGGCGGCCTGCTGCCGATCCGACGTGTTCGCCGGCGGGGTGTCGTACTTCGGCGTCAGCGCGCTCGCGCCGCTCGTCGCGCACACCCACGACTTCGAGTCGCGTTACGTGGAATGGCTGGTCGGACCGGAGGGCCCGCAGGTGTACGCCGCCAGGGAGCCGCTCGCCCTGGTGGACGGCGTGACCTGTCCCATGCTGCTCCTGCAGGGGCTCGACGACCCCGTGGTGCCGCCGGAGCAGTCGTCGGCCTTCGCGGACGCGCTGCTCGAGCGGGGCGTGCCGTGCACCTATCTGGCGTTCGAGGGCGAGTCGCACGGCTTCCGCCGCACGGAGACGCGGGCGGCCGCGCTGGCCGCCGAGCTGGCCTTCTACCAGCAGCTTTTCGCCTGATTACCGGGGCTCATCGGTTGCGCCGGCACAGCGCCTACCTGGCGAACTCGGTGGCCCTGGACTCCCGCACCACGGTGATGCGGATCTGGCCGGGGTAGGTCAGCTCCTCCTCCACCTGCTTGGCCACGTCGCGGGCGATCACCTGCGCCTGGATGTCGTCGATCGCGTCCGGCTTGACCATGACCCGGATCTCCCGCCCGGCCTGCATGGCGAAGACCTTCTCGACGCCCTCGTACGACTGCGCGATCTCCTCCAGTCGCTCCAGGCGCTTGACGTACGCCTCCAGGGACTCGCGGCGGGCGCCGGGCCGGCTGCCGCTGATCGCGTCGGCGGCCTGGGTGAGCACCGCCTCGACGGTGCGGACCTCGACCTCGTTGTGGTGCGCCTCGATGGCGTGCACCACGTCCTCCTCCTCGCCGTACCTGCGGGCGATCTCCGCCCCGATCAGCGCGTGGCTGCCCTCGACCTCGTGCGTGAGCGCCTTGCCGATGTCGTGGAGCAGGGCACAGCGCTTCATCAACGCCTGGTTCATCTTCAGCTCGGCGGCCATGATCCCGGCGATGTGCGCGGACTCGATCAGGTGCTTGAGGACGTTCTGCCCGTACGACGTCCGGTACCTGAGCTGCCCGAGCAGGAGCGTCAGCTCCGGATGCATGTCGGTGATCCCCAGCTCGACCAGGGCGTCCTCGCCGGCCCGCGCGCACAGGTCCTGCACCTCCTGGCGGCTGCGGTCGTGCGCCTCCTCGATGCGCTGAGGGTGGATGCGCCCGTCCAGCACGAGCTTCTCCAGCGTCAGCCGGGCCGTCTCCCTCCGCACGGGATCGAAACACGACAGCAGCACGGCCTCCGGAGTGTCATCGATGATCAGATTTACGCCGGTCGTGGATTCGAAGGCCCGGATGTTCCGCCCTTCGCGCCCGATGATCCTGCCCTTCATCTCGTCTCCGGGCAGGTGCAGCACGCTGACGACCGACTCCGCCGTCTGCTCCGCCGCCACCCGCTGCACGGCCAGCGTCACGATCTTGGTGGCGCGCTTCTCACCTTCCTTGCGGGCGTCGCCCTCGATCTCCCTGACGATCAGCGCGGCCTCGCGCTTGGCCTGGTTCTCGATCTCCTTGACCAGCTCGGCCTTGGCCTGCTCACCGGTCAGGCCGGCGACCCGTTCCAGGATGACCCGCCGCTCCTGCTCGACCTGCAGCAGCTCCTCGCGCCGGTCCGCCAGCTCGACCTCGGTCTCGCCCAGCTTCCTGTCGCGCTCGGACTGCCGCCTGGCCTCCTCGTCCAGCCGCTGCTCCCGCTCGGCCAGCCTGGCCTCCCGCCGCTCGAGGTCGGCACGTAGCTCCTTGAGCTCGGACTTGAGTATCCGGCTCTCCTCTTCCACCTCCCGCCGCATCTGCGCGGCGCTCTCGGCGGCGGCCTCCGACCTGCGCAGGATCTCCTCGGCGTCGGTCTCCGCCTTTTGGCGGATCTCCCGCGCCTCCTCACGCGCCTGCTCGAGCTCTTCGTGTACGGCCTGCACCTGCTCGGGGCTGGGGCTGGGCTTGCCCACGCGTGGCGAGTCGCCTGAGGTGCGCCGTATGACGACGAGGAGCGCGACGATCATCCCGAACGCGAGCACGAGCACCGCCACCATCAGCACCACGACCAGCGGCCCCATGTGCGCCCCGCCCTCCTCGCGTCGTCAACACCTCATTAACGCGGCCACAAACGGGAGGGGTCACAAGCGCGCCACGAACAGCCCGGCGGGCGTCAGGATCGATATCCAGCCAAGACTGACCGGGCGTCGACTCGTAAAGCCGACACCTCGCCCGCCTCGATCAATCAACCTCGTTCGTCCGACTTTCACCGGTATGGCAATCCGCGCTGCGCGGAGTAACTCCTCACTGCCGTCGAGGTTATGCGTCGAACAGGTCACGAGCAAGCAAACGCGTCATCAAGCGTGTCTTACGGGCTTGCATCTCCACACTCTGCCCCATATCCCCCATTACTGCCCGAATTGCCCCTCTTGGGGCCTGCGAGCTTGGAGTGAGTGGGGCTTCTTGGAGAGAGCCGGGCTTCACCGTTCCAGGTGCTCGCACAGTTCCAGGACGCGCTCCACGGCGGCGTTCGCCCGGACGGGGTCGGGGGATTCGGCGAGGAAGACGAGGGCGAGCATCACGGCGGCGTCGAGGCGGCACAGCAGCTCCAGCGGCCCGGTCTCGGGCGGGGGCTCGGCGTGGAGCTCGTAGCCGGTGCGTAGCGCCACGAGGTCGACCTGATTCTCCGGGAGTCTGGCGAACTCCCCCAGGCGTCCGAACTCCAGAGCGGGATGGGCCAGGACGGCGTTGGACCAGTCGAGCAGCGCGCGGACCTCGCCCTTGTGACAGCGCACATTGGCCCTGCGCACGTCGAGGTGGAGCAGGCAGCCGTGACCCAGCGGCGCGGCGATCGGGAGCAGCCGGTCGGCGGAGGGCGCCGGCGGCCAGTCGTCCGTGAGGCGGCCGATCTCGTTCCAGCGGCGCAGGATCCTGCCGACCAGCAGCCGGGGCGCCGTCGACCGTCCGGCGGCGACAAGACGCAGTCCGGGCAACAGTTCGGGCAGCGGGAGCGCGTGGAGCCTGGCCAGGAGACCGCCGAGCAGGAAGGAGTCCAGCTCCGATCCGTCGTCCTCCACGTAGCGGCTGACCAGGATGTCCGGCTCGTCGAAGGTCTCGCCGAGGATCAGGGTGACGGGCTCAGCGACGGGGAGCCCGTGGTCACGCAGCAGGCGGGCCAGCCGGTATTCCTGCCGCAGCAGGGCTCGAGTGTCGACCCGGGGATCGTTGACCGTGGAGTCGAAGCGACGCTCGGCGACGCGGATGGCGACCGGATCCCCGCCGTTGCCCGGCTCGGCGAGGAAGACCGAGAACTCCAGGCCACGCCCGAGCGGCTCGACACGCGTGAACCCGCGCTCGGCGAGGCGAACGCCCAGGTCACGCCTATGGCCTGCCATGAGCTCCTCCATCTGGGCCGCGACCGTCCGGCTGGCGATTCAGGGGATCGGCGGGGCATGCCGCCGATCCCCTGAGGGTGGTTACCGCTGGAGCGGCGGTGTGGCGACGTATCGGGCCGTGTTCTGCTCAGCGTCGGTGTGCGATCGCTGGAAGCCGGCCTTTTCCAGCACCCGGATCGAGGCGGGGTTCGACAGTTCCACGTTGGCGTGGACCGTGTGGACCCCCGGTGCGGTGAAGGCGAACTCGGTCAGGGCACGCGTGGCCTCGGGGGCGTAACCGCGCCCCCGGCGAGAGGCCACGATGCCGTACCCGATCTCCAGGGTGCCGTCGCTGGGCGGCCAGAACAGGCCGATCGAGCCGACCACCAGACCGCTGTCGCGTTCGATGATCTGGCGGTGGCCGTACTCGTCCAGCCACGTGGGGTGCTCGGCGAACAGGCCGACGATGACCTGGTCCCCCTCGGCGGGGAAGTCCTCGGCCCAGTGCGCCAACCGGGCACCGTCCAGAACGACGCTGACTTCGGCCGCGGGCCATGACCGCAGGATGAGGCGGTCGGTGGTCAGATCGGCATCGGTCACCGGAAAGAGAGAAGACATGTGAGACTCCTGGTCGATGGAACGACCCGGGCCGCGCGCTAGTCTCGCGCGGACCGGACAAGGGCATGCTGATAACAGCTGCTGGCAGCCATATTCATCAACCTCCCTCGTCACGTAGCCATCAGGCGTCTCTTACGCCGTCGGTGATACTAGCAGCCGCTGCCAGGCCAGGCGATCGGATCGCTCTGCGCTGGAGGTCGCGGGGTCTCAGGACGAGGGTGCCAGATCGCGGCGGCGCAGGAACGCCAACCCCTCCGTGGCCAGGGTGACGGCCACCGCGACCAGCCCCAGCACCCACCACTGGTCGCCGGCGTAGGGCTTGCTCAGCCGGACCCAGCCGAACGGCGTCAGCCACGCGAGCCAGCCGATGCCGCCGGTGTCGGCCAGCGAGCGCAGCGCGAACAGCAGGCCGCCGATGGCGATCGCCAGGCCGCGCGCCGTACCGGACGACGCGGTGAGCTGCGCGGTGACCGCGGCCACGGCCGCGAACGCCCAGCCGCCCGCGGCGCTGGACAGCCCGAACAACGCCGAGGAACCCGCAGGCAGGCCATTGCCGACCAGGGCGGGCACCGACAGCAGGCCCAGCAGCAGGTTGGCGGCCAGCACGACCGCGAGCGCGGCGGCCAGCGTGGCGGCCGATGACACCCGACGACAGCAGCTCCCGTCGGCCGGCCTCTTCCCCGACCCGGGTGTGCCTGGTCACCAGCAGGATGCTGATCAGCCCGCCGATCAGCGCCGCGGACGAACCGAGCGTCCAGGCGGTCAGCCCGCCGACGCTCGCGTCGTAGATGGGGCCGCGCGTGGCCAGCTGCGCGGGGTTGCTCATCGTGGCCGCCGCGAAGGCCTCACGGCCGGCCTGGTCGGCATACAGGGCCGTGGTGGAGGAGGCGATGCTCGCCGGCAGCAGCGCGCTGATCGCTATCCACACCGGCAGCAGCACGCGGTCCCTGCGCAGAATGAGCCGGATCAGCACCCAGGTGCCAGTCATCTGGCGGCTCCCTCATAGTGCCGCAGGAACAGCTCCTCCAGCGTCGGCGGCTGGCGGCCGGCGAGAGCTCCGCGCCGGCCACGCCTGACCTGCTCGCTCAGCTCACACCTCAAGAGCTGCAGGTCGTACGGCTGGCCGCGACCGGCGCGACGAACAAGGAGATCGCCGCGCAGCTGTTCCTCAGCCCCAAGACGGTCGGGCACCACCTCTACCGCGCATTCCCGAAGCTGGGCATCTCGACCCGGACGGAGCTCGCCCGGCTGCCCCGGTAGGGACGCCAATTAGGGCACATGCCCGATACCCCGGCAAGATCCGCACTTCTACCGTCTTGTCCTGCGACAACAACGCAAGACGAGGAGTGTGGCAGCGATGGAGCTGGCCATCGAGGTGGCGGGACTGGTCAAGTCCTTCGGCCGGGCCCGGGCGCTGGACGGGCTGGACCTGACCGTGCGAGCCGGGGAGGTGCACGGCTTCCTGGGGCCGAACGGAGCCGGCAAGTCGACCACGATCAGGACCCTGCTGGGCCTGCTGCAGGCGGACTCCGGCACGGCCACACTGCTGGGCGGCGATCCCTGGCGCGAGGCGACGCAGCTGCACCGGCGGCTGGCCTACGTGCCGGGCGACGTGAGCCTGTGGCCGTCGCTGACCGGCGGCGAGGTGATCGACCTGCTCGGCAAGCTGCGCGGCGGCCTGAACGCGAGCCGCCGGGCCGAGCTGCTGGAGCGCTTCGAGCTGGACCCGCGCAAGCGGGCCAGGACCTACTCCAAGGGCAACCGGCAGAAGGTCGCCCTGATCGCCGCCTTCGCCTCCGACGCCGAGCTGCTCATCCTCGACGAGCCGACCTCCGGGCTGGATCCGCTGATGGAGGCGATCTTCCAGCACTGCGTGGCCGAGGAGAAGCAGCGCGGCCGTACCGTCCTGCTGTCCAGCCACATCCTGTCCGAGGTCGAGGCACTGTGCGACCAGGTGACGATCATCCGCCGGGGACGGACGGTGGAGTCCGGGACCCTCGCGCAACTGCGCGGCCTGGTGCGCACCCGGGTCACCGCCGACCTGGCCCACGAGCCGAACGGCCTGGCGCGCATGCCCGACCTCCACAACGTGCGGGTGGCCGGCAACCGGATCGAGTTCGAGGTCGACCAGACGCGGCTCGACGCGGCGCTCGCCGAGTTGGTCCGGGTCGGCGTGCGCAACCTGACCTGCCAGCCGCCCTCGCTGGAAGACCTGTTCCTTCGTCACTACGAGTCCGAGGCAGTGAAGTAAATGAACGGCACCTGGATCCTGACCAAGCTCATTCTGCGCCGCGAGCGCTTCATCGCCCCGGCCTGGCTGCTGCTTGTGGCCACGCTGGCCGCCGGACAGGTAACCCGATACGCCGAAATTCCCGATATTTCGTCTTTTGCGCAGGAAATGGCGGCCAACAGGGCGCTGACCGCCTTCGCCGGCGAGGTCTTCTCGCCCACACTCGCCGGCATGGCGGTCTGGAAGAACGCCGACGCCATCTACACCATCCTCGGACTGATCATGA
Organism: Nonomuraea sp. B19D2; assembly: GCF_040137845.1. NCBI lineage: Bacteria > Bacillati > Actinomycetota > Actinomycetes > Streptosporangiales > Streptosporangiaceae > Nonomuraea > Nonomuraea sp. B19D2. The sequence goes on along the minus strand of NZ_JBEFAK010000008.1, from coordinate 294,259 downwards.
TCCTCACCGTCATCCGGCACACCCGGGGCGATGAGGAATCCGGCCGCGGCGAACTGGTCGGCGCAGGCGCCGTCGGCCGCCTCGCCCCGCTGACCGCCGCGCTCGCCGTCGCCTGCGGCTCCGCCGTACTGGCCGGTCTGATCACGGCCGCCGCCATGGTCAAGGTGGGCGCCGACGCCGCCGGCTCCCTCGCCTTCGGCGCCGCCATCGCGGCGGCCGGCATGGTCTTCGCCGCGATCGGCGCCCTGGCCGCCCAGCTCACCCAGACCGCGCGCACCGCGATCGGGGTCGCCGGGCTGGGCCTGGGCCTCAGCTACACGCTGCGCTTCGTCTCCGACGGCAGTGGCTTCACCGTGCTCAAGTGGCTGTCCCCGCAGGGCTGGTCGCACCTGGTCAAGCCGTACGGCGCCAACGACCTGGCCGTGCTGCTGCTGAGCCTGGCCTGCTCCGCCGCCGCGATCGCCCTGGCCTGCCGGCTGCGCCTACGGCGCGACCTCGGCCACGGCCTGATCCCGGAGCGCCCGGGTCCGGCCGGATCGGTACGGCTGCACAGCTCGCTGAGCCTGGCCTGGCGCCTGCAGCGGGGCCTGCTCGGCGGCTGGACCATCGGGTACGCGGTCGCCGGCCTGGTCTTCGGCGCCCTGGCCGCCTCCATCGAGGAGGTCGCCCGCCAGGGGGCCGCGGTGCAGGAGTTCTTCCGCCGCTACACCGCCTCGCCCGAGGCCACCATGACCGACGCCTACCTGTGGCTGATCGTGCTCAGCCTCGGCTACGTCTCGGCCCTCTACCCGCTGCTGACACTGCTGCGGCTACGCACCGAGGAGACCTCCGGCCGAGCCGAGCTCCTGCTGTCCACCCCCGTCCACCGCCTGCGCTGGGCCGCCGGCCACCTGCTGTTCGCGCTGGCAGGCAGCGCACTGATCCTGCTGGTCGCGGGGCTGACCATGGGCCTGATCGCCGGCTCGCCCGGCAAGGTGCTCGCGGGCGCTCTCGTCCAGATCCCCGCCACGTGGGTCATGGCCGGGGTCGGCATCCTGGCCTTCGGCCTGCTCCCCAAAGGGGCGGCGGCGATCTCGTGGGCGGCGTTCCTGTTCGTCAACCTCTTCGGCGAAGTGCTAGGACCGATCTTCGGCATCGACTACTGGATCGCCAAGTACTTCGTGCCGTACCCCAACCTGCCCATGGTCGTCTCCGGCGAACCCTTCACCGCCACACCCACCGCGATCATGACCGGCCTCACCGCAGTTCTCACCGCCGCCGGCCTCACCGTCCTGAAGCGCAGGAACCTCACCTGAGCCCGTACTGCTTCCACCGGGGGATCCCGCCCGATGATTCGATCACCGGGCGGGATCGCGCACATATCGAAATCCCCCGAATCCTCCATACCCGAGCCGATCGCCATTTCGACCGGGCCGCCAGAGCGGCTGGACGCCGCACCAGCTCCGACATTCGGCACTCACTTCCGAGGCCGGGCACGGTGTCGATCCAGCATGGGACGCGAGTTCGGATGGCCGACCACTTTCGCCCCTGTCAACCGGTCCGGCCGCGCCGCGTGACCGAGGACACCTGGACGGGCGGAGCGGCTCGGGCCCGACCTTGCCCATCCGCTGGACCTGCACGCTGGTGACGGCCTCGCCCCACTCGGCAGTGAGGAAACCGGTAGGAGCACGTGCCCCACCGAATCCGAACCCGCAGCCTTCTGGGAGGTGACCATGACCCTGGCCAGCCTCGGGCTGACCGCCGGGCAGGAACGCCTCTACCGCTACCTGCTCCGCCAGCTGCGCGCCGACCTGGACCGCGCAGCCGCCGATGTGCACATGCCGGAAGCCCACGCCGTGCTCGCCGAACTCGTCGCTCTCGGCCTGGTCGACGGCACGCTCACCGCGGTCCCCCCAGCCGCCGCCGTCGACCTGCTGGCAATCGCCAGGCGCGGGTGGTGGCCCAATGACCGAAGGTGCGGGGTGGACGACCGGTGAGCTGTTCCACGGTGGGGTGGACAGTGCTCTCGTCGATGGGGAGCCGGGAGCCGGGAGCCGGGAGCCGGGAGCCGGGAGCCGGGAGCCGGGAGCCGGGAGCCGGGAGCCGGGAGCCGGGAGCCGCGGGGAGGTTACGGGAAGTCTTCCTCCACGTCGATGCCCTCCGCTTCGAGCGCCTCGCGGATCACGCGGAAGGCCAGGCCCGCGGAGTAGCCCTTGCGCGCCAACATGCCCGCCAGCCGCCGCGTACGGGCCTGCGGGTCGAGCGATCGGGTGGAGGCGAGCTTGCGCTCCACCAGCCGCCGCGCCGTCTCCGCCTCCTGGTCGGGATCCAGCCGCTCCACTGCTTCCTTGACCGTGTCGGTGTCCACACCCCGATGTCGCAGTTCAGCGGCGAGGGCGCGCTTGGCCAGGCCCCGGCCGTGGTGCCGTGAGTCGACCCAGGCCGCGGCGAACGCCTCGTCGTTGATCAGGCCGAGCTCGGAGAAGCGGCTCAGGACTGCTTCGGCGGCCTCGTCCGGCACGTTACGTTTGCGCAGGGCTTCGGCGAGTTGGGCGCGCGTCTTGGGCGCCATGGTGAGAAGGCGGAGGCAGATGGCCCGAGCCACCGACTCCGGATCCGCGTCGCGCCCACCTCCGGAACCGCTTTCACCACCCCGCCCAGACCGACCGGCACTCTCGCCATCCCGCCCAGACCAAGCGCCACTCTCACCGCCCCGCCCAGACCGACCGGCACTCTCGCCATCCCGCCCAGACCAAGCGCCACCCGCATCGCCTCGCCCAAATCCGCCAAGGCTCTCGCTGTCCCACCTGGATCCGGCAAAGCTCTCACCATCCGGCGCGAACCCGGCAGCGCCCTCGGCATGCGGCCCGGCCCCGGTGCCCAGCCCTTCGGATGGCCAGTCTCGCTCTCGTGCGCCCTTCCCAGACCGCCGGCTGGATCGGCCCGTTCGCCGCCCTCGGCCCGCCCGCTTCTGACCAGCCTTTCCGCTGCCCGGCTGCTCCTCCGCAAACCAACTGCTCCCCGCCAACACCTCGGAATGCCACCCAGCGCCCTCCTCACCAGAGAGCACGGTGTCATCACCAGCACGCCCGTACGCCACCGCCTGACCACTGGACGCCGCCGTCTGGTGGTCGCTTGTGATCCGGCTCGTCCGAGGCTCGTCGGCCGTGGCCTCGCCGTTGTCGCTGAACCGGCCGCGCACCAATGCCGGAGAGTCGGCCGTACCTGCTTGGGAGCCATCCGCCCCAGGCTGGGCACCAGCCATCCCAGGCTGGGAACCAGCCGTCCCAATCAGGGAACCATCCGCCCCGGGATGGGAGTCCGCACTATCGGGCAGGGAGTTGGCCACCCCGAGCTGAGAGTCTCCAGTGCCAGCCTGCGAATCGTCCGTGCGAGGCTGGGAACCGGCCGTGCCGGCCTGAGGGTCGACTGTGGCGGGCTGGGGGTCGGGGGGTGGGGTGGAGGCGCGTTGGCGGGCGCGGTGATCGCGCCACTCGTCGACCGATGGCCAGCCGTCCGTGGACGAGCGGGCCAGGTCGCGGCCCCAGGACGGGGACGGCGGAGGGGGGCCGGGCCGGGCGCCCCGGGATTGGGGCGCCTGTGGCCGGTCTGGGTCACTCATGGGGTGGACGGGGTCACTCATGGGGTGGGCGATCAGACGTCACCCGGCTTCGGGGTGGACTTCGAGCCGCGGCCGGAAGGAGCGGCGGCCGGGGCGGGGGCTGCGGCTTCGGCGGGGGCGTCGAGGCGGGGGCCCACGCCCAGCTTGTCCTTGATCTTCTTCTCGATCTCGTTGGCCATGTCGGGGTGGTTCTTCAGGAAGTTGCGGGCGTTTTCCTTGCCCTGGCCGAGCTGGTCGCCCTCGTACGTGTACCAGGCGCCGGACTTGCGGACGAAGCCGTGCTCCACGCCCATGTCGATGAGGCCGCCCTCGCGGGAGATGCCCACGCCGTAGAGGATGTCGAAGTCGGCGACGCGGAAGGGCGGGGCCATCTTGTTCTTCACGACCTTGACCCGGGTGCGGTTGCCGACCGCCTCCGTGCCGTCCTTGAGGGTCTCGATGCGGCGGATGTCCATCCGGACCGAGGCGTAGAACTTGAGCGCCTTACCGCCGGTCGTCGTCTCGGGGCTGCCGAACATGACGCCGATCTTCTCGCGGAGCTGGTTGATGAAGATGGCGGTGGTGCCCGTGCTGTTGAGCGCGCCGGCGACCTTGCGCAGGGCCTGGGACATGAGGCGGGCCTGGAGGCCGACGTGGCTGTCACCCATCTCGCCCTCGATCTCGGCCTTGGGCACCAGCGCGGCCACCGAGTCGATGACGATGATGTCGACGGCGCCGGACCTGATCAGCATGTCGGCGATCTCCAGCGCCTGCTCGCCGGTGTCGGGCTGGGAGACCAGCAGGGCGTCGGTGTCGACCCCCAGCTTCTTGGCGTATTCGGGGTCGAGGGCGTGCTCGGCGTCGATGAACGCCGCGATGCCGCCGGCCCGCTGGGCATTGGCCACCGCGTGCAGGGCGATCGTGGTCTTACCCGAAGACTCGGGGCCGTAGATCTCGACGATGCGGCCGCGCGGCAGGCCGCCGATGCCGAGGGCCACGTCAAGGGAGATCGACCCCGTGGGGATCACCTCGATGGGAGCTCGGGCGTCGTCGCCCAGGCGCATCACTGAGCCCTTGCCGAACTGTCGCTCGATCTGAGCGAGGGCGGTCTCGAGGGCCTTCTCGCGGTCGTTGATAGCCATGGGAACTCCCCCTGGAGGGTCGTGGTCCGATCAGTCGAGTGAAAGCTACGGCCTGCCACCGACATTTTCTGCGACTGCCGGGGAAGACGTGGCCCGGCGGAGTCAATCGTAGCCGAACGGCTGTTCGATCACAGCAGGAACACGCAGGTCGCCGTCAAGCTCCCGTGTTCGGGGAGGTGAGTCGTCCTTCTTCCTCGCCGGGGCAGTGTGCCGGGCCTGTGCACTGGGGGTGGTGCACTCGGGGCGGTGCACCGGTGCCGTGCCGGGCAGTGTGCCGGGCCTGTGCACTGGGGGTGGTGCGCTCGGGGCGGTGCACCGGTGCCGTGCCGGGGCGCTGTGCCGGGCTTGTGCGCTCGGGCGGTGTGCCGGGGCGGTGTGCCATCGGTCGCCTGCGAGCCCCCTCCGTATCCTCACGAACACGCCCGGCCGATGTTGGTCTCCAACGTGTTGCACGCGCGGTGAGCTGGGGAGACTCACTGCAGGGGCGAGGGGTCGGAGGTGGCGAGTGGCGAGCGGCTACACCAGGGAACGACGCACCCGTCTTGAGGCGCTCGCCGAGTTGCTCCCCCATCATGGCCTGGTCAGCCGCATGGTAGGCACCGAGGATCCGGTGTTGTGGGTCTGGCACCCGCGCACCGGCCGCCAGACGATCATCTTCGCCACCCCGTCGCACCGCGGATGGTTGTTCCTGTGGTCGCCCGGCGGGCAGGGCAGCGCGGACGAGTTGGAGCTCACGGCCGCCACGCTGCGGCAGACCCTCGACATGGCGCAGACTTAGCGCAGCTTGGGCGAGACGTTCTCCACCTGGCAGACCGCGCGCCAGACGGTCTTGGCGCTCTCACCGTCGGCCAGCGCCTGCATGACGGTCCGCCCGCCGAGCGGCGCGAGCACGTAGTCGCGCGCCCACGATTCGGCGTACGTCTCCCCGAAATGAGCGTTCATCCGTCTCCAGAACTCCGTCAGGCGCATGAATCCAAGTATGGAATCGCCCGGGGCGTGGGTAAGACATCCCCATGCCAAAGACCCCCAAGTCTTCACCCCCGAAGACAGCCAAGACGAAGGCCAACAGGGCCAAACGCCGCCGGCTGCTGCTCGTGCTGCGCCTCGCCGTACAGAAGGAGAAGGCGGAGCGATCGGAAAGGCATGCCGGCATCAGGCAGGCGCCCCGTGCGGGCAAGCCCCGCACGCGCCGGCCGTCGCGACGCTAGGGCGTCAACGAGCGTCGAACCATCGTCGAACCGCGGTCACAGCACACGTGAGCCGTACATCTCACCGAGATGGTCGGCGAGCAGCTCCAGCCGGGCGCCGTCGGGGTCCTTGAAGTAAATGGAGGCGCCGCTCTCTATCTGGTGCGGCACGCCGGCCATCTCCAGCTTTCCGCGCAGACGTTCCCACGTGGCGGGGTCGACGGAGATCGCGACGTGGTGCAGCCCGCCCAGCACCTCCTGGTACGGCCCCAGGTCGAGCCCGGGGAAGTCGAAGAACGCGAGCAGGTTGCCGTTGCCGATGTCGAAGAAGAAGTGGTTCGAGCCCTTGTAGTCGCGGTTCTCGATGATCTCGGTGAGCGGAAACTCCAGAAGCTCCTGGTAGAACTTGATGGTTCGTTCCACGTCCGACGAGAGCAGGGCCATGTGGTGCAGGCCGCGCGCGCTGCTCGATGGCCGGTGCGGTAAGACGTAACGCCGCCTGAGCTCCGCACGGCGGGCTTCGATGGCCGCATAGTCGATGGTCACGGTCGCTGTATGTCCGCCAAGGCCCCCGCTCAACCGCCCGTCGCGGCGCCAATGCGGTTTCTGTCGGTGGCGCGAGGCAATATGTGCTGGTGAGCTCCCTTGACCAGTTCAGCCAGGTGACCAGGCAATGGTTCGCCGGAGCCTTCCAAGCACCCACGGCCGCCCAGGAGGGGGCGTGGGAGTCGATCTCGCGCGGCGACAACACCCTGGTCGTCGCACCCACCGGCTCGGGCAAGACGCTGGCGGCGTTCCTGTGGTCACTCGACAGGCTGGCGTCCCAGCACGCCGGCCCCGCCGAGCCGCAGCACGCCGACCCCGCCCACAAGCCGGAGTCCGCCGGTCCCGCCCACAAGTCCCTCGGCAAGTCGGAGCCCCGCAAGGGGACGCGGGTGCTCTACGTGTCGCCGCTCAAGGCGCTGGCCGTCGACGTGGAGCGCAACCTGCGTGCCCCGCTGGCCGGGCTCAGGCAGACGGCGCGCCGGCTGGGCCTGCCGGTGCCGGAGATCTCGGTGGCGATCCGCTCGGGCGACACCCCCTCGGAGGACCGCAGGCGGTACGCGGCCAAGCCGTCCGACATCCTCATCACGACGCCCGAGTCGCTGTTCCTGCTGCTCACCAGCCAGGCGCGAGAGGCGTTGCGCGGCGTGGAGACGGTGATCGTGGACGAGGTCCACGCGGTCGCCGCCACCAAGCGCGGCGCGCATCTGGCGCTCAGCCTGGAGCGGCTCGACGCGCTGCTCGACAGGCCCGCGCAGCGGATCGGGCTGTCGGCGACCGTGCGGCCGGTGAGCGAGGTGGCGGCCTTCCTCGGCGGCACGCGACCGGCCACCGTCGTGCAGCCGCCGTCGGAGAAGCGGCTCGAGATCGAGGTCGTCGTCCCCGTCGAGGACATGACCGAGATGGAGGGCCGCCCGCAGCCGGAGGGAAATGCGGAGGACTTCGCCCCGGAGCCGGGCAACAGGTCGATCTGGCCCCATGTGGAGGACCGGCTGTTCGACCTGATCGGGGCGCACAGCTCGACGATCGTCTTCGCCAACTCGCGCCGGCTGGCCGAGCGCCTGTGCACCCGGCTCAACGAGCTGGCGTACGAGCGGGAGCGCGGCGACGCCGAGGCCGTCGACCTCTCCATCTGGGAGACGGGGCCGTCCGCCGGCCCGGCCTGGGAGACCCCCAAGCGGATGCCCGCCGACATGATGGCGCAGGCCGGGGCGAGCAAGGGCGTCGTGACGGAGATCGTGCGCGCTCACCACGGCTCGGTCTCGAAGGAGGAGCGGGCCCAGATCGAGGAGGCGCTCAAGTCGGGCCGGCTGCCTGCCGTGGTCGCCACCTCCAGCCTGGAGCTGGGCATCGACATGGGCGCGGTCGACCTGGTCGCGTGCGTGGAGGCGCCGCCGAGCGTGGCCAGCGGGCTGCAGCGCATCGGCCGGGCGGGCCACCAGGTCGGCGCGGTGTCCAAGGGCGTGATCTTCCCGAAATACCGGGGCGACCTGGTGCAGACCACCGTGGTGGCCGAGCGGATGAAGAGCGGCCAGATCGAGGAGCTGCGTTATCCGCGCAATCCGCTCGACGTGCTGGCGCAGCAGATCGTGGCCATGACCGCGATGGACGAGTGGACCGTCGACGAGCTGGAGTCGGTGGTCAAGCGGGCCGCCCCCTACGCCACGCTGCCCAGGAGCGCGCTGGAGGCCACGCTCGACATGCTCGCCGGGCGCTATCCGAGCGAGGAGTTCGCCGAGCTGCGCCCGCGCATCGTGTGGGACCGCGTCACCGGCACCCTGCAGGGGCGTCCGGGCGCGCAGCGGCTGGCGGTCACCAACGGCGGCACGATCCCCGACCGCGGCCTGTTCGGCGTGTTCCTGGTGGGCGAGAAGGCCTCCAGGGTGGGCGAGCTGGACGAGGAGATGGTCTACGAGTCGCGTGTGGGCGACGTGTTCGTGCTGGGCGCGACGTCCTGGCGGATCGAGGACATCACGGCCGACCGGGTGCTCGTCTCGCCCGCACCGGGCCAGCCGGGCAAGCTGCCGTTCTGGCACGGCGACGCGCCGGGGCGCCCGGCCGAGCTGGGCAGGGCGATCGGGCAGTTCCTGCGCGAGCAGGCCAAGAACGGCTCGACCGAGCGCATGCGGGAGGCCGGGCTCGACGAGTACGCCGCGGGCAATCTGCTGGCCTACCTCCACGAGCAGCGCGAGGCCACCGGCTACGTCCCCGACGACCGCACCCTCCTGGTCGAACGCTTCCACGACGAGCTCGGCGACTGGCGCGTGGTCATCCACTCCCCCTACGGCGCGCGGGTGCACGCCCCGTGGGCGCTGGCGATCAACCGGCGGCTGCGCGAGCGCTACGGCATCGACGTGCAGGCCGTCCACTCCGACGACGGCATCGTGCTGCGCATCCCCGACACGCTCTCCGAGCCGCCCACCGACGTGGCCGCGTTCGACGCCGAGGAGATCGAGCAGATCGTCACCGAGGAGCTGGGCGGGTCGGCCATGTTCGCCTCCCGGTTCAGGGAGTGCGCGGGGCGGGCGCTGCTGCTGCCGCGCCGCACACCGGGCAAGCGCAGTCCGCTGTGGCAGCAGCGCCAGCGCGCCGCCCATCTGCTGGGCGTGGCCTCGCAGTACGCCTCGTTCCCGATCGTGCTGGAGACGATGCGCGAGTGCCTGCAGGACGTCTTCGACGTGCCGGGGCTCGTCCAGCTCATGCGCGACATCGCCGCGCGCCGCGTGCGGCTGGTCGAGGTGGAGACGTCGCAGGCCTCGCCGTTCGCCACCTCACTGCTGTTCCACTACGTGGGCGCGTTCATGTACGAAGGCGACGCGCCCCTGGCCGAGCGGCGGGCCCAGGCACTGGCGCTGGACACCACGCTGCTGGCCGAGCTGCTCGGCCAGGCCGACCTGCGCGAGCTGCTCGATCCCGACGTGATCTCCGACACCGAGCGGGAGCTGGCCAGGCTCGACCGCCCGCTGCGCGACCTGGAGGACCTCGCCGACCTGCTGCGTTCGCACGGGCCGCTGCTCGCGCCCGACGTGAGCGTGCGCGGCGGCGACCCGTCCTGGCTGGAGGAGCTCGAACGCTCGCGGCGCGCGATCAGGGTGCGCATCGCGGGCGAGGAGCACTGGGCGGCGATCGAGGACGCGGCCCGCATGCGTGACGCGCTGGGCGCGCCGCTGCCTGTCGGGCTGCCCCACGCGTTCCTGGAGCCCGTCGCCGATCCGCTGGCCGACCTGCTGGCCCGGCACGCCCGCACGCGCGGGCCGTTCCACGCGGGCACGGCCGCCGCCCGGTTCGGGCTCGGCGTGGCCGTGGTGACGGACGCGTTGCGGCGGCTGGCCTCGTCCGGGCGGGTCGTCAACGGGGAGTTCCGGCCCGGCGGGCGGGGCGAGGAGTGGTGCGACGCCGGGGTGCTGCGGATGTTGCGCCGCAGGTCGCTGGCGAGGCTGCGCAAGGAGGTCGAGCCGGTCGCGCCGGAGACCCTGGCCCGGTTCCTGCCCGCCTGGCACGGCATCACCAGCTCGAGCGCCGCCGGCCGGGCGGGCAGCGAGGCGGCACGGGCCATGGACGCGCTGGTTCGCTCGATCGAGCAGCTCCAGGGGGCCGCCGTGCCCGCGTCCGCGCTGGAGACGCTGGTGCTGCCCGCTCGGGTGCCCGGCTACCACCCGGCGCTGCTCGACGAGCTGACCTCCTCGGGCGAGGTGATGTGGGCAGGTCAGGGGTCGCTGCCCGGCGGCGACGGCTGGGTGTCGCTCTACTACGCCGACACCGCGCCGCTGCTGCTGCCCGAGCCCGCGGAGATCACGATGACGCCCCTGCACGACGGCGTGCTCGAGCTGCTGGGCGGTGGCGGCGCGCTGTTCTTCCGCGGCATCTCCGACCAGCTCGGCTCGCTGGACGACGCGGCGCTGGCCGCGGCGCTGTGGGACCTGGTGTGGGCGGGGCGGATCTCCGGTGACACGCTGGCCCCGCTGCGGGCCACGCTCGGCACCGGCCGTCCCGCGCACCGGCCCGCCACCACGCGCAGGCGCCGGGCCGTGCTGCCGAGCAGGAGCGGCCCTCCCACCGTGGGCGGCCGATGGTGGTTGCTGCCCGCGCCCGCCGCCGACGCGACCCAGCGGGCCCACGCGCAGGCCGAGGTGCTGCTGGAGCGGCACGGCGTGGTGACCAGGGGCGCGGTGACGTCCGAACGGCTGCCCGGCGGGTTCACGCCCGTCTACCAGGTCCTGCGGGCGTACGAGGAGAGCGGGCGGTGCCGCCGGGGTTACTTCGTCGAGGGCCTGGGAGGCGCGCAGTTCGCGCTGCCGGGAGCGGTCGACCGGATGCGTGCCATGGCCCCGGCCATCGCCCCGGCTCCGCACCAGGAAAACGCCGGGCCCCGGGCCGTGGTGCTGGCCGCCGCCGACCCCGCCAGCCCGTACGGCGCCGCGCTGCCCTGGCCGCAGCACCCGGGCGACCTCGGGCACAAGCCGGGCAGGAAGGCCGGCTCGCTCGTGGTGCTCGTGGACGGCCACCTGGTGCTCTACGTCGAGCGAGGCGGCAAGACGCTGCTGTCGTTCGCCGACGACGAGCGGCTGCAGCCCGCCGTCGACGCGCTCGCGCTCTCCGTGCGCGACGGCGCGCTCGGGAAACTGACCGTGGAGCGGGCCGACGGCGCCTCCATCATCGACTCACCGCTGGCGGCGGCCCTGGAAGCGGCCGGGTTCCACCCCACGCCCCGCGGGCTCCGCCTGCGCGCCTGACACCCACGTGGACAGGTGCTGTTGAAGATGCTTCCAAAAATTTGAATGGCTGTTTAAAGTTTTGAACGTGACGTCAGATGGCCGCACGTTCATCGAGGAGGCCCGCAGGGCCCAGATCATCGCGTGCGCCATCGAGGTGCTCGCCGAGCAGGGGTACGCGCACACCACCCTGGCCAGGATCGCCAAGCAGGCGAAGATCAGCACTGGAGTGATCTCGTACCACTTCGGCGGCAAGCAGCAGCTCATCGAGGCGGTCGTCGCCGAGGTCGCCAGGCTGGCCACGGACCTGATGGTCCCCCGGATCCTCGCGCAGCCCACCGCGACCGAGGCCCTGCGCGCCTACCTCGAGAGCAACCTCGACTTCATGCGTGAGCACCGCAAGCCGCTCCTGGCCCTGATGGAGATCATCACCCACATGCCCGGCGAGGAGGGCGGCCCGGGACCGTACGCGGCGCAGGCCGAGGTCGCCGTGGCCGACCTGGAGAAGGTCCTCGGCTGGGGCCAGCAGTCCGGCGAGTTCCGCGATTTCGACAAGCGCAGCATGGCCATCACCATCCGGGCCGCCGTCGACGCCGTGCCGTCACGCATCGTCCATGAGCCCGACCTCGACCTCGACCTGCTCGCCCGCGAGCTCGTCACCACCTTCACGCTCGCCACCAGGAGACAGCCATGACAGCAGCGGCCTTGGAGATCAGCGGGTTAGCCAAGACGTTCGGCGACAAGGTCGCCGTCGACCACGTGGACCTCACCGTCCCCCAGGGCTCCTTCTACGGCCTGGTCGGCCAGAACGGCGCGGGCAAGACGACCACGCTGTCCATGGCGGTCGGCCTGCTCAGGCCGGACGGCGGCGCGGCGCGGATCTTCGGCGCCGACGTGTGGTCGGACCCGGCGCGGGCCAAGCAGCTGGTGGGCGTGCTGCCCGACGGGCTGGCCATGCCCGAGCGGCTCACCGGACGCGAGGTGCTCACGTACCTCGGCCTGCTCAGGGGCCTGAGCAAGGAGGTGGTGGCCGAGCGGGCCGAGGAGCTGCTGTCGGTGCTGGAGCTGAGGGACGCCGAGAAGACCCTCGTGATCGAGTACTCCACCGGCATGCGCAAGAAGATCGGCCTGGCCACGGCGCTGCTGCACGCGCCCAGGCTGCTGGTCCTGGACGAGCCGTTCGAGGCGGTGGACCCGGTGTCGGCGGCGACGATCAAGATGATCCTGCGCGGCTTCGTGGCGCGCGGCGGCTCGATCGTGCTGTCCAGCCACGTGATGGCGCTGGTTGAGCAGCTCTGCGACCACGTGGGTGTGATCGACAAGGGCCGGGTGGCGGCGGCGGGCCCGCTCGACGAGGTACGCGGCGCGGCCACGCTCGAGGACCGGTTCGTGGAGCTGGTCGGCGCGGACTCCACCGGCGCCAAGGGGCTGTCATGGCTGTAGCGGTCACCCTGGTCCGGATGAAGATCGCGATCCTGCGTCACTCCACCACGGGCCAGCGCGGCGGCATGATGGCCTCAGGCGGCGTTCTCGGGCTCCTGCTCGCGGCCGGCACGATCTACCTCGCCTTCCAGGAGGGCGACTGGCTGGCCGCCGCCTACGCCGGGTGGATGCTCGGCTGGATCATCGGTCCCGTCTTCTCCGGCGGCGGCGACGAGACGCTGCGGCCGGAGTTCTTCGCGCTGCTGGGGCTGCCCGCGCGGCGGCTGGCGGCGGGGCTGCTGGTGTCGGCGTTCGTCGGCGTGGCGCCGGTGATCAGCCTGGTCGCCCTGGCGGGCCTGGTCTTCGCGGCCGCACCGGGGAACGTGCTGGTGGCGGTGCCCGCGATGGTGCTGCAGCTGGCGATCTTCGTGCTGCTGTCGAAGGTGGCCGTGGGGCTGCTGGGCATCGCGCTGCGGTCCCGGGTCGGGGCGGTCGGCGCTGGGCTGGTCAACGGCGCGGTGCTGGCGTTCCTGGGCCAGGCGTGGGTGTTCGCGGTGGCCTTCGGCCAGGGCGGCCGGATCCCGTCGTTTGTGCGTTACCTGCCGTCGGGGTGGGGGCTGCTCGCCGTACAGGGTGACTATCTGGCGCTGCTGGCGATGGCGGTGCTGATCGTGCTGCTGCTCGCGGCGTGGGCGGCGCTGCTGGCCGGGCGGACGGGCGCGAGCCGCCCCTCGACGCGGGGCCGTCGTCCGATGCGGGCCGCCACCGCGCAGGAGGCGGTGGTGGCCAAGGAGTTGCGTACGTGGTCGCGCGACCTGGTACGCACCCACCAGCTCACGTTCGCGCTGGCCTACGGGGTGTTCTTCGCGGGTGCGCCGCTCGCGCTCGGCTGGACGGGCATGCTGCCGTGGGCCGCGCCGGTCTTCATCGTGATGGCCGCGGCGATGACCGCCAACCTCTACGGCATCGACGGCACCGCGCTCTGGCTCACGCTCATGACGCCCGGCGCGTCGGACATGCGCGGCAGGCAGCGGGCCTGGCTGGTGACCGTGGGCCCGGTAGCGGTGCTGCTGGCGGTGGCGTTCACCCTGGTCGCGGACGGTCCGTGGCCGCTGATCCTGGCGAGCGTGGCCGCGCTGCTGGGCGGCGCGGCCGGGCTGGTGCCGCTCATCTCGGTGTACGCGCTGGTGCCCGGCACCGATCCGCAGCGGCGCGGCGGCAACCCGCTGCGCACGAGCGAGGACGACGGAGCCCTGACGGGCCTGGCGTACCTGACGATGCTGCTCGTGGCCCTGTCGGGCGCGCCCGCCGTCGTGGCGGCCCTGCTGTACGGCTGGTGGGGCGTCGCGGCCGGACTGGCGACGGGCGCCCTGTGCTACTGGGGCCTGGGCCTGCTGGCTGAGCGGCGGCTGGCGGCACAAGGGCCCGAACTGCTGCACATGATGCGCACCGGGCGGCGGCCGGAGGGTGGCGGCAGGTCGGTCAAGCTGCCCGACCTGCCGAAGCCACAGCGAACGATCGTGATGACGTGCCTGTCGCTCGGCGCGATCCCGCTGTTCCCCCAGGGCATCGTGGCCGCCGCCTTCCTGGCGAACGGCCGGGTGCGGATGTCGTGGTTCCTGGCCACGTACATGCCGCCCGGCCTGCGCTGGCCGACGGCCGCGCTCATGATCCTCATCGGCCTGACCATGTACGGGGTGGGCCTGTGGATCCCCTACCGGGCCAAGAAGCGGGCAAAGCCGGTGGATGGGCCCGCTGAAGCGAGGCCGGCCGGCACCCCGAGCGCGAGAACTGACCCCGCTGTATACGATTAGTCGCCATATGACTGATTTGACGCTGGGCGCGACTCACCGGACCTTGCGCGACGAGGTCACCAAGGAGCTGCGGCGCCGCATTCTCTCCGGCGAGCTGGCGCAGGGCGAGCGGCTGGTCGAGGACCGGCTGGCCGCCTCGCTCGGCGTGTCCCGCAACCCCGTTCGCGAGTCCATCCGGGTGCTGGCCACCGAGGGGTTCGTCGAGGTCGCGCCCAGGCTCGGCGCCACCGTCGCGCGACTGTCCGCAGCGGAGGGCGAGGAGCTCTTCGACGTGCGCATGGCGGTCGAAGGACTGGCGGCGCGGCTGGCCGCGCGCAAGCGGTCGCCCGGGTCTGCCGAGCGGCTGCGGCGGGTGCTCGACCAGGCCAAGGAGGCGGTGGACAGCGGCCGGCTGGCGGAGGTGGCCGATCTCAACACCGCCTTCCACCTGGCCGTGGGCGAGGCGGCGGGCAACTCGTACCTCAGCCTGATGATGAAGCCCATGCTCCTGCGCGCGCAGTGGGTCTTCAGCCAGACCGCCGCCGTACGCGGGCCGCACTCCTGGTCGGAGCACCTGAGCCTGTGCGAGGCCATCGCGGCGGGCGACGAGGACGAGGCGCAGGCCAGGGCCGTCGCGCACGTGGCCGCCGCCAGGCGGTCGTTCCTCGCGGCCGTGCGCATGGCAAACCACCCGAACGATTAGCAAACGGTCAGATAACAACGTCAGGTCATGAAACACCA
Organism: Nonomuraea sp. B19D2; assembly: GCF_040137845.1. Lineage (NCBI taxonomy): Bacteria > Bacillati > Actinomycetota > Actinomycetes > Streptosporangiales > Streptosporangiaceae > Nonomuraea > Nonomuraea sp. B19D2. The sequence continues at coordinate 279,139 of NZ_JBEFAK010000008.1, read as the reverse complement.
GTGAAATGTCAGGTCTTGTATACAGTCTCCTAAACGTTTCAACGGAGGCCCCACATGAGACCGTCCCCCAGGCTGGTCGCGGCGCTCGCCGTTCTCCCCCTTGCCCTGGCGGCTTGCGGTGGAGGCGGGTCCGGCAGCTCGCCCGCAGCCCCGCCCTCCATAGCCGACGCCTCTGCCGACAACCGGCCAGTCAAGAGCGGCGGCACGCTCAACGTGGCGCTCAGCGCCGACCCTGACGCGCTCGACCCGAGCATCTCGACCACGTTGGTGGGCCGCGAGGTGTTCGCGAACATGTGCGAGAAGCTCTACGACATCGACGCGCAGGCGAACCTGGTCCCGCAGCTGGCCACCGCCTTGCCCGAGGTATCCGACGACGGCAAGGAAGTGACGATCAAGCTGCGCGAGGGCGTGAAGTTCAACGACGGCACGGCGCTCGACGCCGAGGCGGTCAAGAAGTCGCTGGACCGGCACCGCACCTGGGAGAAGTCCGCGCGCCAGGCCGACCTGGCCGCGGTGTCCAAGGTCACGGTGGCCGATCCCACGACGGTCAAGCTCACGCTGTCGCGCGCGTTCACGCCGCTGACCGCGCAGCTCGCCGACCGCGCCGGCATGATCATGTCGCCCAAGGCGCTGGACGCGGGGAACGACAACTTCGGCGCCGGCCCGGTCTGCGTCGGCCCGTTCAAGTTCGCGAGCCGCACCTCCGGCAGCCAGATCGTGCTGGAGAAGGCGCCCGACTATTACGACGCGGCCAAGGTCAAGCTCGACAAGCTCGTATACAAAATCATCGTGGACCCGAACGTGCGGGCCGCGAACCTGAAGTCCGGCGACGTGCAGGTGGGCGACAACCTCGCCACCACCACGGTCAAGGGCGTCCAGAGCGACCCCAACCTCAAGGTCGTCTCCGGCGGCGGCCTCGGCTACTACGGCATCACGATCAACACCGGCAACGCCAACGGCTCCACCGAGAAGCCCGGGACGGTCAACACAGCGCTGGCCAAGAGCCCGCAACTGCGCGAGGCGTTCGAGCTGGCGCTCGACCGCGACCTGATCAACAAGACCGTCTACAACGGCCTGCACGAGGTGGACTGCTTCCCCGTGCCGCTGAACAGCCCCTACCGGGCCAAGGACCTGCAGTGCCCGAAGCGTGACCTCGCCAAGGCCAAGCAGCTCGTGCAGGCGTCCGGCGTGCCGACGCCGATCCCGGTCACGCTCACCAGCCCGAACGACGCCACGAACTCCCGCCTGGCGCAGGTCATCCAGCAGATGGCCAAGGAGGCGGGCTTCAACGTGAGCGTGCAGACCGCCGAGTTCGTCAGCACCCTCGAACAGGGCAAGTCCGGCAAGTTCGACGTCCTGCTGAACGGCTGGTCGGGCCGCGTGGACCCGGACGGCAACCTCACGAACCTCGTCACCAGCCGCGGCAGCAACAACTACAGCGGCATGTCCGACCCGGGCATCGACGACCCGATCAAGCAGGCCGCCGCCGAGTCGGACCCGGCCAAGCGGGCCGAGCTCTACGCCGCCGCGATGAAGAAGGCCGCCGAGGTGCGCGGGGTCCTGTACCTCTACCACAACAAGTACTACCTGGGCATGAGCAAGAACGTCGCGGGAGTCCAGTACTTCGAGGACGGCCTGCCGCGCTTCGTCACCGCCGGATTCGCCGCGTAATGCTCTGGTTCATCCTCCGGCGCTGCGGGTCAGCGGTGATCGTGCTGTTCCTGGCCAGCGTCCTGATCTTCCTGGGGATCAGGGTGCTGCCCGGCGACCCGGCCACGGTCATGGCGGGCGAGGAGGCCTCGCCCGCCGTGGTCGAGGCCATCCGGCACGAGTTCGGCCTGGACAAGCCGCTGCCCGCCCAGTACCTCGACTACGTCGGCCAGACCCTGACCGGCAACTTCGGCCGTTCGACGCAGGACCAGCTCCCGGTGATCGACATCATCGCCGAGCGGCTGCCGGTGACGCTGGAGCTGTCGCTGCTGGCCATGCTGGTCGCCATCGTCGTCGGTGTCGGGGCCGGCATCGCGGCCGCGGTCCGGCGCGGCCGGCTCGCCGACTACGTGGCCACCGGGTTCGGCCTGGCCGGCCTGTCGGTGCCGCACTTCTGGCTGGGCCTGCTCGGCATCCTGCTCTTCGCGGTCACCTGGCGGATCCTGCCCGCCTCCGGATACGTCCCCTTCACCCAGGACCCCGCGCAGAACCTCCAGCGCATGATCCTGCCCGCCCTCGTGCTCGGCACCGGCTTCGCCGCCATCCTCATGCGGCAGACCCGCTCGGCCATGCTGGGCGCGCTGTCCGCCGACTACGTCAGGACCGCCAGGTCGAAGGGCCTGTCCGAGGCCAAGGTCGTGGGCGCGCACGCGCTGCGCAACAGCCTGACGACCGTCGTCACCGTGCTGGGCCTCCAGCTCGGCGCGCTGATCAGCGGCGCCGTGGTCACCGAGCAGATCTTCGTGATCCCCGGGTTCGGCAAGCTGACCGTGGACGCGGTGCTGACCAGGAACTACCCGGTCATCCAGGCCGTCGTGTTGATCACGGTCATCGGATACGTGCTGGTCAACCTGCTGGTCGACATCGCCTACGCCTTCCTCAACCCCCGGATCAGGCTGTCAGGGGGCACCCGTGACTAAGCTGTGGCGCCGCTTCAGCAGGCGGCCGATGCCGATGGCCGGGCTGGTGCTGGTGGTCGCGTTCGTGCTGCTGGCCCTGATCGGGCCGCTGGTGACCGGCGACCCGGCCGCGCAGGACTACCTGGCCACGCTCGCGCCCCCGTCGGGCGCGCACCCGATGGGCACCGACGACCTGGGCCGCGACGCGTTCGCCAGGATCGCCCACGGCGCGCAGGTGTCCCTGCAGGCCGGCGTGCTCTCCACGCTGCTGGCGATGGTCGTGGGCATCCCGATCGGACTGGTGGCCGGTTTCTACCGGCGCTGGCTCGACCCCGTGGTGATGCGGCTGGTGGACGTGACGCTGGCGTTCCCGTTCCTGGTCTTCGCCGTGGGACTGGCGGCGATCATCGGCCCCTCGCTGAAGGGCGTGGTGCTGGCCCTGGGCTTCTCCCAGCTCCCCGCCGTCATCAGGATCACCCGCGGCGAGGTGCTGGCGGTCAGGGAGATGGACTACGTGGACGCCGCCATCGCCGACGGCGCGGGCGACGGGCACCTCATCTTCCGTTACGTGCTCCCGAACTGCCTCAACCCGCTCATCGTGCAGGCCACCGTGGCGATCCCGGGAGCGATCATCGGCGAGGCCACGCTGTCGTTCCTGGGGCTCGGCGTGCAGCCGCCCACCCCCTCGTGGGGCGTGATGCTGACGACCGCGCAGCAGTACCTGAGCGACGCGCCCTGGCTGGCCATCTGGCCCGGGGTGATGATCGCGCTGGCCACGCTCGGCTTCAACCTGCTCGGCGACGGGCTGCGTGACGTCCTGGACCCGAGGAGCGCCCGATGAGCCTGCTGGAGATCACGAACCTCACCGTCGGCTTCGACACCGAGGACGGCCTGGTGCAGGCGGTCAGGGACATCTCACTCACGCTGGACGAGGGCGAGATCCTGGCGCTGTGCGGCGAGTCGGGCTGTGGCAAGTCGGTCACCGCGATGTCGGTGCCCAGGCTGCTGCCGCCCGACACGACCAGGCTGTCCGGCTCGGTCAAGCTGGACGGGCGCGAGCTCACCACGCTTCCCGAGCGGGACATGCGGCAGGTACGCGGCAAGGACGTCTCGGTCGTCTTCCAGGAGCCGATGACCTCACTGAACCCGTCGTTCACCGTCGGATACCAGATCACCGAGGTGCTGCGCAGGCACGAGCGCCTCTCCCGCCAGGCTGCGGCCGGCCGGGCCGTCGAGCTGCTGGAGCTGGTCGGCATCCCGGCGCCCCGGCGCCGCATGAAGGAGTACCCGCACCAGCTCTCCGGCGGCATGCGCCAGCGCGTGATGATCGCGATCGCGGTGGCCTGCTCGCCCCGGGTGCTGATCGCCGACGAGCCCACCACGGCGCTCGACGTGACGATCCAGGCGGGCGTGCTGGACGTGTTCCGCGACCTGCGCGACCGGCTCGGCACGGCGATCATCCTCATCACACATGATCTGGGGGTGGTGGCCGACATCGCCGACCGGGCCGTGGTCATGTACGCGGGCCGCGCCGTCGAGCAGGCCCCGGTGACCGAGCTGTTCGCGAACCCGCGCCACCCGTACACGCTGGGCCTGATGAACGCGCTCCCGTCCGCGGCCGTCAACGGCCGGCTGGCCGAGATCCCCGGCATGGTGCCCTCGCCGCTGACGGACCCCGACGAGTGCGCGTTCCAGGACCGCTGCCCGCGCGTCCAGGACGACTGCCGGGCGGCCAGACCCTCGCTCGAACGGCACGCGGACGGCCATCTGGCGGCCTGTTTCCACCCGGGAGGCAAGCGATGATCCTGCGCATCGACAACCTGGTCAAGCACTACGGCCAGGTACGCGCCGTGGACGGGCTGTCGCTCGAGATCGGCCAGGGCGAGGTGCTCGGCCTGGTCGGCGAGTCGGGCAGCGGCAAGTCCACGGTCGGCAAGTGTGTGCTGCGCCTGACCGAGCCGACCTCGGGCATGATCGAGCTGGACGGCCGCGACATCACCCACCTGTCGCGCAAGGCCATGCGCCCGCTGCGCAGGGACGTGCACATGGTCTTCCAGGACCCCTTCTCCTCGCTCAACCCGCGCTTCACGATCGGCCAGATCGTCGCCGAGCCGCTGCTCAGGCACAAGGTGGCCGGCCGGCGTGAGGTGTCCGGGCGCGTGTCGGCCATGCTGGAGAAGGTGGAGCTGCGGCAGGAGATGCGGTCCAGGTACCCGCACGAGCTGTCCGGCGGGCAGCGGCAGCGGGTGGGGCTGGCCAGGGCGCTGATCCTGGAGCCCAAGCTGGTCGTGGCCGACGAGCCGGTGTCGGCGCTGGACGTGTCGGTGCAGGCGTCGGTGCTCAATCTGATCACCGATCTGCAGCGGGACATGGGATTCTCGTGCCTGTTCATCACACATGACCTGTCGGTGGTGGAGTTCCTGGCCGACCGGGTCGCCGTCATGTACCTGGGCAAGATCGTGGAGTCGGGTCCGACGGCCGAGATCTTCGCCGGGCCGCGGCACCCGTACACGCAGGCCCTGCTGTCGGCGGCTCCGGTGGCCGACCCGGTCAGGCAGCGGGAGCGGCGCAGGATCGTGCTCGGCGGCGACGTGCCCAGCCCGGTCGACCCGCCTGCCGGGTGCCGGTTCCACACGCGGTGCCCGCTGGCGTACGACGCCTGCCGTACCGAGGAGCCGCTGCTTCAGGATCCTCGCGGGAACGGCCATCCGGCCGCGTGCCATCTTGTTACAACGGACCGCGTCCCCGACGCGACCGCGAATCTGTAGAAGGAGAGATCTTGTTCACCACCAGGCCCGAGCTGTCGGGTGACTTCGGCATGGTCGCCAGCACGCACTGGCTGGCCTCGGCCACCGGCATGAGCGTGCTGGAACGCGGCGGGAACGCCTTCGACGCGGCGGTGGCCGCCGGGTTCGTGCTCCAGGTCGCCGAGCCGCACCTGAACGGCCCCGGCGGCGAGGTCCCGATCCTGCTGTGGAGCGAGGCCGAGCAGAAGGTGTCCGCGGTGTGCGGACAGGGCGTGGCGCCCGCCGCGGCCACCATCGAGCGCTTCGCCGAGCTGGGCCTGGACATCGTGCCCGGCACGGGGCTGCTCGCGGCCACCGTGCCGGGGGCGTTCGGCGGCTGGCTGCTCATGCTGGAGCGCTGGGGCACCTGGTCGCTGGCCGACGTGCTGGCGCCGGCGATCCACTACGCCGAGCACGGGGTGCCGGTGCTGGAGCGCATCGCGGCCACGATCGAGTCGGTTCAAGGATTGTTCAACAATGACTGGCCGACGTCGGCGGCGACCTGGCTGCCCGGCGGGCACGTTCCCCCGGCCGGTTCGAAGCTGGCCAACCCGGTGCTGGCCGCCACCTACCGGCGGCTGGTCGCCGAGGCCGAGTCCGCGTCGAGCACCCGCGAGGGCCGGCTCGCCGCCGCCAGGAGGGCCTGGTACGAGGGGTTCGTCGCCGAGGCGATCGCCGAGTTCAGCGCCAAGACGGCCTGGCTGGACAGCTCCGGCGACGTGCACGGCGGGCTGCTCACCGGCGACGACCTGGCGCGCTGGTCCGCCACCGTCGAAGAGCCCCTCGCCTTCGACTACCACGGGCACACCGTCTACAAGACGGGGCCGTGGGGGCAGGGGCCGGTGTTCCTGCAGCAGCTCGCCCTGCTGCAGGGCTTCGACCTGGACGCGATGGGGCACCTCAGCGCCGACTACGTGCACACGGTGACGGAGGCCGCCAAGCTCGCCTTCGCCGACCGCGAGGCCTGGTACGGCGACAACACCGACGTGCCGGTGTCCGACCTGCTCAGCGAGGCGTACAACGCCGAACGGCGCACGTTCGTCGGCGCCGAGGCCAGCTTGGAGCTGCGGCCCGGCGCGCCCGGCGGTCGCGCGCCCAGGCTGCCCGACTTCCCCGCGCCCGGCACGACGAGTGCCGCGCCCGGCATTTCGGGCACCCGCTCCCCGCAGGGCGTCGGCGAGCCGACCGTGGCCCGCGACGGCACGGTGAAGGGCGACACCTGCCACCTCGACGTCGTGGACCGGCACGGCAACATGGTCTCCGCCACCCCCAGCGGCGGCTGGCTGCAGAGCTCCCCGACGATCCCGGAGCTGGGCTTCTGCCTGGGCACCAGGTCGCAGATGTTCTGGCTGCAGGACGGGCTTCCGGCCTCGCTGCGCCCGGGAACGCGCCCGCGCACCACGCTGTCACCGTCGTTCGCGCTCAAGGACGGCAGGCCGTGGCTGGCGTTCGGCACACCCGGCGGCGACCAGCAGGACCAGTGGAGCCTGAACTTCTTCCTCGCCGTCGTCCACGGCCGCCTGAACCTGCAGGAGGCCATCGACGCGCCCATGTTCCACTCCGAGCACTTCCCCAGCTCGTTCTTCCCGCGCGGCTCCCGCCCCGGCGTGCTGCACGTCGAGGACCGCCTGGACGCGGGCGTGCTGGCGGAGCTGCGGCGGCGCGGGCACGAGGTCGAGGCGCAGGGCCCGTGGACGCTGGGCAGGCTCAGCGCGGTCGCCCGTGAGGGCGCGTTCCTCAAGGCCGCCGCCAACCCGCGCGGCGCCCAGGGCTACGCAGCCGGCCGATGACGGACCTGCTCTTCCTGCTGGGCGCCGGTCTGCTGGCCGGTGTGGTGAACGCGCTGGCGGGCGGCGGGACGCTCATCTCGTTCCCCGCGCTGCTGGCGCTCGGCTACCCGAGCCTGACCGCGTCCGTGACCAACGCGGTGGCGCTGTGGCCCGGCTACCTGGGCGGCGTGCTCGGCTACCGCGCCGAGCTGCGCGGCCAGCGGCGCAAGGCGACGGGGCTGTCGATCACGACCGTGCTGGGCGCGGTCGCGGGCAGCGCGCTGCTCCTGCTCACGCCGGGCCGGCTGTTCGAGTCGCTGGTGCCGTGGCTGGTGGCCTTCGCCAGCCTGGCGCTGCTGGCCCAGCCGTGGTTGCGCAAGCGCTTCGGCGGCGAGGCCGGCGGGCCGCCCAGCAAGCTGGTGTACGCGGGCGTCTTCCTCGGCGGCTGCTACGGCGCCTACTTCAACGGCGGCATGGGAGTGCTGCTGCTGACCGTGCTCGGCATGTTCCTGCACGACAACCTGCATCGTGTCAACGCCGTGCGGGCCACGCTGTCGCTGGTGATCAGCACGGTGTCGGTCGTGGCGTTCTCGCTGTTCGGGCCCGTCCAGTGGCAGGCCGTGGCGGTGGTCGCGCCGGCCAGCCTGGCGGGCGGGTTCCTGGGCACACGGGTGGCCAGGCTCATGTCCGCCAAGGTCCTGCGCGGCGTCGTCGTCGCGTTCGGCCTGGGCGTGGCCGTGGCGCTGGCCCTGCACTGAGCCAGCCGAGAAGGAGCGCCCGCGTCAGGCGACGGTGGCCTCGATGAGGTCGTCCACCACGTCGGCCAGGTCGTTGCCCCTGGCGTGCACCCGGCGCTGGCGCATGGCTCCCGAGCCCTTCGCCAGCAGCCGGTCCAGCCCCTCCTGGGTGAACGTCAGGTCGCCGGCCTCCGCCAGCGCCGGCCGTACGTGCTCCAGGAGGCGGCGCGCCATCACCGGTGCGGGCACGAGCGTGCCGTGCCGCACGTCCATGCTGTCGCCCATCAGCCCGTCGCGGGCGGCGCGCCAGTAGGCGGCGCGCAGCACCTCCGATGGGACGGGTAACCCGCGGTCACCCCGCCTCACCGCGGCCAGCGCGGTCACGACCAGCGCGCGGATGAGCCCGATCAGGGTGAGGCTGTCGCTCACGTCGAGCGGCACGTCGGCCACCCTGATCTCGACCGTGGGCAGCCTGGGCGACGGCCGGGTGTCCCAGTAGACCGTCTTGGGGTCGAGCAGCGCGCCCGACTCCGTGAGCGCGCGCAGGGCCAGCTCGTAGTCGCCGAACGACGGGAAGTACGGCGGTGCGCCGGACACCGGCCAGCGGCCCCAGCTGATCACCCGCCAGGACGCGTAGCCGGTGTCGCGGCCCGCGAAGAACGGCGAGTTGGCGGCCAGCGCGATCAGCGTGGGCAGCCAGGGACGCAGGTGGTTGCCGACGTAGACGGCCTGCTCCGGGTCGGGCACGTCCACGTGCACGTGCAGGGCGCAGATGCAGATCTCGTCCTGCAGCGCCCGGTAGAGCACCCTGCCCTGCAGGTAGCGGTCGTCGTCGGTGAGCGGCGGCGACATGACGTTCCCCAGCACGGGGATGCCGCTGGCGACCACGGCGAGCCCGCATGAGCGGGCCGCGGCGGCCACTTCCTTGCGCACCGTACGCAGCTGCGAGCCCAGCTCGCTGAGGTCGGCGGAGGGCGGCGTACGTGCCTCCACCTGAAATCTGGTGATTTCTTGCACCACGTCGAGCACATCCGTCGCCGCGGCCAGGACGTCGGCCGCTCGGGGAGCCACGTGGCGGGTGCGGGGATCGACGATGAGGTATTCCTCTTCGATCCCGATCAACGGAACCATGCCCACACCTCGCTGGGGGAGTCCAGAACCCTCCGGAATGAGGTTGTGCCCGCCCCTCAGCCTGTGGAAAACCCGCCCGGCAAACGGTTGTCAGACGGGGCCGTAAAGGGCGTGGGGAAAACCCGTGGACATGGCCCAGTAGCGGTCGCCGTACGACCAGTGCCACCACTCCGTCGGGTAGTTGACCAGGCCGGACGGCTCCAGAACGGCGGCGAGGAGCTTGCGGTGGTTACGGGCGTCGGCGGAGATGTTGGGGGCGTCCATGTAGCAGGCGCCGTAGCTCTGCTCCGGGGTGTCGTCGACCTGGGTGCCCATGTCGTACTCGACGCCGTCGGGGTCGCACAACGTCAGGTCCACGGCGGCGCCGGCGGTGTGGGGGGCGACCTCGACCGGGGACACGTACCGGCTTGCCGCGATATATGACTCGTCGGGGGAGAGTTGAGGGAACTTGCGCTGGAGCTCCGCCCGGTATCCGTCGAAGATCCGCCGCTGCGTCTCGATGGGGCGGTAGCCCTCGACGACCACCAGGTGGAAACCGTCGGGCAACAGGCGCTCGGCCTGCTCCAAGCGGTCGAGCAGGCCCGAGCGCAGGTGGGCGTATGCGCCTGTCTCGTCCGCCATGCGCTCGTCCACGCGCAGCCGCCCGCGTACGTCGGCCAGCGGCTCACCGCACTCCCGCACGGGGATCGCGGTCACCCGGGGATCGGAGATGAGCACGACATCATTGGGGGACCACATGAGCAGAAATTCTCACACAGTGTCGGAGAAGACCTGCTCCCGGGCTTGCTCCAGGGCGGCCACCAGAGCGCCGCGCAGCACCGGGTTTCCCGCGACCCCGGTCGTGACCACGGTGGGCCGGCTCGGGCACAAGCGGGCCACCGCCTCCTGCACCTTGGCGGCCAGCCGCGCGCCGCCCGCCCTGCCGATCTCGCCGCTGAGCACGATCAGGCCGGGATCGAGCACGACGGTCACCGCCGCCGCGCCCACGGCCAGCCGTCCCGCCACCTCGTCCAGATAGCCTTCGTCGCCGCCGCGTACCAGGTCGGGCACGGTGTTGCCGGTCACGCCGTGCCGCTCGGCCAGGCCGCGCAGCGTGGCGTGGCCCACCAGGCGCTGGAACGAGCCGGACTGCGGCTCCGAGACGTCGGACGGCAGCGGCTCGCCCGGGACCGGCAGCCAGCCGATCTCGCCCGCTCCCCCGCTGATGCCCCGGTGCAGCCTGCCGCCCAGCATCACGCCGAGGCCCTGGCCGACACCGGCCCAGATCACCACGAAGTCGTCATGGCCGACGGCCGCGCCGTACTTGTGTTCGGCGAGCGCGACCAGGTTGACGTCGTTCTCGATCGTGACCGAGGTGCCGAGCGTCTGGCGCAGGCTGGCCAGCACGCCGAAGTGCCAGTCTGGCAGGTCGTACGACCAGCGCACGTCGCCGGTGGCCGGATCGACCACGCCCCGCGTGCCGATGACGAACGCGCGCAACCGCGACAGGCTGACGTTCGCCGTGTCGCAGGCCCGCTGCACGGCCTCGTGGACCGCCTTGACCGGGTCGCGGCTGTCGGAGGGGTTGAGCGTGATCTCGACGACCACCCTGCCTGTGATGTCCGCCACAGCGACCTTAAGACTGTCGGGCAGGACCTCGAGGCCGGCGACGTACGCGCTGGAGGGGACGACGGCGTACACGGCCGCGTGCGGTCCCCTCCCGCCCGCGCGCTCGCCCGCGACCTCCACCAGCCCCCGCTCCTCCAGGCGGGCAAGCAGCTGACCTGCGGTTACCTTGGAGAGCCCGGTTCGTTCCCCCAGTTCGGCCCGGGTGAGCGGGCCGTCCACGAGAAGCAGTTCGAGCGCCGCGCGATCGTTCAGCCTGCGCAGCAGCCGGGGGACCCCCGGGCTTCGACTCATTACCGCACCCCTCTCGTCACGAATGGCTAACGAGGATTTCTTTTAAGAAAGTTTCTTGTTAGTTTAGCAGACGTCGCTCGACATTTGACGATCAGCCTGGTGCGGACCGTAGGCCGGCACCCGGGAAGGGAGACCCTGTGAGGATCGCGAAGATCACCGCCGCTACGGTCACCACGGCCGCGCTGGCCCTGGGCCTGGCCGCCTGTGGCTCCAGCGAGGCGCCCTCGTCCTCACCCAGTGCCGCCGCGCCCGCGAGCAGCGGCCCCAAGTACGCGGGCAAGACGCTGACGTTCTGGCGCCTGGGCGACACCAACCCCGCCGCCCAGAAGTACACCGACGAGCTGGTCGCCGAGTTCGAGAAGGAGACCGGCGCCAAGGTGAACGTGGAGTGGATCCCGTGGCCGCAGGTCAACGACAAGTTCACGGCCGCGGCGGCCGGCGGCACCGGACCTGACGTGACCGAGATCGGCAACGACCAGGTCCCGCTGTGGCAGAGCCAGGAGGCCCTCGAGCCGATCACCGACATCGTGGCCGCCGGCGACCAGGCCCAGATCCCCAAGAACCTGATGGGCCTGGAGACCATCGACGGCGAGACGTACGCCGTGCCGTGGGGCGGCGGCAGCCGGGCGGTGCTCTACCGCGCGGACTGGTTCAAGGAGCTCAAGATCGAGATCCCCAAGACCTGGGACGAGCTCGTGGCCGCGGCCAAGAAGATCCAGGCCAAGAAGGGCTCGGACGTCGACGGCTTCGCCTTCAACGGCGGCTCCGACGCCAACCACCTGCTGGGCGCCCTCGCCTGGACCGCCGGCGGCGAGTACGCCGTCAAGGAGGGCGACAAGTGGGTCGGCAAGCTCGCCGACCCGGGCTTCAAGGCCGGCTTCGCCCAGTACACCGGACTGGTGACCGACGGCCTGTCCAGCAAGTCGCGGCTCAACCAGAACACCACCGAGATCCGCACCCGCTTCTCCAACAACAAGGTCGGCATGTACCTCACCGCGTCGTGGGACCTGGCCACCATCGAGGAGGAGAGCAAGGGCAAGCTCAAGGGCGACAAGCTGGCCTTCTTCCCGCTCCCGTCGAAGGACGGCGGCGAAGCGCAGTCCTTCCTCGGCGGCAACGACATCGCCGTGTGGGGCACCGCGAAGGAGAAGGACGCGGCCAAGGAGTTCGTGAAGCTGGCCTCGGGCAAGCAGTGGGGCGTGAAGTACGCCACCGACGGCGGCCTGCTCCCCGTCTACCCCGAAGCTCTGGCCGCCCTGTCCGGCGACCCGGCCCAGGCGCCGTTCGCCGCCGCCTTCGCCAAGGCCAAGGCATTCCCGGCCGACCCGCAGTGGACGGAGGCCAACGAGACCAAGGCGGTGCTGCAGAACGCGGCCCGCAAGGTCATCGAGGGCAAGGCGAGCGCGGATGACGCGCTGGCCGCGGCCAGCAAGGAACTCGAAGACATCCTCAACGCCTCCTGACACCCATGACGAACACGTCAACGCTCTCCCGGGGCGGCGGCCCCGCCTCCACCCCGGGACCGCGCCGCGCACACCGGGCGCCACGGCGGTCCGGGCTCCCCGACTGGTCGCTCCCCTACCTCCTGCTGGTCCCCGGCCTGCTGGTCATCGCCGCGCTGCTGCTGTACCCGATGATCCAGATGGTGATCACGGCCTTCCAGAAGGTGGGCATCCCGCAGATCTCCGGCAGGAAACCGGCCGACTGGGTCGGCCTGGACAACTTCACCAGGATCCTCGACAGCGAGATCTTCTGGTCCTCGCTGCGTAACACGGTGGTGTTCGCCGCGGTCGCGGTGCCGCTCACGCTGATCGCCGGCACCGCGGTGGGCGTGCTGCTGCACCGGCTCGGCAAGAAGATGTCGCTGTTCGTGATCATCGGCATCATGTTCGCCTGGGCCGTGCCGCCGGTGGCGCAGGGCGTGATCTGGCGCTGGCTGTTCGACGCCGAGGCGGGCATCATCAACTGGGCGCTCAACCTGCTTCCTGAATGGCTGACCGGCCGGGCCGACTGGACCGGCGAGCCGTGGCTCAACGACGCCTGGTCCATCTATCTGGTGCTGGTCATCTGCGTGGTCTGGGCGGGTTTCCCGTTCATCGCGGTCTCGGTGCTGGCCGGGCTCAAGGGCATCCCCGCCGAGCTCTACGAAGCCGCCAAGGTGGACGGCTCCGGGCCGTGGCGCACGTTCAGGAAGATCACCTTCCCGCTGCTGAAGCCCGTGTTCGCGGTGCTGACCGTGCTCTCGATCATCTGGGACTTCAAGGTCTTCGCCCAGCTGTACGTGCTCTCCGGCACCTCCAACCGGGAGGCCTACAACCTGTCGATGTACGCGGTGACCGAGGCGTTCAAGGCCCCGCAGAAGATGGGCTCCGGAGCGGCCATCGCGATGGTGCTGACGGTCATCCTGCTCATCGTCACCGCCGCCTACATCCGCCAGATGTTCAAGCAGGAGGAGGTGTGATGAACCCGCTGGCCCGCAAGCGCCTGGGCAAGATCGCGCTCAACGCGGCAGGCGTGCTGGTCTTCCTGGTGGCGACCTTCCCCGTCTACTGGATGGCCTCCACCGCCTTCAAGGCGAACGACCAGATCTTCACCACCGACTTCATCCCGTTCCCCACGCACTTCACCCTCGACCACGTCACCCGGGTGCTCAGCGACGGCGTGGCCGGCCACTCGATCTGGCTCTACCTGCGCAACAGCGCCATCGTGGCGCTCGGCACGGTCCTGATCGGCGCGGTCTTCGCGCTCCTGTCGGCGACCGCGGTGGCCAGGTTCCGGTTCAAGGGGCGCACGGCGTTCCTGGCGCTGCTGCTCGTGGTGCAGATGATCCCCTGCGAGGCGCTGCTCATCCCGCTGTACCTGATGGTCCGCCGGCTCGGCCTGTACGACCAGCTGATCGGGCTGATCGTGACGCAGGTCGCGTTGACGCTGCCGTTCGGGATCTGGATGCTGCGCACGTTCGTCGCCGCCGTGCCCAAGTCGCTGGAGGAGGCGGCCTGGATCGACGGCGCGAGCCGGTTCACCACCTTCTGGAAGGTGCTCTTCCCGCTGGTGGCCCCCGGGCTGGTCGCGACCAGCATCTTCTCGTTCATCACCGCGTGGAACGAGCTGATCATGGCGCTGTACCTGATCGGCGACCCGACGAAATACACCATGCCCGTCGCCCTGCAGTACTTCTTCGGGCAGAAGGGCACGGACTGGGGCGCCATCATGGCCAGCTCCACGATGATGACCATCCCGGTCGTCATCTTCTTCCTTCTCGTACAACGCCGCATGGTCTCCGGCCTGGTCGCCGGGGCCGTGAAGGGCTGACGTCCACCGGTCGGACGCCTTGTTCGACCATGCCTGAATTCCGATGAGGAGCCCATGAGTCAGAGTGATCGGGGGCTGCGCCGTCTCGCGGCCGGCACACTGCTCGTCGCCTTCCAGGGCACCACGGCGCCCGAATGGGTGCTGCGCGAGCTGGAGCACGGCCTGGGCGGCGTCACGCTCTTCGGCTTCAACGTGGCCGACCCCGGCCAGGTACGCGAGCTGACCACCGCGCTGCGGGGAGCCGGTGAGCCCGTCATCTCGCTGGACGAGGAGGGCGGCGACGTGACGCGGCTGGCGTACCACGTCGGCAGCCCGTACCCGGGGAACGCGGCGCTCGGCGCGGTGGACGACGTCGAGCTGACCCGCCGCGTCTACCACGCGATCGGCTCCGAACTGGCCGCCTGCGGCATCAACCTGGACATGGCGCCCAGCGCCGACGTCAACACAGAGGCCGACAACCCGGTGATCGGCACCCGCTCGTTCGGCGCCGACGCGGAGCTGGTCGCCAGGCACACGGTGGCGGCCGTGCAGGGCCTGCAGTCGGTGAACGTGGCCGCCTGCGTCAAGCACTTCCCCGGCCACGGCGCGACCCGGGTGGACTCGCACCTGGCGATCCCGGTCGTGGACGTGAGCATCGACGTGCTTCGCGAGCGGGAGCTGGCCCCCTTCCGGGCGGCGATCGGCGCGGGGGCCAAGTCGGTGATGACCGCGCACGTCGCGGTGCCGGCGGTGACGGGCGAGACGCCCGCCACGCTATCCGGCGCCGCGCTGACCGGGCTCCTCAGGGGCGAGCTCGGCTACGACGGCGTGGTCGTCACCGACGCGCTGGACATGCACGCGATCGTCAGGAGCGTGGGGCTGGCCGGCGGCGCCGTGCTGACGCTGGCGGCCGGGGCCGACCTGCTGTGCCTGGGGCCGGTGCCCACATACGACGACGTCCAGGCCATCATCGCGGAGATCATCTCCTCGGTCCGCGAGGGCCGCCTGTCGCCGGAGCGCCTGGAGGAGGCGGCGGCGCGGGTGGCGGCGCTGCGGGCCTGGTGCGGGACGCCCGCGCCCGGCACCGCCGAGCAGAACGGGGTCGGCCTGCACGCCGCGCGCCGCGCCGTGCGGCTCACCGGAGAGACGGAGCCCCTGGTCGAGCCCCTGGTGATCGAGGTGGACACGCCGCCGACGATCGCCGTGGGGGACGTGCCGTGGGGCGTCGGCCCGTGGCTGCCGGACGCCGAGATCGTCCGGATCGAGCCCGCGGCCGCCGACGTCCCTGCCCTGCTGGCCAAGGCCGTGAACCGGTCGCTGGTCGTCGTGGTCAAGGACGCGCACCGCCACCAGGCGAGCCGGGAACTGGTCTCCGCGCTGGTGGCGGCCCGCCCCGACGCGACAGTGATCGAGATGGGGCTGCCGGTGTGGCGGCCCGGCAGCGCGGCCTACATCGCCACATACGGGGCGGCCAGGGCCAATGCCCAGCCCGCCGTCGAGCTCCTCACCGCCTGACGCCTCACCCACATGCCGGACGCCGTTACTCCCGGACGACCGTCGGGCTGCACATCGGTCCACGGGGCGCCCGGACACTCGCGCCGCGCCGCCGCCGCGTCGGCGGCTGGTGGCGGAGCGCGGACCGGCCGTGGTGACGGGCCGAGTGCGCGCCTAGGAGGCGAGCAGCTCCTCGCGGGCCTGGTCGAGCGCGGCCAGTACGGCGCCGCGCAGCACCGGGTTGCCGTCGGTCACCTTCGTGGTGACGACCTGGGGCCGCACCGGGCAGATCCGCGCCACGGCCTCCTCCACCCGGGACGTGAGCGCGGGGCCGCCCGCGTGGCCCACCTCGCCGGCCAGCACCACCAGCCCGGGATCGAGGATCACGCACACCGCGGCGACGCCCAGGGCGAGCCGGTTGGCGATCTCGTCGAGCAGCGGCTCCCCCTCGGCGCCCGCGGCCATCGCGACCTTGACGCATTCGCCCGCGCTGCCGGCCGCGAAGCCGTACGTCTGGGCCAGCTCGGCCACCGCCTCGGCGCTGACCAGCGACTGCAGGCCGCCCGCCAGCGACGGCAGCCGCCCGGGCTCGGTAGGGATGTCCTCGGGCAGCGGCACGCCGGGCACCGGCAGGTAGCCGATCTCCCCCGCGCTGCCGGACCGCCCCCGGTGCAGCTTGCCGCCGAGCATGATCGCCAGGCCCAGGCCGCGGCTCGACCACAGCAGCACGAAGTCGTCGAGCCCCTTGGCCGCCCCGTCGGCGCGCTCGGCGATGGCGGCGAGGTTGACGTCGTTCTCGATGGTCACCTCGCGCCGCAGGTCGCCGGCCAGTGCCTCGTGGATGCCCTCGTGCCAGCCGGGCAGGTCGAACGAGAAGCGCACGTCGCCGCTGCGCGGATCGACCACGCCCGGCGTGCCGATCACGACGCCGCGCAGCATGGACAGGCTGATCTTGGCGCTGCGGCAGGCCTTGACGATCGCGCCGTGGACCACGGAGACCGGGTCGTCGTGGCCGCCCGGATCGACCGTGACCTCGGCGACCGTGTGGCCGTTGATGTCGGCGACCGCGGTGGAGATCAGCTCGGGCCCGACCTCCAGGCCGGCCACGTACGCGCTGGAGGGGATCACCGAGTAGAGGGCCGCGTTGGGCCCGCGACCGCCCGCCTGCGTGCCGACCACCTCGACCAGGCCGCGCTCCTCCAGCCTGGACAGCGTCTGCGAGGCCGTCACCTTGGACAGACCGGTCAGATCGCCGATCTGACCGCGTGTCATGGGGCCGGTGGCCAGCAGCAGCTCCAGCGCGGCCCGGTCATTGATCTCCCTGAGCAATCTGGGCACACCAGGGCGTCGCTCCACGCTGAATCCCACCGTCTAATGAGAAAAGGTTGCTGGAAGTTTAGCGCCCTTGCCTGGGCGTGGATTCTGATCAGCTGCCCGTTCTGACGAGCTTGCGCCTAACCAGTGTTGACCAGGGGGGATAATCGAGAACATGCGCCTTTCCGCTCGTGTCGACTACGCCCTCCGTGCCGCCGCCGAACTCGCCGCAGCCGGTGCAGGCCCGACTACAGTGGGTGAGCTCGCCAAGGAACAGGACATGCCGCCCAAATACCTGGAGAACATCCTGCTGCAGATGCGCCGGGCCGGGCTCGTGCGCGGGCAGCGTGGGCCAGAGGGCGGTTACGTGCTGGCCAGGCCCGCTGCCGACATCTCGCTGGCCGATGTGATCAGGGCCGTGGACGGCCCGCTGGCCAACGTGCGCGGCGAGCGCCCGGAGCACGTCGGCTACCGGGGGCCCGCCGAGTCGTTGCAGCAGGTGTGGATCGCGCTGCGCGCCACCGAGCGCGCCATTCTGGAGGAGGTCACGCTCGACCACGTCGCCTCGGGGGCACTGCCCGAGCGCGTCCGCCAGCTCGCCGCCGACCCCGCCGCCTGGGACTGACCTTCAGGACGGAGGGCGCTGCCTGCTCGCCGCCCAGAACAGCGCGAGGGCGGCCAGCTCCACGACGGCCGCCGCCGGGGGCAGCCAGCCGCTTCCGTGACTCTCCAGCACCAGCCCGCCCACCGCGCCACCGCCCGAGACTCCGACGTAGACGGCACTGCTGTTGAGCGCCAGTGCCTGCGGCCCCGCCGGCCCGGCCAGGGCGAGCAGCCGGGTCTGCGCGGTCGGCGGGATCCACCACGACACGGCCGCCCACACCAGCAGCAGCGGCAGCAGCGCGGGCAACGGCAACGGCCGCAGCAGCCAGCAGGCGGCGAACAGGCCCATCACCGCCGTGAACCCGGCGATGCCCGTGATCAGCGCCCGATCCGCGCCCACCGGTCGGCGGCCCGCCCGCCGAGCTGCCCGCCCGCCAGGCCGGCGAGCCCGGCCAGCGCGAACACCCACCCCAGCGCCGCCGGCCCGGCCCCCGGCCAGGTCCCGCAGGAACGGCTGGACGGGCTCCGACAGCGTGGGCACGATCGTCCGCCGCACCTGGGACTGGCAGGTGCAGGAGGAGAACCTGCCGGTCGCCCGCCTGATCCACGAGATCGAGGGCCTGGCCGCCGGCAGCAGACTCCAGGGTCATGTGCCCCGGCTGCTGGCGGACCGGTCGGAGTTCGTGGCAGGCCTGCTGCGCGATCGGGGCGTCCCGGAGGCCGACGCGTTGCGGATCTCCACGCTGGTCAACTCGGCGTACACGGGGTTGCAGATCGACTTCCTCACGACCGGCGAGCGCGAGCGGCCGGAGGAGGCGCTGGACCAGCTGTGCGCGCTGGTGGACGGCTGGGTCGCCGCGTACGGGACGGCCCCGCGGCCGCGTTCCTAGACTGGGTCGGCGCGTACGGGACGGCCCCGCGACCGCGTTCCTAGACTGGAGAGATGCCCGAAGGAGACGCCGTCTACCGCACGGCCACCCGCCTGCGAGGCGCGCTGGACGGGCGCGTGCTCACCAGGTCGGACTTCCGCGTGCCCAGGCACGCCACCGCCGACCTCGCGGGCCGCGCGGTCATCACCACGCTCTCCCGGGGCAAGCACCTGCTCACCCGCGTCGAAGGCGACCTGACCGTGCACACCCACCTGCGCATGGACGGGAGCTGGCAGGTCATGCAGGCGGGACGCCGGACCGCGCGGGGCGACCAGATCAGGCTGATCCTGGCCAACCAGCAGTGGCAGGCGGTGGGGGTCAGGCTGGGCATGGTGGATCTCGTCAGGACAGGCGAGGAGGAGCGGCTGGTCGGCCATCTGGGGCCGGATCTGCTCGGCCCGGACTGGGACCCGGATGAGGCCGTGCGAAGACTGCGAGGGGCACCCGGCAGGACCATCGGCGAGGCGCTGCTCGATCAGCGCAACCTGGCGGGGATCGGCACGATCTATCGCGCCGAGACCCTGTTCCTGCGCGGCATCTGGCCGTGGAAGAAGGTCGGGGAGATCGAGGATCTCAACGGGCTCGTGTCACTGGCCCAGCGGCTGCTGGACGCCAACAAGAGTTATGCGGGCACGGTGACCACAGGTGATCGCCGCCCGGCGAACCAGACGTGGGTCTACGGCAGGGCGGGGAGGCCCTGTCGCCGATGCGGCACCCGCATCAGCCGCGGGGAGATGGGAGCGCAGCCACAGGAGCGGCTGATCCTGTGGTGTGCGGGCTGCCAGCCGAGCTAGGCAGCCACCATTGCCTTGGCTTCGGGGAACACGGAGTCGGAAATCGACCCGGGAACCGTCTCCGTAAGGCCGAGCCGCTCGTGCTCGGGCACGTCGGCAAGCACAGGGGCAGCCTGGAGCTCCGCCAGCGCGAACTGGTCGGAAACCTCACGCAACACCTGCGAAAGGGGCACCTCGAGTGCGCCGCAAATGGACGCCAGCAACTCGGACGAGGCCTCCTTCTGGCCGCGCTCCACCTCGGACAAGTAGCCGAGCGAGACACGGGCCTGGGTGGACACCTCGCGTAGCGTGCGTCCCTGCCGCACCCTCAACCGCCTCAGCACGTCGCCGAGCAGCTGACGCAGCAGAATCATCTGTCGCTCCCTCCCCGGCGCGGACTTCACCACGCCCCGCGCGATCGGATCGTGCCGCACATTGGTCTTCTTAGCTTCGTACATACTCCTCGCCGTCATCATCGGGCGTCGCCGACCCTGGACCGCCAGTCGCGACTCATCAGGCCCGCCTGCCGGGCGCTCGGTGCTTGCAGTTGGCTCACGGACCTCACTCACAGCTCCACCGTACCCGTATCCACCGACACCGCGTCAGACCGTGTATCGCATGTTCGCTCGGGACGTAACACGGTAATCACCCGGAATGTTCCCCTATGTTCGCCTTAAGCACACCTGACAGTAGATCTACTGCCTCGTCCACCGTCCTTACCCTGATACGTTCGCGTGATCCCGAAAGTTGCAATTCCCGGCCCCAAATTGTCGCGCCGGGCCCGCAGACGGCCGCGTACACGGTGCCGACCGGCTTGCCGTCCTGCGGCTCCGGACCGGCCACCCCCGTCACGGCCAGCCCGTACGTGGCCCCGCACAGCCGCGCGACCCCGGCCGCCATGGCCGCGGCCACGTCGGGATGCACGGCCCCCTCACGCCGCAGCAGCTCGCCCGGCACGCCCAGCAGCTCGTGCTTGAGATCGGTGGCGTACGAGATCACCCCGCCCCTGAACGCCTTGGACGACCCCGAGACCGACGTGATCGCGGCCCCGATGAGCCCTCCGGTCAGCGACTCGGCCACGGCCAGCGTGGCGGACCGGCCCACCAGCATGCTCAGCACCTCGGCCACATCCGCCATCGATCACTCCCCGCGCGCCTGCTTCGCGACCTTGCGCAGCCTGACGGCCCTGATGACATAGTCGACGCCCGTGCCCACGGTGACGGCCAGCGCCGCCCCCATCACCACCCAGCGGACGGACTCCGGCACCCCCGGCAGGAGATAGAGCACGATCGCGGCGATCTGCAGCACGGTCTTGACCTTGCCGCCGTAGCTGGCCGGGATGACCGCGTGCCGAAGCAGCACGAACCTGAGGGCGGTGATGCCGATCTCCCTGCCGAGAATCGGGATCGTCACCCACCAGGGCAGCTCGTTGAGAATCGACAGGCACACCAGCGCCGCCCCGGTGAGCGCCTTGTCGGCGATCGGGTCGGCGATCTTGCCGAAGTCGGTGATGAGGCCGTACCGTCTGGCCAGCTCGCCGTCGAGGTGGTCGGTGATCGAGGCCACCACGAAGACTCCGAGCGCGGTCACCCGCCAGCCCGTGCCCGGCAGGAAAAGACAGACGACGAAGAAGGGGACGAGCGCCAACCGGAGGACCGTGAGGACGTTGGCGATGTTCCACGGGCTCACCACCCGGCGCTCGTCCCTTTTCATGGACTGGCCTTGATGCGCGCGATCAGATCGACGCCCTCGGCGTCGACCACGACCGCACGCACGATCTGCCCCTTGACCAGGCCGATGCCCTGCACCGTGACGGAGCCGTCGACCTCCGGGCCCTGATGCGCGGCCCGGCCTTCGTAGCCGCCGTCGCCCAGGTCGTCGTCGATCAGCACGTCGACCTCGGTGCCTATGCGCTCCTCCGCGCGCTGGGCGGTCAGCTCCTCGGCCAGCTCGCTGAGCACGCGCACGCGCTCGTCGATGACCTCCTGGTCCAGCTTGCCCGGCAGCCCGGCCGCCTCCGTGCCGTCCTCGTCGGAATAGCCGAACACGCCGATCACATCGAGCCTGGCCGCCTCCAGGAAGCCGACCAGCTCGCCGAACTCCTCCTCGGTCTCTCCGGGGAAGCCCACGATGAAGTTGGAGCGCACGCCGGCCTCTGGGGCGCGCTCGCGGATGGTCTCCAGCAGCCCCAGGAAGCGCTCAGGATCGCCGAAGCGGCGCATCCGGCGCAGGACGGCGCCGCTGGCGTGCTGGAAGGACAGGTCGAAGTAGGGGACGACGCCCTCGGTGCCGGTGAGCACGTCGATCAGCCCCGGGCGCAGCTCGGCGGGCTGCAGGTAGCTGACCCGCACCCTGTCGATGCCCTCGACGGCGGCGAGCTCGGGCAGCAGCTTCTCCAGCGCCCGCAGGTCGCCCAGGTCCTTGCCGTAGGACGTGGAGTTCTCGCTGACCAGGACGAGCTCGCGCACGCCCCTGTGGGCCAGCCAGTCGGCCTCCGCCAGCAGCTCGTCGGGCCTGCGGGAGACGTACGAGCCGCGGAAGGCCGGGATGGCGCAGAACGTGCAGCGCCGGTCGCAGCCGGAGGCCAGCTTGAGCGAGGCCACCGGGCTCTCGTCGAGCCGTTTGCGCAGCACGCGGGGGCCGCTCGCGGGCGCCAGGCCCTCGGGCAGGTCGCCATGGCCGGGAATGTTGACCTTGGGCGCGCTGGCACGGTCCACCGGCGAGATGGGCAGCAAGGTGCGGCGGTCGCGTGGTGTGTGGGGCTTGAGCGGCCGTCCGGCGAGCACGTCGTCGAGGCGGCCGCCGATGTCGGCGTAGTCGTCGAAGGAGATGACGGCACTGGCCTCGGGCAGCGACTCGGCCAGCTCGTTGCCGTAGCGCTCGGCCATGCAGCCCGCGGCGACCACCTTCGCGCCGGAGTCGGCGGCGGCCAGCAGCGTGTCGATGGAGTCCTTCTTGGCCGAGTCGATGAAGCCACACGTGTTGACGACGACGACATCGGGGTCGTCGTCGGCCAGCTGCCAGCCGGCAGCCTCAAGTCGCGCGGCCAGCTCCTCGGAGTCGACCTCGTTGCGCGCGCAGCCCAGGGTGATCAGCGATGCGGTTCGGCGGGATGACATGGTGAACACTACGGTATCGGGAGTTGGCCACCACCCGATGCACGGGCTCCCGCCATACGCCTACCGGGACGGTGGCTTGGCCGGTCCGAACGAGCGCCGCACGATCTCTCCCCTGCCGCCCAGCCGGCCCACCTTCTTGCCGTTGACCTGCACGGAAACGGCTGACGCGTCGGCCAGCAGCAGGTTGACCCGATCTTCGGCCTGCCACGTGGAAGTCTCGCCGGCCTTCATCGTCCCCGCGAACAGCTTGTGCCCCTTGGCGTCATGAGCCTGGACGTACGACGCCCGCTTCGCCCTGACCGTGATCGTCACAAGGCCCTTGTGCGCCTTGCCCGCCGCGGGCTTCGGCCTCTCGACGACCGGCATGTTCGGCGGGACGCTGGGCCGGGCCGAGGCCGCCTGCACGTCGGCCGTACGCACCTGGTCACTCGCGCCGCCCAGCACCCGCATCAAGCCGAAGACCACCACGATCGCCAGCGCCACCCCCAGGGCCATCGTCCAGTTGGGGCCCCGCCGCTCCGGCAGGTTGATCTTGCGGTCGGCCTGGAACACCGCCGAGGCCGCCACCGGCCTGGGCGCACCGCCGTGCTGCTGGTCGTAAAGGTGGACCGTGGCCTCAGGATCGAGACCCACGGCCCTGGCCAGGGCCTTGACGTGCCCCCTGGTATAGAAGTCGCCACCGCACTGGCTGTCGTCATCCTGCTCCAGGCCATGGATGATCGCTTCGCGAATCCTGGTGGCCGCGCTGACCTGCTCGACCGTCAGCCCTGCCGACTGCCTGGCCGCCGCCAGCATGGCCCCGATGCTCTGCTCCTGCACAGCGAACGCCTCCCCCACGGCACCCACCACATTTCGTAGTGGTTTACATTCAACCAGTTACTACCCCGCAGGGATGCATTGGGGTCATTCGCCACGCAGGTCGGCCAGCAAACCAGGCAGATCGTCCGGTTTGACCAGCACCTCCCTCGCCTTCGAACCCTCGCTCGGGCCGACCACGTTCCGGCTCTCCAGCAGGTCCATCAGCCGCCCCGCCTTGGCGAACCCGACTCGCAGCTTGCGCTGCAGCATCGAGGTCGAGCCGAACTGGGTGGTCACGATCAGCTCCGCGGCCTGGATGAGCAGGTCGAGGTCGTCGCCGATGTCCTCGTCGATCTCCCGCTTGACCGGCGCGGCGGCGACGTCCTCGCGGTATTCGACCTGCATCTGCGCCTTGCAGTGCGTGACGATCTCGGCGATCTCCTTCTCGGAGACGAACGCGTTCTGGATGCGGATGGGCTTGCTCGCGCCCATCGGCAGGAACAGCGCGTCACCCTGGCCGACCAGCTTGTCGGCGCCCGGCTGGTCGAGGATGACCCGGGAGTCGGTGAGGCTCGACACGGCGAACGCGAGCCTGGACGGCACGTTGGCCTTGATCAGGCCCGTGACCACGTCGACCGACGGCCGCTGGGTGGCGATCACGAGGTGGATGCCCGCCGCCCGGGCGAGCTGCGTGATGCGCACGATCGAGTCCTCGACGTCGCGCGGCGCCACCATCATCAGATCGGCCAGCTCGTCCACGATCACCAGCAGGTACGGGTACGGC
This sequence comes from Nonomuraea sp. B19D2, assembly GCF_040137845.1. NCBI lineage: Bacteria > Bacillati > Actinomycetota > Actinomycetes > Streptosporangiales > Streptosporangiaceae > Nonomuraea > Nonomuraea sp. B19D2. The sequence continues at coordinate 255,103 of NZ_JBEFAK010000008.1, read as the reverse complement.
TGGTAGACCCGCTCGCTGCCGGGCGGCGGCTGCAGCTTGCCCGCCCGCACGGCCTTGTTGAACTCGTCGACGTGCCTGAACCCCGACGCGGCCAGGTCGTCGTAGCGCCGGTCCATCTCGCCCACGACCCATTCGAGGGCCTCGGCGGCCTTCTTCGGGTTGGTGATGATCGGCGTGATCAGGTGGGGGATGCCCTCGTACACGCTGAGCTCGACCCGCTTGGGGTCCACCAGCACCATCCGCACCTCGTCGGGCGTGGCCCGCATCAGGATGCTGGTGATCAGCCCGTTCACGCAGACCGACTTACCGGCGCCGGTGGCGCCGGCGATGAGCAGGTGGGGCATCTTGGCGAGGTTCGCGACGATGGTGCGGCCCTCGACGTCCTTGCCCAGGCCGACGATCATCGGGTGGTGGTCGGCCTGCGCCACCTGGGCACGCAGCACGTCGCCCAAGGCCACCAGGTCCTTGTCGGCGTTCGGGATCTCGACCCCGATCGCCGACTTTCCCGGGATAGGCGACAAAATCCGGACATCGGCGGACTTGACGGCGTACGCGATGTTCTTGGTGAGCGCCGTGACCTTCTCCACCTTGACCGCGGGCCCCAGCTCGATCTCGTACCGGGTCACGGTCGGCCCCCGGGTGAACCCGATCACCTGCGCGTCGATGGTGAACTGCTCGAGCACGCTGGTCAGCGCGTTGACCACGGTGGTGTTGGCCTTGGTCTGCGGCTTCGGCGCCGTGCCCGGCTTGAGGAACTGCAGGTCGGGCAGGCTGTACGGCCCCGCCTGCGGCGACAGCACGAGCTGCTCCACCTTGCGCGGCGCGGGCGTCGGCTCCGGCGGCTCCGGCCTCCTGTCGGCCTCGAGGGCGGGCGCCTCCTCCTCGTCCGTCAGCCCCGGCACGATCTCGGGCGAGTGGTCGGACTGCTTGTCGGCCTTATCCGCCAGAACCGGCGTGTCGTACGGCTTGACCGAGTCGGCCCCCTGCTCCGGGGACTTCTTCGCGGCCCTGGCCCGCTTCTTGCCCGGCTCCCGCTGCTCAGGCTCGGCATGCCGCTCGAACAGCATGTGCTTGAGCTCGGCGAGCCGCTCCGGGATCCGATGCACGGGGGTGGCGGTGATCACCAGCACGCCGAACCCCGACAGGAGCAGCAGCAGCGGGATCGTGATCCACGGCGGCAGGATGCTCATCGGCGGCGCCGACACGATGAAGCCGATCATGCCCCCGGCCGCCGAGATCTTGTCCATGCCCTGGCCCTCGCCGGCCGGGTAGGGGGTGCCGTTGGTCACGTGGATGACGCCCAGCACGCCGACCAGCAGCGCGGCCCACCCGATCACCATGCGCCCGGTGTCGGCGTTCTGGTCGGGGTGGCGCAGATAGCGCCAGGCCAGCAGGCCCAGCAGCAGCGGCAGCGCCCACGCCAGCGAGCCGAACACGCCGCGCACGGTCGCGTTCACCACGCCGGAGACCGCCCCGTCGGCGTTGCGCCATGTCATGGCCGCCAGCACGATCGCGCCCGCGAGCACCGTCAGGCCCACCCCGTCGCGCCTGTGCGCGGGATCCAGCTCCCGGGCGTTCTTGCCCAGCGCGCGAGCCGTGCTGCCGATGCCGTTGGCGAGCAGCATCCACAGCCCGACGATCAGCTTGCCGATCATCGTGAAGACCCAGCTGATCGGGTCCTGGTGAGTCATCGAAGGTTTACGGCCGGAGCCCGCCCTTGGACGCCCCGTCGACGAGGCCCCGCGCTTGGCGGGGGTCGAGCGAGACGAGGTCGACCGCTTCGCCGGCCCCTTCGATGCGCTTTTCGGCGTACGGGTGGCCATGATGCCAAAGGTACGTCGGAGACACCGCGGAACGCGCGTAGGCTCGCCGAGGATCCCGCCAGCCCGGCCCGAAGAAGTCCCGCGGGCACGCCCTCCTGGGGCCTTTTGCCAACCGGCGGTAAAGACGGCACCAGTCTGCCACTCTGAGAGTGACCGTACTGCCACAACGAGTGATGTTCTAGGACGCAGAGTGGACACGACCAGGGTGTCGAGCACGGCCTTCGACGGGACCCCGCATGCCCCGGCACACGCGCGCAGGTTCGTCCGCCAGGTGCTCGGCGAATGGCACCTGAGCCATCTGGCTGAGGACGCCGTGCTGCTGACCAGCGAACTCGTCACGAACGCCGTCGTACACGCGGGCACCGGCATCGAGCTGACCTGCCGCCTGGACGCGGACGCCGACCCCGCCAAGCTGGAGATCGAGGTCGACGACCACCACCCGACGCGGACGATCCTGGCGGCCGAGCCCGCTCCCGAGGCGACGCGCACCTCGGGGCGTGGCCTCGCGCTCGCGGGCATGCTGGCCGACGCCTGGGGCGTCACCTACACCAGGACCGCCAAGCGCGTCTGGGTGCGCATGGAGCTCGCCGAGCCCCACGACGTGCGCGAGTCCGCGCCGGCGCTGCCCAGCACCGCCCCCGTCGAGACGCTGCACGTCGGCGTCATCGTCGCCGACCGCGACGGGCTGGTGCAGTCGTGGAACCCGGAGGCGGAGCAGCTGCTCGGCTGGCGGGCCGACCAGGCGATCGGCCGGCCGCTGGAGAAGCTGGTGGACTGGCCGGGCCACGGACCGTACGCGCTGTCGCTGGCCGACACGCTCAACCTGGGCCGCTGGCGGGGCGAGGCGCGCATGCAGCACAGGGACGACGGCCTGCTCCCTGTCTACGTCTCCCACCTGCGCACCAGGGGACAGCGATGCTCGATCTGGATGGTGGTGGCGCGCGAGCACGGCTATCTGCTGACGCCGCCGCTGCGCCGGGAGGCCGGCCGGCGCATCATGGACCTGCTCGACCAGGACATGCCGTTCGCGGAGCTGCTCGACACGATCGCCCAGATCGTGCAGATGTCCAGCGGCGGTGACGCGGCGTACGTGCTGCTGGCCGCGGACGGCGGCAACAGGTTCGGGGTGGCGGCGGGCGCCGGCGCGACGGCGGGGCTGGTGGGAGTGCTGGCCCCCGGCGTCTTCGGCGCGGAGCGCAGGACGCCCATGATGATCGAGGACCTGCTCGCCGTGGACGTCGAGCTGGCCCAGCAGCTGCATGCCCGGTCGCTGGCGTGCGCGCCACTGCTCGTGAACGGCGAGCTGGCCGGCTACATCGTGGTGACGGCCGCGCAGCCGGACCGCTTCGACGAGGAGCTCACGGTCAGCCTCCAGCACATCGCCGGCCAGGTGGCCGTCCCGGTGCAGCGCGAGCGGCTGGCCGAGCAGGACCGCGCGCACCGGGGGCGGCTGTCGTTCCTGGCCGAGGCGGGCGAGCTGCTGGCGGGCGTGCACGACGAGGAGCTGATCGCCGCGCTGACCGCGCAGCTCGTCGTGCCCAAGATCGCCACCTGGGCGGCCGTCTACCTGACCGACCTCGCCGGCATGACCAGGCTCGCGCACGTCTGGCACAGCGAGGAGCGCCACAACTCCGACCTGCGCAAGTCGCTGCCCGCCATCCCGCGCACCGCGCTCGACGAGTTGAGCTGGCCGGTGGGGCCCGAGACCGTGCTGTCGTTCCCGCTGCTCACCCAGGGCAGGTCGTACGGCGCGCTGGTGATCGGCCGCGCCGAGCCGACGCTGCCGCTGGAGGTGGCCGACCTGCTGGCGGACCTGTGCCGCCTGGTGGCGCTCAACCTGCACACCGCCATGCTGTACGCCAGGCAGGCCACCACCTCGCGGGTGCTGCAGCGCAGCCTGCTGCCCATGCGCGTGGCGCCCATGCCGGGCCTTGAGTCCGCCGTCGTCTACGAGCCCGCCGGGGAGGGCGCGGACGTCGGGGGCGACTTCTACGACCTGTTCACGGTGGCCGACCACTGGTGCTTCGCGCTGGGCGACGTGTGCGGCTGCGGCCCGGAGGCGGCCGCGGTCACCGGGCTGGCCCGCCACGCCGTACGCCTGCTGGCCAAGGAGCACTACACGGTGGCCGACATCTTCGACCGGCTCAACCACGCGCTGCTTGAGGAGGGCGAGGAGGGCAGGTTTCTCAGCCTGCTGTGCGGCGAGCTGACCCCGCTCCCCCAGGGCGGCGCGCTGTGCACGATCGCCTCGGCCGGCCACCCCCCTCCTCTCCTGCTGCGGACGGACGGCAGGGTCGAGGCGATGGCGACCCCGCAGCTGCTGCTGGGCATCGAGGCCGGCGCCAGGTTCTACGTCGAGACGTTCGAGCTGGCGCCGGAGGAGGTGCTGCTGTGCGTCACCGACGGGGTGACCGAGCGGCGCGACGGCGACCGACTGCTCGACGACGGCGACGGGCTGGCGGCGCTGCTGTCCGGCTGCGTGGGGCTCAGCGCCCACGCGGTGGCGGAACGCGTGCGGCACGCGGTTGACACGTTCGCCGAAGAGCCCTCGCAGGACGACGTGGCCCTGATGGTGATCAAGGCCGCCGCCGCCCTCAGGACGTGAACTTGTAGGTCGTCGTCGAGGTGCGGCGCTCGCCCGGCCGCAGCACCGTGGAGGGGAAGTGCGGCTTGTTGGGCGAGTCGGGGAAGTGCTGCGTCTCCAGGCACAGCCCGGCGAAGGGTCCGTACGGCGTCGTCTCCCCGTCCAGCATGCTCCCCGTGTAGAACTGCACGCCCGGCTCGGTCGTGGTGACCTCCATGGTCAGACCGCCTGCCGTCACCTTGCAGTGTTCGCCGTTGAGCACGAAGCAGTGGTCATATTGACCGTCGTACCGCTCCGCCACGGCGTGCGGCTCGGTGAAGTCGAACGGCGTGCCCTTGACCGGCGCGAGCTCCCCCGTGGGGATCTTGTGCTCGTCCACCGGCAGGTAGTGCTCGGCGTCCAGCTGCACGACGTGGTCCCGTACGTCGCCTTCGCCCTTGAGGTTGAAGTAGGAGTGGTTGGTCAGGTTGACCACGGTCGGGGCGTCGGTCTCCATCGCGTAGTCGATGCGGAGCGCGTCGTCCTCGAGCGTGTACGTGACCCAGGCCGTCAGGGTGCCCGGGTAGCCCTGGTCGCCGTCGGGGCTGATCAGCTTCAGCGTCAGCGAGCCGCCGGTGCGCTCCTCGACGGTCCACACCTTCTTGTCGAAGCCCTCGATGCCGCCGTGCAGGCTGGCGGCGCCGTTGTTGAGCGGAAGCCGGTACTCGGCACCGTCCAGGGTGAAGCGGCCGTTCGCGATGCGGTTGCCGTACCGGCCGACGACCGCGCCGAAGTAGCGGCTGCGGGTCTGGTAGTCCTCCAGCGTCTCAAGCCCGAGCACGACGTTGCGGCCCGACACCTCCAGCGAGCGCACGATAGCGCCGTACGTGAGCACCTCGGCGCGCAGCCGTCCCGACGACAGCTCCACCTGCTCGACGTTCTCCCCCGACGGCAGCGTTCCGAAGATCATGTTTGGGCCCTTCCCGTGGACTCGCGGACTATGAGGGCGGTGTCGAGGGTCACTGTCGCGCCCTCACCCCCCGACTGGAGGAGCAGGTCGACGGCCATCCTCCCGGCAGCCACGGCCGGCATGGCCACAGTGGTCAGCTTGGGCCGGTTGAGCCGCCCCGGGAGGATGTCGTCGAACCCGATCACGCTTATCTTCTCTGGTACCCCTATTTCCATCGCCGCCAGCCCCTCGATGAGGCCGAGCGCCACGAGATCGTTGTACGCGAGCACCGCGGTCGCCCCGCAGGCCGCCACGTCCGCGGCCACGGCCAGGCCGCCCGCCTCCGTGGGCTGGTTGGGTCCGAAGAAGACGAGGTCGAGCCCAGGGGTCTCGGCGGCGGCGCCCTGCATCTCGTTGCTGGTCCACGAGCCGATCGGACCCGACACGAGCGCGATCCTGCGGTGGCCGAGCCCGGCCAGGTGCTCCAGCGCGAGCTTGGCGCCCTGTGCGACGTTCATCAGCACGGCGGGCATGCCCTTGATCCGCCGGTTGATCACCACGAACGGCACGTCCTCCGCCAGGCGCTCGATCATCTTGTTCGACAGGCGGGGGCTGCACAGCAGGACGCCGTCCACCTGCTTGGTGAACGTCCTGATCAGCTCCTCCTCCACCCGCGGGTCCTCGTCGGTGTCGGCCACGAACACGTGGTAGTCGCGGCCCCTGGCCTGCGCCTGGGCCGCCTTGATGAGCGGCGGGAAGAACGGGTTGGAGATGTCCGCCACGATCAGGCCCATGTTGAACGTGCGCCCGGTGGTGAGCGCCCTGGCCGCGCGGTTGGGACGGTAGCCGAGGCCGTCGGCGGCGGCCAGCACGCGGCTCCTGGTGGCAGGATTGACCAGATGCGGCGCGGAGAAAGTGCGGGACACGGTGGACACGTGCACGCCGCAGGCGCGCGCCACGTCCTTGATCGTCGCCGCCATCGCCGTCCTCCCTTGCAAACGGTTGCCAGACTAAACCTTGACCTTTACCCCTATCGCCGTCAAGGTTTCTGCAACCGGTTGCTTCAGCGGCCTCGTTGAGGCACCGCCCGCCCCGTCCCTGCGAAGGGCGGCCGCAGTGCGATCAGCGGTGCGGCGTTACCAGCGCTCGCCCAGCTCGTTCAGGGTGAACACGCCTCCGGCGCGGTTGTGCAGCGGCTCGGAAAGATCCGGCTCCCCCTGCTCGGCGATGAGCGCCGCGGCCTGGGGTTCGGAGGAGTCGCGGGAGACGTACCCGATGGACCTGGCCTCCTCCAGCGACCACCACCGCCGCGCGTTGTCCGAGACGCCCCAGACCACGTGGTAGCCGGGCGCGGTCAGCGCCGCCTCGATCAGGCCGGTCAGGTCGTCAGGCGAGATCCAGGTGGCCAGCCCACGCGTGTCGCCGGAGGCCTCGTTGCAGGTGCCGAGGCGGACCACGGTGACGTTCATGCCGAACCGGTCGTGATAGAGGCTCCCGAGCGCCTCCATGACGACCTTGCTCACTCCATAAAAGGTGTCGGGCCGGGGAAAGGCGTAGTCGGGCAGGTCGGAGCCGTCGGCGGGGCGGGTGTGGAAGCCGGCCGCGTGGTGGCTGCCCATGAGCACCAGGTGCCGGACGCCCTCCTGGCGGGCAGCCTCCATCAGCACTTGCATCCCATTGATGTTGGCCTGCACTATGTCGGCCCAGGGAGCCTCCCGGCTCTCGCCGCCGAGGTGGATCACCGCGTCCACGCCCTTCATCGCCTCCGCCACCTGGGCCGGGTCGGCGAGGTCGGCCGTCACCCACTCCTCACCGGGGCCGGGCTCGACCGGGTGGATGTCGGAAAGCCGCAGCGTGCGGCCCTCGCGGGCGAGCCGTGGGCGGAGCAGCGTGCCGACTTTTCCCGCGGCTCCGGTCATGAGAATGCGCATGTCTCCATGATGCATGCGATCCTGACCAAAATTCACATACTTGGATATTGACCCCGAACCGTGCAGATAGTTACGTTCTCAGGCACCAGTTCAAGTCCACGACTCAAGTCCACGTATGTGAACGGAAGGCGGTCTTATGTCACGTCGTCTGCTGGGGGTCGCGATCACGGCGACCCTGGCCGTAACGCTGACAGGCTGCGGCTCCGGGGGGTCAGGTTCAGACAACGCTCTGGAGATCTGGATCAGGCAGGCGCCCGATTCCGACTCCGCCAAGACGGCGGCGAAACTCGCTGACGCATTCACCAAGGCCAGCGGGGTGAAGACGAAAGTCGTCGCGCTCTTCGACGACTTCGAGACCAAGCTGAACCAGCAGGCCGCCCAGAAGAAGCTCCCCGACATCGTCATCAACGACACCGCCCAGCTCGGCAACATGCAGTCGCAGGGCTGGCTCCGCGAGGTCGACAAAGCCTCGCTCGCCGGCGGCGACAAGCTGTCCGACCGTGCCTGGCAGGCCGCGACGGGGGCGAACGGCAAGTTCTATGCCGCCCCGTTCTCCGCCCAGGCGTTCGCGCTCATCGTACGGAAGGACTGGCGCGAGAAGGTCGGCATGGAGCCGCCCAAGAGCTGGGACGACCTGACCAAGCTGGCTCAGGCGTTCACCGAGAAGGACCCCGACGGCAACGGCAAGGCCGACACGGCGGGCTTCGTCATCCCCGCGGGCACCAAGCGCGGCTACGCCTCCTGGTACGCCTCCTCCTACATCTACGGCAACGGCGGCGACTTCATCAAGAACACCGGCGGCGGCCACTTCCAGTCCACGGTCAACGACCCGAGGACGGTCGAGGCCGTCCAGTACCTGCAGGACCAGTTCTGCAAGGCCAAGACCGTCAATCCGGGCGCGGTCAGCAACGACACGACCGTCACGCACGAGGTCTTCGAGAAGGGCCAGGGCGGCATCTACATGGTCGGCCCGTACGTGCTCGCGAGGTTCGTCAAGAGCATCGGCACCGACAAGATCGAGGTGCTGCCCCTGCCCAAGGGCCCCTCCGGCGGCCCCGGCACGCTCGGCGAGGGCGAGAACGTCTACCTGATGGCCGGCTCCGACCAGCAGGACGCGCAGAAGAAGTTCGCCGAGTTCGCGATCTCCCCTGATGGCCAGAAGGTCGGCATGAACAAGGACGCCAACGGCGCCATCGTCCGCCTGCCCATCAACACCCAGGTCGACATGGCCGGCGAGCGGGAGGACCCGCGCTGGAAGGTGTTCCAGGACGCCTATGCCAACGCCGTCTACGCCCCGCCCGTCCCGAACTGGGCGCCGATCCGCCAGGACTCCGCCGACTCCATCAACGCGGTCTGGGCCGACTGCTCCGCGAACGTCAAGACGGCGATGGACCAGCTGAACACCAAGCTCACGCAGGAACTCCAGAGCCAGAAAGCGTCATGACCTCCACACTCACGCGGGCTCCCGGCCGCACAGCGACCCCCCATCGCCGCACCAAGCGGGTGCGGTGGCAGGGGCCGCTGATGGCCTGGCTGTTCCTGGCACCCGCTCTCCTGCTGTTCCTGTACTTCAAGTTCATCCCGATGTTCGTGGGCCTGTGGAAGAGCTTCTTCAAGGTCCAGACGTTCCTCGGGGACGAGTGGCTCGGCCTCGAGAACTACAAGACGATCATCAGCAACGCCGACTTCGCCGCGGCCATCTGGCACAGCATCGTGCTGGCGCTGGGCACCACGATCGGCTCGGTCGTGCTGGGCCTCGGGTTCGCGCTGCTCATCGAGGGTCCTGCCCGCTATCTGTGGTTCGTACGGACTGCCGCCTTCCTGCCGGTCGTCACCACGATGGCGGCCGTGGCCGAGGTGTGGCGGATCATGTTCCACCCGGCCGACAGCGGGATGCTCAACACGATCATCGGCTGGGCCGGCATCGATCCCCAGCCGTGGCTGGCCAGCGAGCACTCCTCGCTCTGGTCGATCATGCTGATGAGCATCTGGCGCGGCACGCCGTACGACATGATGATCTTCCTGGCGGGACTGGTCGGCGTCGACCGCACGCTCTACGAGGCGGCGGCCGTGGACGGCGCCTCCATCTGGCACCGGCTGCGGCACATCACGCTGCCCGCCCTGCGGCCGGTGTTCTGGATCCTGTTCACGCTGGCGGCCATCCGCGGGCTGCGGGTCTTCGTCGAGGTGTACGTCCTGACGAACGGCGGTCCGAACGGCTCCTCCGAGGTGCTGATGACGCTGATCTACAAGCTCGGGTTCCAGAAGAACGATCTGGGCGTGGCCTCGGCGGGCGGGATCGTGCTGTTCCTGGCCACGCTGACGCTCACCCTGATCGCACAGATGCTGCGCAGGAGGCAGGCGAGATGAGGTTCGACAGCGCGCTGGGGCTGGAGTCGCGCAAGGGCCCCATGGCCGTTGCCGGAAAGGTCCTGATTTATGGCTTTATGGTGGTGGTTTTCACCGGGCCGCTGGTTGGACTGCTGATGAGCGCGTTCAGCAAGACCCTGGACCCCACCTCCTTCTCCCTCTGGCCGGACGGCTTCACCCTGGAGAACTTCGTCCAGGCCAAGGAGAAGAACGTCTATCTCTATCTCCTGAACTCCTTCATCGTCGTGGGCTTCGGCCTGCTGCTGCAGATGCTCGTGAGCGTCTTCGCCGCGTACTCGCTGGCACGCAAGAGGTTCCGCGGGATGACCGTCGTGCTGCTGCTCATGCTCACCACGATGATGCTGCCGGAGGAGATCATCGCGATCCCCCTCTCGCTCGTCCTGGCCGACATGCCGCTGCTGCACGTCAACCTCATCGGCACGTACGCGGGCATGATCCTGCCGGTCGGCGCCTGGGGCTTCTCCATCCTCGTCATGACCGAGTTCATGAAGGAAGTGCCGGTCGAGCTGGAGGAGGCGGCCCGCATCGACGGCGCCAGCGAGCTGCGCATCTTCGCCACCATCATCGTGCCGCTGTGCCGTCCGGCGCTCGGCGTGATCGGAGTCTTCGGCTTCACCATGATCTGGGACCAGTATCTGCTGCCCCTGATCGTCGCGCCGGAGTCGAGCATGTGGACGCTGCCCATCGCGCTGCGTTCGCTCCGCTCCGACGAGGAGGTGGGGATCGGCGTCCTGCTGGCGGCCTCGCTGCTGGCACTGCTGCCGTCGATCATCGCGTTCCTGGCCTTCCAGCGGCAGTTCATGCGCGGTCTGACAAGCGGGGCCGTCAAGGGTTAGGCGTCCATGTACCTGGACGAGAGCCAATATTCTGGATCTCCGTAGCCGCAGTCGAGATGGGATGAGTATGGAGCCTCAACTGGTCAAGTCCGCGGAGCGGACGGTACGCATCCTGGAGGCCCTGGCCGAGTCGCACAACAACCTGACGCTGTCGGAGCTCCAGCAGCGCACCGGGTTCCCGCGGAGCAGCCTGCACGCCCTGATGCGGACGCTGGTCGAGCTCAACTGGGTGGAGACCGACTCGGCGAGGTCGGCGTTCGGCATCGGGCCGCACGCCCTGCTGACCGGCACCGCGTACCTCGACAAGGATCCCGCGCTGCCGTTCGCGCAGGAGACCCTTGAGGACCTGCGGGCAGAGATCGGGCAGACGACCCACTTCGCCCGCCGGGACGGCGCACACGTCCTCTACCTGGCCACCCGCGAGTCGCGCGAGGCCGACCACGTGATCCCCAGGGTGGGCCGGCGACTGCCCGCCCACGTCACGGCGCTCGGGCAGGTGCTGCTCGCCCAGCTCACGGACGACGAGGTGGCGGCACTGCTGCCCGACCCGCTGGAGGGGTTGACCGAGCACTCGATCACCGATCTGAACAAGCTGACCGGCGAGCTCGACCAGGTCCGCACCCGGGGCTGGGCGTACGAACGCGAGCAGGGCACGCCCGGCCTGGCCTGCGTGGCCGTGGCGGTCGACTACCGCATCCCGGCCACGGACGCGATCAGCTGCGCGATGCCCGCGGGCCTCGGGTCCGCCGAGGTCGAGCAGATCACCGAGGCAGTGATCAAACACACCCGCAAGCTGGCTGCCACTCTCCGCAGGGAGGGCATCCGCTAGAAAGGACTGTCGATGCGGCTGGATGGTGTTCTCTTCTTTCCGGTGACTCCCTTCGACGCCGATGGCGACCTCGCCGAACCCGCTCTGGCCCGGCACGTCGCCGACGGGGTCGCGGCGGGGGCGGGAGGAGTGTTCACCGCGTGCGGCACCGGTGAGTTCAACGCCCTCGATCTCGACGAATACACCCGCGTGGTGTCCATTTCAGTCGCGGCCACCGCGGGCCGCGTCCCCGTCTTCGCCGGCGCGGGCGGCCCGCTGCCGGCTGCCAAGGCCATCGCGCGCGCCGCCGCCGCGCAGGGCGCCGACGGGCTGTTGCTGATGCCTCCCTACCTGGTCAGCGGCCCTCCCACCGGCTTGGTACGGTACGTGCGCGAGGTGGCCGCGACCGTCGACCTGCCGGTCGTCATCTACCAACGCGGCACCGCCCGCTTCTCCCCCGCTGCCGTCGCCGACCTGGCCGGGCTGCCCAACGTCATCGGCTTCAAGGACGGGCTGGGGGACTTCGACCTGCTGCAGCGGATCATCCTGACCGTGCGGCGATCGACCGGGCAGGACTTCACGTTCTTCAACGGCCTGCCCACCGCCGAGCTGACCGTCCCCGCCTACCGAGGGCTCGGGGTGAGCCTGTACTCCAGCGCCGTGTTCGCGTTCGCGCCCGAGATCGCGCTCGCCTTCTACAAGGCGGTCACGGGCGGGGACGAGGTGCTGACCCAAAGGCTGCTGACCGGGTTCTACCTGCCGCTGGTGGACCTGCGGGATCTGGTGCCCGGGTACGCGGTCTCGCTGGTCAAGGCGGGGGTGCGGTTACGGGGGTTGGAGGCGGGTGGTGTGCGGGCGCCGCTGGTGGACCCGGCGCCCGAGCACCTGGAGTCGCTGGAACGGATCATTGCGCAAGGCCTGGAGATCGCCGGCGCCTGACCCTCACTTCTCGGCACTCCAAGACCATCGTCGGTTCCGCCCTGGGAAGCCCGGCGGCGCCCAGGGCGAACCCGTTCACGCCTCCAGACGACCGTCGACCCTCCGCGGAATGGACAGCGGGTTGCCGTCCTTCAGCTCGTCGGGCAGCAGCGCCTCCGGCCAGTCCTGGTACGCCGTGGGCGCCAGCCACCGTTCGATCGCCGTGGCCCCGACAGACGTGGACGTCGTGGTCGCGGCCGGCCAAGGACCACCGTGCTGCATCGCCCAGCACACAGCCACCCCAGTCGGCCACCCGTTCCAGATGAGCCGACCGGCCTTCCTCCCCAGCACCTCGACGACCTCGCCGGCCTCACCCGGATCGGCGCCGTGGACGGTCGCGGTCAGCGATCCCTCCAGCCGCTCAAGCACGGGCCCCAGGTCGGAAATTTCCCGATACGTCACCACGATCGACGCCGGCCCGAAGCACTCCTCGGCGATACGCGGCAGCTTCTCCTCGAACGTGTCGAGATCGGCGGTGAACACCTTGGGCGTGACCGCATAGCTTCCCTCGCCCGGCTTGCCCTCGGCCAGCAGCCGCAGCTCGCCCAGCCGCTCGACGCCGCCGAGGTACCCGTCCCTGATCCGCTCGGCCAGCATGGGACCGCCGCTGGTGCCCTCGACCGCATCGACGAGAGCATCCCGCAGCTCGTCGCTCTCGGGCACGAACATGAGCCCCGGGTTCGTGCAGAACTGCCCGACTCCCAGCGTCAGCGACCCGGCGAATCCCGCGGCCACCTCCTTGGCCGGCGCGGACGGCAGCACGACGACGGGGTTGACGCTGCCCAGCTCACCGTAGAACGGGATCGGCACCTCGCGCTCGTCGATCAGCCGCTGGATCGCCTTGCCCCCGGCCACGGACCCGGTGAACCCGGCCGCGACCACCCCGGGGTGCTGCACCAGGTCGGCACCGGCCTGCATGCCCTGCACCAGGCCCAGCAGGTCAGGGTTCGGCAGCGCCGCACGGACGATCTTCGCCACCTGCTCGGAGGTGTTCGGATGCCCTGGATGCGCCTTGACCACCACCGGACACCCCGCCGCCAGCGCGGACGCCGTGTCGCCACCGGCCACCGAGAACGCGAACGGGAAGTTGCTGGCCGCGAAGACGGCGACCACGCCCGGCAGCGGGTGCTTCATCCGCCGCACGTCGGGCCGGGGCGGCGTGAGCGAGGCATCCGCGTGATCGATGATGGCCTCGACATAACCGCCGTCCCTGAGGACCTGGGCGAAGAGCCGGAACTGCCCCGCCGTACGCGCGACCTCGCCGCGCAGCCGTACCTCGCCGAGCGCGGTCTCCTGGTCGGCGAGCTGCCACAGCTCGTCCACGTGCGCGGCGAGCGCGTCGGCCACGGCCTCGAGCGCGAGCGCCCGCTCAGCGGCCGGGGTCGCCCGCCAGGCCGTGCCTGCGGCGGCCGCAGCGGAAACGATCGTGTCGACCCCGGCACTGTCGGTTTCGGGCAGCGCGGCGCCAACAGTCTCGCCGGTCCTGGGGTCGTGTCCGTAGATCATCGAAAGGCCCTTCCGAGCTTGACACTTCTTCAGCCTGATTCTTACAGTTGCGGCAACTTGTCCACAAATCTGGCCATTGTTCACATATCTGGACGGCGAGCTAAATGATCATCAGGCAGATCCACGTCACTCCTGTCGCCTTCCGGGATCCGCCCCTCCTGAACGCCGCCGGAGTCCACGAGCCGTGGGCCCTCCGTACCATTGTCGAGGTCGTCACGGACGAGGGCCTGACCGGGCTGGGCGAGACCTACGGGGACCTCGATCACCTGGGCAAGGTACGCGAGTGCGCGCAGGCCCTGATCGGCCTCGACGTGCACGCCACGAACACGATGTACGCCCGGATCGGCGCGATAATCGGCGAAACGGTGGGCGACCTGCACGGATTGACCGGCGCCGCCACCAAGGAGAAGAGCATCGACCGGGTCTTCTCCCCCTTTGAGGTGGCTTGTCTCGACATTCGCGGCAAGGCGGCCGGAGTGCCGGTATCGGACCTCCTGGGCGGTCGCGTCAGGGACGCGGTGCCGTACAGCGCGTACCTCTTCTACAAGTGGGCGGGTCACCCCGGCGAGGAGCCCGACCGGTTCGGCGCGGCCCTGGACGAAGCGGGCGTTGTCGAGCAAGCAGCCCTCCTCATCAAGGAATACGGCTTCCAGTCCATCAAGCTCAAAGGCGGCGTCCTCCCCCCGGATCGGGAAATAGCCGCGATCCGCGCCCTCCACGAGGCGTTCCCCGGAGTGCCGCTCCGCCTGGACCCGAACGCCGCCTGGACGGTCGAGACCTCGATCCGCGTGGGCCAGGAACTCGAAGGAACCCTCCAGTACCTGGAGGACCCCACACCCGACATTTCCGGCATGGCGGAGGTGGCCGCCGCCGTCCCCATGCCCCTCGCCACGAACATGTGCGTGGTCACCCCTGAACATCTCCCTCCCGCCATCGCATCCCGCGCGATCGGCGTGCTCCTCCTGGACCACCACTACTGGGGCGGACTCGTACGTTCCGCCCACGTCGCCACCCTGTGCGACACGTTCGGCCTGGCGCTGTCCATGCACTCCAACTCCCACCTCGGGATCAGCCTGGCCGCCATGACCCATCTCGCCGCCGCCACCCCGAACCTCACGTTCGCCTGCGACACGCACACCCCCTGGCAGGACGGTCAGGACGTGGTCGCGCCCGGCGCCCTGCGCTTCGAGCACGGCGCCGTCCCCGTGCCCACCGGCCCCGGCCTCGGCGTCGAACTCGACCGCGACGCGCTGGCCGTCATGAACGAGCAGTACGAGAAGTGCGGGATCTCCGCCCGCGACGACACGAGTTACCTGCAACGTTTCGAGCCCACCTTTTCCGCGAGGAGACCACGCTGGTGAACGTGGCCTATGTCTACCCCTGGGACATCGTCGGCGACCCTTCGGCCCCAGACCGCCTGGCCGGCCTGGGCGTGGACGCGGTGGCGCTGGCAGCGAGCTATCACTCAACGAGAGCCGCCACGCCCTATCACCCGTCCCATCGTGTGCTGGACGTTCCCTATCCGGCCTTCTACCTCCCGATCCGCCCGTCGTCCTGGTCCCGCCTGGTCCCTGCGGCCCCCACCTGGACCGCGGAGGACGCCTACCTCCAGGCCAGGGACGCACTGAAGGCGGTAGGCCTCCAGGTGCACGCCTGGACCGTCCTCACCCACAACTCCCACCTGGGCACGGCCAACCCCGACCTGGTCGTACGCAACGCCTTCGGCGACCCGTACCCGTACGCGCTCTGCCCGGCTCACGAGGACGTGCTCGACTACTGCGAGCGCCTGGTCCAGGAGATCCTCACGGTAGGCGAGCCGGACGGCCTCATCCTGGAAGCCTGCGGCCCGATGGGCTTCGGCCACCAGAGCGTGCACGAGAAGACCTCCGGCGCGGACTGGACGCCCGCCGACGCCGACCTGCTCTCACTGTGCTTCTGCTCGTCCTGCGCCGACCGCTACCCACCGGCCACCAGAGACAGAGTCCGCGCCGCCATAGACCGCGCCCAGCCCTCAGGCCAAACCACAACGGCCGACACTCACCCAGTCACCATCGATCAGGCCCTCGGCGAGCTGACCGACGACGTGCGAGCCCTCCGCGTGGAACTGTCCGCCTCCCTACGCCGGCGCCTGATCGCCGTGGCCAGAAGAACCGCCCCGAACGTCCCCATCACCCTGCACGCCAACCCGGACCCCTGGGCGGCAGGCGCCTTCGCCGCACTCCCCACGGGCGAACCGGAAGCGGACGTCCTGGTGGCCAGCTGCTGGGGCGACCCGGCCACAGACGCCACCCGCCTCACCCACCTCAAGGACCTGTCCACCGCCGGCCAGCGAATAGGCGCCTACGTCCTCACCCTGCCGCCTCGCCCCGCCGACGCCGCGGTCCTGGCCGACCAGCTCAGCACGTACGCCAAGGCAGGGGCGACCGAGTTCCACCTGTACCACGCGGGCCTTGCCTCGCCCCAGCGCCTGTCAGCCCTCTCCGAGGCCCTCCGCCACCACGCCTGACCCCAACGCAATACGCGCTGGAGCCGCCCGGTGCCGGGCACGAACCACAGCCCGGCACCTCGGCGTCGTCTTGGCAGAGCTGGAAGATCCTCCGCAAGCCACGCTGCAGCCCTGCCCGGGCCGCATTTGAAATGTGCTTGAAGGGGAAACTCGTACAGGAGGTGAAGTCGCCGCCGGTGAAATGACCATGGATCGCAGGAAGCTCGGAGTTCCACTGCCATGGGCTTACCGGGAGCACCTTGCGGGCCCGCTCAGAGATAAGGGCTGAGGCGCTTGGCGATCCCGTCGGTCTCATCGAGGTCGAGACGAGGGACCTCGCCCGCTCGAGTGCCGCCGTCGGGCAGAGTGCCGGCGACATGGAAGTGAACATGGGGGACGGTCTGGTGCGCGGGCACTCCGTTGTTCTGCCAGACGGCGATGCCCCCGGGGTCGTAGGCGGCTGCGATGGCCCGGGCCGCCCGCCGCACGGCGTTCATCAATTGCTGCTCCTCCGCCGAGGCCACGTCCATGACCGTCGGGCGGTGAGCGACCGGTATCACCAGCACGTGCCCCTGCCCACGCTGCCAACGGGTGACCAGGATGGCGACCTGCTCCCCCTGTTCCAGGATGGTGGCGGGGTGCAGCCCGGCGAGGTAGTCGCAGAAGGGGCACCGGTCCGCGGATGGCATGGATATCGGCATGTTCCCGATCTTCCCGCATCTCGTCAGGTGTCGTGGCCGTGCACGGGATCGCCCGCGAGGTGGTCCAGTATCTGGTGATCCACCTTGCCTGTCGCTGTGGGGGGAAGTTCCTGACCTGCTTGGACCGCATCTCAAGAGCCACGCGGTCAGCGACCGCAACGGGCTGCCGCTGACCGTTGTGGTGTCTGCTGCCAAGCGTGGCTGGCCGAGCGCGGGGCCGTGCAGACGTCAACGACAGCACCATGCTCAAGGACGTGCTCGACAGCCTGCGTGCGATCCGGCGACCGCTCGGACGCCCCCGCCGGTGGCCGGGCAAGCTGCACGCTGACCAGGGCTACGACTACTGGGCCTGCCGTGAGCTGGTCAGACGCCGTGGCATGATCTCCCGGATCGCGCGTAAGGCATCGAATCCGGCACTCACCTCGGCCGGCACCGATAAATCATCGAGCGGTGCCTGGAATGGGTGAGGAGCCGGTTTCGGCACCTCGCCCGCCGTCAGGACCGTAAGGCTTCCCACTTCCTCGCATTCCTGCGCCTGGCCTGCGCTCTGATCTGCTACCGCCGCGCCGCCCGCCTCACCCTCCTGCCCAGCAACGACCCTGAATGAGGCGCGGTCTCAGCCAGCCCGGCGCCGGGCATTACGGGATGCCCCGGTCACCACCACCTAGGCGACGTCGGGCCGGGTCATCAGCGGCGACCGCAGATGCAACTCCAGGCTGGGGCCGGTGAGGGGCACGGTGCTCCACTTCGCCACCGCTGTCCCCGCGTCGGCGTCGAGCACCAGCCGGACCCGGTGCGGGGTGGTGATGACGTAGAGGTCGGCGACGAACGTGTTGCCCTGCCAGGCGCCGGCGGCGACGACAGGGCGGCCGAGCGGCGAGCTTTCCCGCCAGTCGCCGTGGCCGACGGCGACCTTGAGTGACGACCCGAGTTGCAGGTGCCATCCGCCGTCCACCGGCTCGACGGCCACCGCGGTTGCGTCGGGCAGGGCCGAATCCTCGGCGGAGGCGTCGATCCTCGCCGCACCGGAACGGGAACGGGCCGCCGAACCCGGCACCGGCGCAAGTGACAGCCGCCGCAGCCGATCGGCGAGGATCTCGTCGTCCCGGGCGCTTCCCGCGTCATCCAGGCCGGGCAGCAGGCAGTCCCAAAAGAGGCCGGGCAGTGCGTGTGTCTGCTCGACGGCGGCGGTCACGACGACCACGAGATCGTGGGACGGGACGACCACGCATTGCTGGCCGAAGGCGCCGTTGCCGTGGTAACCGTGACGCGACATCCAGAACTGGTAGCCGTACCCGCAATGAAAGTCGGGGTTAGACGAGCCGTCCTCGGCTGGCAGGGTCTCGATGTGCCGTCTGGTCGCGAGCTCCACCCATTCGCGCGGGACGAGCTGGCGGCCGCCCCAGACGCCTCCACGCAGCAGTAACTCGCCGAAAGCGGCGACGGCCTCGGTCCTGAGGTGCAGCCCGTGGAATCCGAAGGCGGCACCGCTCGCCACCCGATCCCATTCGGCGTGGTCGACGCCCATCGGCTGGAACAGGCGCTCGTCGAGCAGCTCCGGCAGGCCGCGGCCGGTGACCCGTTCCACCATCCGGGCCAGGACGAAAGTGGTCGCATTGTCGTAGGTGTGCCGGGTTCCCTCAGGCTCGGAGAACGGTACGCGCATGAAGCCCTTCACCAGGTCGTCCGGTTCCAGCTGCCAGGCCTCGGCGAGGCTGTCCGTGCTGTGCCCGGCCGTCATGGACAGCAGGTGGTGGACGGTGATGCGGCGTCCCTGCTCGGAGATGTCGGCCGGAACGTGGTCGGGCAACACGTCCACCACCCGGTCGTCCAGCGAGAGCCGCCCGTCGGCGATCGCGAGCCCCACCGCGACCGAGGTGAACGACTTGGTCAGCGAATAGAGCAGATGCGGGCGCCCGGCCGAGTACGGCGCCCACCAGCCTTCGGCCACGACGTGACCGTGGCGTACGACCATGATGGAGTGGAGCTCGACGGATTGTGCTTCGAGCCGGTCCAGCAACGCGGCGATCGAACGGGACGAGACCCCCGAAGCCGCCGGTGTCGAGCGCGGTAGCAAGGCCGGCTGAGAACGCATGCGGGCACCCTAACAAGGCGAACTGCCCGATTCACCGGAATTTCCTGCGCGACGATACGACCGCCATCAAGCCGGGCCATGAGCCTGAGGTGATGCCAGGGCGCTGCTCAGATCTCCTCGAGCGGTGACGCGGAGCCTGGGGAATGCGTGGTACAGATGCGATCCGACGGTCCAGGGCGACACGGCGATCTGGCGGTTGGACAGGCCTTCGCCGGCCAGACAGGCGATCTGGAGTTCATGCGGGGTCAGGCCTTCCGGGCCACTGCCGGGCCGACGGGCGTCGGTCCCGCCGGCTGCGCGAAGCTCCCGGCCCGCCCACTGGGCCAAGCTCCCGGCCCGCCTGCTGGGCGAAACCGAGCATGCCGAGACCGCTGAATGTCTCGCCTGCCCTTCTCAGTGCCGCACGGGCCTTCGCGATGCGCAGGTCCTCGACCGCGATCACGTCGGCGGCGCGGGTCATCGCTCCGCAGAAGCCGTCAACCGATGCGCTGTCTGCGAGAGGGGAGTTGTGCTTACGGAGGCGGTGCCTGCCGTCGGCCAAGTCGGCCAAGCTGCCGTCGGCCAAGCTGCCATCGTCCCCCGCTTCGCGTGCGGGCTCTCAAACACGGATAAGTTTCCACATGTGACCGATGTGCGAATCGTGTACCGAAAGTACGGCGGAGCATTGCACTGGAACCACCCCGGCCGGCTGCTAGGTGAGGACGAGCACGGCATTTGGGTGGACGTACCCGGCGGAACGGTCGCCCGCAAGGGCGAAGGCCCACCCATCACATGGGAGGCCACCGCGATCATGCTCTTCCCCCGAGACGCCTGGTGGACAGCTTCCTTCAACTCGCCACCGCACCGGAGCGAAATCTATGTCGACGTCACCACCGTCCCGGTGTGGAGGGATGGCGAGGTGACGATGCTGGATCTCGACCTCGACGTCATCAGAATGCGGGACGGACGCCTCATCCTCGACGACGAAGACGAGTTCGCCGAACATCAGGCTCTCCTTGGCTACCCACCCGAACTGATCACCAAAGCGGAAGCCACCGCCCACTGGCTGATGGACGCGGTAGGCCACAGGAAGGAACCCTTCGGCGGCGCACACCTCGAGTGGCTGGCAATGACAAGTTGAACAGCTCAGCTAATAGCAATTAAGCAATTCACGAACCACTACACCAGCCAAAATTACATCCACAACAGCCGCCACTCGCCAGCGTCCAGACAATCCGCCAGCCCAATCAAATAAAGCCGTACACCAAAACAGACGTCCAGCCCAAATCCCATTTCCCAATGCCAGGACTCAGACCACACCGACACCGACACCGACACCGACACCGACACCGACACCGACACCGACACCATTAAATCGCAGGCGGCGGCGCTGCTGCATCAGAAGAGCAATTCCCTGCCAACCAAGCCGCCGAATAACCATCAGTAGAGCCGTCTCGCACCAGACTCAGCCTGCAGCAGAAACCAATCCACTCTCATAAGCCGCGATAACAAGCTGCGCCCGATCCCGAGCCTCCAACTTGGCCAGCAACCGGGTGATATGAGTCTTCACCGTGGCCAAGCTCACCTGCAGATATTCTGCGATCTCTCCATTGGACAGCCCTCGCGCGATCAGCATCAGCACCTCTCGCTCCCGCTCCGTGACGCCCTCCAAACCCTTCACCCGAGGCAAGACAGGCGTGCGCGTAAACTCCTCAATCAACCTGCGCGTAACCGTAGGAGCCAGCAGAGCCTCCCCACCTGCCACCACCCGAATAGCGGCAAGCAAATCCGCCGGCGGCGTATCCTTCAGCAGAAATCCGCTAGCCCCAGCCCGAAGCGCATCATAAACATAAGCATCAAGATCAAACATCGTCACAACAAGAACCCGAGAAACATCCTTAATCCTCCGAGTAGCCTCAATCCCATCCATTTCCGGCATCCTTACGTCCATAAGCACCACATCCGCCCGCTCCTCCAAAGCCACCGAAACGGCCTCCACACCGGTGGCCGCCTCCCCCACCACAGTCAGATCAGGCTCCGAGTCGACCAGCACTCTGAAACTCCCCCTGAGCAGCGCCTGATCGTCGGCGATAACCACGCGGATCAAGAGACCTCCTCATAAGGCAGCCGGACGAACACCCGAAACCCTCGCCCAGGAAGCCTCCCGGCTTCGAACACCCCGCCGTACATCGCTGCCCGCTCGCGCATCCCGATCAGGCCGTTCCCGGTGCCCACGGACGGCAACGTACGCCTTCCAGGCCCGTCATCCACCACCTCGATCCGTACATTCTTGGCATCAACGACCACGGAAACCCGGCAACGGGCAGGCGCGGCATGTTTGGCAACGTTGGTGAGCGCTTCCTGCACGATGCGATAGACCGACAACTCCACACCTTCAGGCAGCCGCCCTCGCTCCCCAGCCTCCCTCCCTCGGCCGTCTCCGCCCGCTCCGATCCGCACGTCGAGCTCGACCTCGATGCCCGCCAGCCGAGCCTGCTCAACCAACCCGTCGATCCCCGCCAGACCGGGTGCGGGCACGAGATCAGGCTCGGACGTGGACCTCAGCACACCGAGCAGATGGCGCATTTCGACCAGCGCGCTCCTGCTCGCTGTCTCGATCACGCGCAGTGCGTCATGCGCCTCGTCTGGCTTGGTCGCCAGTACGTGATTGGCCACCCCGGCTTTGACCGCGATCAAACCGACGCTGTGCGTGACCACGTCGTGCAATTCGCGAGCGATCCGTAACCGCTCCTCCGCCACCGCCTGCGCCGCAAGCCGCTCGGCGTCACGGGCCGCGTAGAGCCTCCGCTCGTGCACCGCTCGGCCTACTGTCCATGCGCCGCCCAGCGCCGCGATGCCCAGGAGCGGCACGTCGAGATGCAACATCCATCCTGGCGCGCTGCCCCTCGGCACCCCTGCTACAGCGAGGGCGAAGACCGTGACCAGGCTCAACGCGCCGATGGCCGACGTCGGGACCGCGACGCCGCGCCTGTTCGAGAAGGTGACGACATAGAGCGCGTACGCGGGCGCGAGGTAGGCGAACGCCACGGCGTCGACCAGCGCCGCGAAGACGGCGAGCACCAGCGTGAAGCAGAAGACGGGCAGGGGCCACAGCCTTCGCAGGGCCAGTGGCAGCCCCAGCCCGAGAGGGATGGCGATCCTCATCCAGGGCGGCAGAGCGGTGGCGTTCACCGACGCCGTGAATGATGTGAACGCGAAGCACATCCCCGCCGCCAGATCGAGCATGACGAGCTGGCGACGGCTCAGCCGCCTGGCGAAGAAGGGATGGGTGTCGTCCACGCGTCGAACCGTAGCCGCTTCAGCGGCCTCCGCACGTCAACCCAGGGTCTGACCTTGAGATTCGAACCGTGGTCCGACGCGCCGGCGCCCCGCCGTCCAGCATCCTTTACGCCGTGATCGAACTCCAGCACCTCACGAAGCGCTACGGCGACACGCTCGCTGTGGACGACCTGTCGTTCAAGGTCGAGCCGGGCCATGTGACCGGCTTCCTCGGCCCCAACGGCGCCGGCAAATCCACCACCATGCGTCTGATCCTCGGCCTCGATGCCCCGACCTCTGGCCAAGCGCTGGTCAACGGCCGCCGCTACACCTCGCTCAGCAAGCCGATGCACGAGGTGGGCGCGCTCCTCGACGCGAGCGCCGTCCACGGCGGCCGCAGCGCCTACAACCACCTGCTCTCCCTGGCCCGCACCAACGACATCGGCCCGATGCGGGTGGCGGAGGTGCTCGAGCAAGTCGGGCTGGCAGGGGTGGCGCGCAAGCGGGTGGGCGGGTTCTCGCTCGGCATGAAACAGCGGCTGGGCATCGCATCGGCGCTGCTCGGCGATCCAGGCGTGTTGATGTTCGACGAGCCGGTGAACGGCCTGGACCCCGACGGCGTGCGCTGGATCCGCGACCTCATGCGTTCGCTGGCCGCAGAAGGCCGGACGGTCCTGCTCTCGAGCCACCTGATGAGCGAGATGGCCCTCACGGCCGAGCGCATCGTCATCGTTGGCCGCGGCAAGCTGATCGCCGAAGCCACCGTCAGAGAGCTGACCGCGCGCTACCCCTCACTGGAAGACGCCTACATGGCCATGACCGCTGACAGCGTGCAGTACGGAGCGATTCGATGAAGGCAGTCATCTCCTCCGAATGGCTGAAGCTACGGTCTGTAACCTCCACCTATCACACGCTGGGAACGGCGACCCTGACGGTGCTTCTCGGTGTGGCGTGGACCCTCTATGTGAGCGGCCTGGCCGACGAGCGGGGGTCACTACGTGCTGCGGCCCCTGAGCAGGGCTTCCTCCCGCTCATTCAGATCAGCCTGGCGGTGCTCGGAGTGCTCGCGATCACTTCGGAGTACGCCACAGGGTCGATCCGCACCAGCCTGACCGCCATCCCGAAACGGAGCACATTACTCTTGGCGAAGGCCGGGATCGTCGGCCTGACCACGTTCATAGCCGCAAACACGATCCTTCTGGTCACCTATTCGACGAGCCGCCTGATAGCAAACGGTCACGAGCTGGGCTTCAACGACACTTCGTTCGCCGACGATCTAGTGACGCTGCTCGCCTCCGGCCTTTCGGTGACCGCACTGGCACTGGTGGGTCTCGGCCTCGGCACCGCCCTCCGCTCAACGGCAGGAGCGATCGTCTCGGTCGTGGCGCTGCTGTTCATACTCCCGGGCGTGGTCAATTACCTGCCTCCGCCCTGGAACACCCGCGTGGCCACGCTACTTCTGCCGAACCTCGTCCCCCAAATAGCGGGCCAGCGCCTCTCCTCGCACCTGGGTGACGGCTTCCTGCCTCCCTGGGCCGCAGTCGCCATACTCAGCGCTTACCCGCTCGTCGCCCTAGCCATCGGCCACTACCGGCTCAGCCGAAGAGACGCATGAGCGCTCACTCCCAGAACGCCCACCTATACGAGCGCTACAACGTCAACCCTGCCCAGCCTCCCACCTGCAGGAAAAGCCCGCACGAGCACGCCAGCTCCCGATAGCGAACGGCCTCAGGGGCCTTGAGGAAATGAACAGGCAAGCCCAGATCGAAGACCCTCGTCACCCGAACATACGCCCGCACAAGCCTCGCCACCTGCCACTGATGGCCAGAATTCGACGGCACCACGGACCCTAACGCCACTGGCCCCAGCACCAGTGGCCCCGGCACCACCAACCCTGACGTCACCGACCCTGACGTCACCAACCCTGACGTCACCAACCCTGACGTCACCAACCCTGACGTCACTGGAACGGACATCCACGCGAGAGTCCCATCCCTCATCGAAGGAACGAATGCGCGCCCCGGCGGCGTACCAACGCCAGCCCAGCCCATGGGAACGGGCGGAACCTCGAGCATCGTTCCGCTACACGAACGGACACCCGTATGAACGCCCTCATCCCAGCAGCGAATACCCATATTCGCGATCTCTGCTCCGAACGGACGCGACCATGAGCGTTCTCTCCTCGGAATGGCTTAAGGTCCGCTCTGTCCGCTCGACGTATCTGATCGTCGGCCTCAGCCTCGGCGCGGTCCTCCTGGGGCTCGCACTCGCCGTAATGGCCGCTCACATGTACGACAGCGCTCCAGCTGCCAAACGGCCAAGCGCCCGGATCGCGGACCTGGAGGAAGTGGTCGTGATCGTGCCTCAGCTGTGCATGGGCATTCTGGGCACGCTCGCCATCACCTCCGAATACGTGACCGGCTTGATCAGGACGAGCTTGGCCATCGTCCCCCGCCGGTGGCCCATACTGGTCGCCAAATCCACGGTCGTGGGCACATTGGGCCTGTTCGTCGGCTCAGTGACGGTTTTCGGCACCTACTTCGTCACCCGATGGATTCTCGGCGATCGCTTCTCCGGCGCCTACTCCAGTGCCTTCCTGGACAGGCTGCCGCTCCTGACCACCCTCAGCCTCACCGTGCCCACGTTCGCACTACTCGGCCTGGGCCTGGGGGCGCTCTTGCGCTCCACCGCCGCAGCCACCGCCATCATGGTCGGTCTCGTGTACGTGATCCCCATGATCATCGGCAACATCCCGGAGCCATGGAGTGATCGTCTCGGCTCGCTGATGATTGGCGCACTTCCCCGCGAAATCACCGGCGACATCATCACTACGTCGGTATATGGCTACCTCTTGCCGCCCGCAGTGGCCATCGCGGTCCTCGTCGCCTACGCGGCACTTCCCCTGGCGGCCGCAGGCTGTCTGGTACGCCGAAGGGACGCCTGAGACGTCCATGTCACCCCGACCCATTGACGCCCGCCCAACGGGCCGACGACACCAACTGCCCCCGCGCCAGCCCCCACTCACAGGGCCGAGGACAACAAGTGAGCCACTGGTCAACACCCGCTCACAGGTCGAGGGCACCAAGTCACTCGCCCTGCCAGCACCCGCTCACAGGCGAGGACATCAAATCGCTCACCCTGCCAGCACCTGCCCGGAGAAACAGCTGCCGCGGTCGGGTGGGCGGCGCACGGCTGCGCCTCCCAGAGGTACGGCAGGCGAGACGTCGTCCTGCCGTACCATCCGGAGACTCAGACCTCGAGCACCACGGGGATGATCATAGGTCGGCGACGGTAGGTGTCGCTGACCCAGCGCCCCACCGTGCGGCGGACCACCCGGCGGATCTCCTGCATGTCGACCACCCCGTCCGCGGCCTTCTCCTCGAGGGCACGCTCGATCTGCGGGATGAACTCCTCGAACTGGAGGGGATCAATGCCGGAACCACGCGCATGGATCTCGGGGCCCGCGGTCAGCTTGCCCGTGTTGGAGTCAACCACGACGACCACGGAGATGAACCCCTCGTCGCCGAGGATCCTGCGGTCCTTCAACGAGGTGTCGGTGATCTCGCCGACGGACGAGCCGTCGACGTAGACGTACCCGGCGTGAACCGCACCGACGATCTTCGCCCGGCCGTCGACCAGGTCCACCACGACCCCGTCCTCGGCGATCACGATGTGGTCCCCGGGCACGCCGGTGAGCGCGGCCAGCTTGGCGTGTGCGCGCAGGTGGCGCCATTCGCCGTGTACGGGCATGAAGTTCGACGGGCGTGTCAGGTTCAGCACGTACAGGAGCTCGCCGGCGGCCGCGTGGCCGGAGACGTGCACCTTGGCGTTGCCCTTGTGTACGACGCGGGCGCCCCACCTGGTCAGCCCGTTGATCACCTTGTTGACCGCGGTCTCGTTCCCTGGCACCAGCGACGAGGCCAGGAGCACGGTGTCGCCTTCGGCGATGCGGATCGGATGATCGCGGTTGGCCATCCTGGACAGCGCCGCCATGGGCTCGCCCTGGGAGCCGGTGCAGATCAGCACCACGTCCTCCGGTGGCCACGCCTCGATGTCGCGCGAGTCGACGATCAGCTCTGGCGGCACCTTGAGATACCCCAGGTCGCGGGCCACGCCCATGTTGCGCACCATCGAACGGCCGACCAGCGCGACCTTGCGACCGTGCTTGGCGGCGGCGTCCATCACCTGCTGGATGCGGTGCACGTGCGAGGCGAAGCTCGCGACGATGACCCGCTGCTCGGAGGTGCGGATCACTTCATCGATGACCGGCCCGATCTCGCGCTCGCTGGTGACGAATCCTGGCACCTCGGCGTTGGTCGAGTCGGACATGAGCAAGTCGACGCCCTCGGTGCCGAGCCTGGCGAAGCCGCCCAGGTCGGTGAGACGGCCGTCGCTCGGCAGCTGGTCCATGCGGAAGTCGCCAGTGTGCAGGACTATGCCCGCAGGCGTCCTGATGGCGACGGCCAGCGCGTCGGGGATCGAGTGGTTGACCGCGAGGAACTCGCAGTCAAACGGCCCGAAGATGTGCCGTTCGCCCTCGACGACCTCGAGTTTGGTGGGCTGGATCCTGTGCTCGGTGAGCTTGGCCTCAATCAGCGCAAGCGTGAGCTTGGACCCGATGAGCGGGATATCGCGCCGCTCGCGCAGCAGGTACGGCACCGCCCCGATGTGGTCTTCGTGCGCGTGCGTCAACACCACGGCTTCGACGTCGTCGAGCCGGTCCCTGATGTATTCGAAGTCGGGCAGGATGAGGTCGACGCCTGGCTGATCGGGCTCGGGGAACAGCACCCCGCAGTCGACCACCAGCAGGCGACCGTCGTATTCGAAGACGGCCATGTTCCTGCCGATCTCCCCCAACCCGCCGAGCGCGACGATGCGCAAGCCGCCCTCGGGCAGCGCCGGCGGGGGGCCAAGCTCAGGATGCGGATGGCTCATGCCTGGCCCCCATGGTCAGATCGTGTTCTCAAAACTCCCGGTTCCTCCCCGTTCCTATGCGTCTGTCAACTTCACCCCGCCGGCTACCAGGCAAGCACGCAGCTCGGCGATTTGCTTCTCTGTCGCGTCCACGAGCGGCAGCCGTACCGGCCCCGCCGGGACGCCCACCATGCTCAGCGCCGCCTTCGCCATGATCGCGCCACCCGCGCGCAGCATGATCCCGTCTATCACGGGGGCCACCTGGCTGTGAATGGCCAGGGCCTGGGCGACGTCGCCGTCCTTGTGCAGATGGATCATGCGCGCCAGCTCGGCGCCTACCACGTGTCCGACGACGCTGACGAACCCGGCCGCACCAAGGGAGAGCCAGGCGAGATTGAGCAGGTCGTCGCCGGAGTAGAAGGCGAGATCGGTCGCGCCCATCACCTGGCTGGCGGCGAACAGATCGCCCTTCGCGTCCTTTACGGCCACGATGCGTTCGTGCTGCGCCAGCCGGATCAGAGTCTCAGTCTTGATCGGCACGCCACTGCGCCCCGGAATGTCGTACAGCATCACCGGAAGGCCGGTCGCATCGGCAACGGCGGTGAAGTGCTGGTACAGCCCCTCTTGCGGAGGCTTGTTGTAATAAGGCGTCACCACCAGCAGGCCGTGCGCGCCGGCACGTGCCGCCTGCTTGGCGAGCTCGACACTGTGGCGGGTGTCGTTGGTGCCCGCCCCTGCCACCACGGTCGCCCGATCGCCGACCGCATCAAGGACGGCGCTGACGATACGCTGCTTTTCCTCATCCGTGGTGGTAGGCGACTCACCAGTCGTCCCATTGACGATCAAGCCGTCGTTGTGCTGTTCGTCCACCAGATAGGTGGCAAGACGTCGCACAGCCACATAATCGACCTCGCCGTCGGGGGTGAACGGCGTGACCATCGCGGTCAGCATGCGGC
Source organism: Nonomuraea sp. B19D2 (assembly GCF_040137845.1). NCBI lineage: Bacteria > Bacillati > Actinomycetota > Actinomycetes > Streptosporangiales > Streptosporangiaceae > Nonomuraea > Nonomuraea sp. B19D2. Next base: position 226,909 of record NZ_JBEFAK010000008.1, on the reverse strand, counting down.
CGAAGGGTGCGTCTGTGGTTCCAGTTGGCGATGCCATAGTGCGAACGCTACCTGGATTCAGAAATTCCTTGGACGCCGCCACCCCGCTTTGCCTGCCTGAAGGCGCCTTTCGCCCCATTTCACGGGCATCCCGGAGGCTTCCCTCCAGACGACATCCCTCTCACTCACAAGCCTACCGACGCCACAGAGGGTTTCGTACATCTCAAGCCCATGCCCAGGACTCCCGTCCAAAAGAGCCGCTCCTCACGCAGCGCCCGGCCAGCCACAGCGGACGCCAACGTCCGGCCTCCACCGCCAGGCATCAGAAGCAGCCCTCCGCTGTCGCTGCAGCTGTCAGGCCGACGTGGGCGTTTTGTCTGGTCGCCCCCTCCCCCTGCCGTCGCGGACGCTGGGCAAAGCATCACAACCGACGCATCCCATCTGCCCGCCGTGGGGCCGAATGCGGCATCACAAGCGCTGCGGCTGCCAGCCACACCTGGCTCCAGGTGTGGGCGCCGCAGCCACTGCGCTCGGCGGGACTACGAAGGGCGGACTTGCCACGCACACGAGATCCCGCCATATCCCGAGGACATTGGCAAGAAGTCCCTACTGCCGTAGCTCGATCTGGTATCGGATGAAGCCTCGATTCTCGGCCACTTTGTCGTACAAGCTGCGTGCCGTGGTGTTGGACTCGTGTGTGTTCCAGTACACGCGGGAGCAGCCGCGTTCACGGGCCCAGTCGGTCACGGCCTCGATCAATGCGCGGGCCACGCCTCTGCCTCGGGCCTCGGGAGCGGTGAACAGGTCCTGGAGGTAGCACACGTCGGTGTCGGGAGCGGAGGTGTTCGCGTGGGTGAAGAAGTGGGTGATGCCAACGAGCTTGCCGTCCAGCTTCGCGCCGAAGGCGTGGACGCGGGTGCCCGCTTGGAACTCGTGCCATGCGCGGTCGTACATCTCGTCCGGCTCGACTCGCTGATAGAAGTCGATGTACGCGCGGAACAAGCCCTCCCAAACGTCTCGGTCGGAGGGAAGGAGCTTGCCGATGTCGATCAATGAAGTTTCCTCTTGCTTGTGCACCTGAATGAGCACCGGTGGGGGGTGGTGCGGCTCGACGGCTCAAGGAGCTGTCCTGATGTGTGGTCGATGCCACAACTTAGGAGAAAGTGGCTCTCCGGAGTACGGCCACTCTGCGGCTGTATTGGGGGACCACTGGCGTACGGCCACTCTGCGGCCGTATTGGGGGACCACTGGCGTGCGGCCCTCTGTCGACCAGACTCGGGTCGGGAGCCGGGTAGTCAGGCGTCGGGTAGTCGGGTAAAGGCAGCCCGACCCAACAGCGAACCCAAGCGGACGACGCGCCCGAGCGGACACCGCGCCAGGTGGATAGCGGACCAGAACGGACACCGGGCCAGAGCGGATAGCGGGCCCGACCGACAAGCGGCAGTTCAGTGGGCCAGCGGCCTCAAGGTCGGGTGGTTGCTTCGCAGGACTCGCCGTTCCCGATCAGGAACCACCGCCCGACCAGGCCATACAGGCAGCTCGCGGACCACCGCAGCCCCAAACCGCCCACATTGGAAGAGGTCGCCGATATGTGCTCGGGGGTACACACATCGACGACCTCTATCGGAGAATCGGCACCTCTTACACCGGCGTTACAGGGTTTCTCCGATAATTTTCCACCATCGCAAAGTTGGGGCTCCAACGCCCATCGATGACGGTCGGTTACCTGCCGAATACGGCAACATGGGGCAACGCCTCACACGAACCCCCAGGGATGGACTAGTGGCCACCTCAGATCCGGTCTACCTGCGTGTCGTCGAAGACATTCGGCGGCAGATCACCGACGGCGCCCTTCCCCCCGGCGCGCCGATCCCATCGCGGGCGCAGCTGACTCGTAAGTACCAGGTCGGCGAGACCGCAGCCCGGCACGCGCTACGCGTGCTCGCGGGCGAAGGCCTCATCATCGGCCGCGTGGGCTCGGGTCATTACGTCAGAGAGCGCCCCGACCTGACATCGCTCTACCGATGGCGCTTTCTCGATCATCCTGCCCCGTTCGCGGCCGATCTGCAGTCTCAGGGCAGACGCGTGACGTGGGACTGGCATAGCGAGCCGACGGAAGCAGGACCCGACATCGCCAGGCGCCTGCGCCTCAGCGAGTCGACCACGCTGACCAAGACGCACTTCATCTTTCGTGGCGAGGGCAGACCGCTGCAGCTCGCCACCTCGTACGAGCCACTGGAGTTCGCCCCCCATTCGGAGGAGGAGCGGCGGAGCCTGGTGGCGAGGATGTACGCACACGGCGTAAAGGTCACCGAGGTCGTCGAGAGCGTGCACACCCGCGTTCCCCGCCCGGCGGAGAGTGATGCCCTTGATCTGGCGGCCGGCGTCCACGTGCTGCACATCGAACGCACCCACTGGGCCGGCGACCGCCCCGTCGAAACGAGCGACATCGTCATCCCGGGTGACCGTTTCAGAGTCACGTACAGCATGCCCGTCTAGCTATAACCTCGATGATCTTGTGAAGGGGTGAGGGTCTTCGGTTTGGTGTGGATTGCGACATCTACCCGCCAACCAGAAAGGCCCTCAGTCCGCCGTAACGCGCCGCTGACCGAACTCGGGCGTCTGCGCCTGCCCCACCGTGTCGCGGGTGGATAGGGCGGGCCATGGCGGCGTGCTGCCGAACGCTTCCAAGTTGCCGTGACCACCGCCCGGCCCCGCGGCGAGCCGTGTAGGCGATCAGGCGGGTGGCGCCGAGTTCGCGATGGAACGCGAAGTTCGCGGCGCCTGGCGACGGCAGTGACCTTGGTGCCCGTGGCCTGGCCCAACTGGTTCGCTATGCTCCCGCGCCGCCGCCGCCGACCCCGACGACGATCAGATCTTCGCCCGGCTGCAGACGTACGACATGCTGGAGCGCCCGCAGGGCGATGACACCGACCCTCGGCCGGGCGCCGGTCGTGACGAGATCAAGGGGCGGTGGAGGCTTCGCTCAGAGCGGCAGTATGGCAGTGATGTAGTCGGCCGCGGCACCCGTACGGCGGGCGACATCGCCCAGGAAGCCCCAGACCCACTGTCCAGCGGCGCAGCGGTAGACAGCTCTCAACAACATTCGAGGGCACACCCGGACACGGTTTCTGCCAGAAGCCCTCTACCTGGCGTGCGGGCCTGGGGCCGGGGCTCCCGCTACTGAACTCGACTGGGTGATGTCGGGGCCGTTCGTCTTGCAGGCTTTCGGCTGGGGCCGCACGGGAGACATGGGAGCGCGCGGGCAGCACAAGGCGACGGACAGCCGTACGAAGTCTTCCCACCCGTGGTGGCATAGTGGGGCCTCAGTGCCGCGCGGTCCGGCATCGGGCCACACCGCGTGCGGTTCGGTATCCGGGCAACCACACGCCGTGGCAGAAAGTGCCGTACCCCGTGACTCGATTGGAGAGCGACGGATGCCGGGTGGACTTATCGCGCTGGCACTCGGCGGTTTCGGCATCGGTCTGACCGAGTTTTTGATCGCCGGGCTGCTGCCGCAGGTGGCGTCGAGTTTAGCGGTGTCCGAGGCGGCAGCGGGGTGGCTGATCTCCGGGTACGCGTTGAGTGTCGCGATCGGCGCGATCGCGCTGACCGCGGCGACGGCGCGGCTGCCCCGCAAGGGGATCCTGGTCGGCCTGGTGGCGTTGTTCGTCATCGGCAACCTGTTGTCCGCTATCGCGCCGAACTATCCGGTGATGCTGCTCGGGCGGATCGTCGCGGCGTTGTGCCACGGTTCGTTCTTCGGCATCGGCTCGCTGGTCGCTCGCAGTCTCGTCGCGCCGGAGAAGAAGTCCCGCGCGGTGGCGATCATGTTCGCCGGACTGACGGTTGCCAATGTGCTGGGCGTGCCGTTCGGCGCGCTGGTCGGTGAACACTGGGGCTGGAGAGCGGCCTTCTGGGCAGTCACCGGAATCGGCGTGCTCGCGCTGGTGGGAATCGTCGCTCTCGTCCCCGGCTGGGCGGGAGAGACGCCACCGCCGACAGTGACGGGCCGCTCCGATCCGGTACCGCCCAGCGGCTTGCGGGAGCAGTTCCGTGCGTTCCGGTCTTGGCAGGTCTGGCTGACTCTGACGGCCACCGCGCTCAGCTATGGCGGGATGTTCGGTGCGTTCAGCTACATCGCCTACACCTTCACCGAGGTCAGCGGCTTCTCCTCAGCGGATGTCGCCTGGTTGCTGATGGTCTACGGCGTCGGTCTGGTCGTCGGGAACCTGATCGGCGGGCGAGCGGCCGACCGTGACCGTGACCGCGCCCTGGTCCTCGCCCTGCTCGGACTCACCATCACCCTGGCCGTGTTCGGCCTGCTGGCCGGCAGCGCCACCGCGTCCGTGATACTGGTGTTTCTGATGGGGCTGTTCGGGTTTGCCAGCGTGCCGGGCATGATCACTCGCGTCACCGACTTCGCGCAAGGGGCAGCGCTGGCCGCCAGCGCCAACGTGTCCGCGTCCAACATCGGCAACGCGCTTGGCGCCTGGCTCGGGGGCCTGGCCATCACCGCGGGCCTCGGCTATGCCGCGCCGCTCTACGTCGGCGCCGCCATCGCCCTCACCTCCGTCATCGTCATGGTCGTTGCCGCACACCCGGCCAGGTCACTCGCGCAGCAAGCGACCACTCCATGTGAATGAACGCCGGTCAGCCGTCGAGAACCAGCAGGCGTCGTTGAGGCAGCCATCGATCAACTGCGGCCGATATTGCAGCATCTTGAGCTTGCGCTTCACGGCTCGCGTGACCTGACACAGGTCTGCGGCGGCGAGGTTACCCCGGTCCCGCTTGGCCAGGGATCCCGCGCCTTCCTACGGGTTCAGATCCGGGTGGGCAGCTGGAACACCGTGAAGCAGCCGGCGCTCGCGGCGCAGAACTCGCGCAGGGTGCGGTGATGTGGATACGGACGTTGTCCCAGACCAGCACGATCGGTCCACCAAGCACGCCATCGAGACGGCGAAATTTCCCGCAATGCCGCATACCCACGAACCTGAAAAGCCCGGACAGCGTCATCGAAGCCGTACCGGCGGCTGATCGGATCGGGCAACGTGCCGTCGAGCAGGCGGGCGCCGATCGTCGCGAAGGTGGCGCTCTCCACGTGGGGCGGCCTGGTGTGGACGCGGCTGGGCGGGATGCCCGTGCAGGCGATCAGGTGGTGGCTGGAGAATGGGCGGACGCTGTCACGTACGAGATCGCCACGGAGACGGCACGGCCGACCTCCGCTGTGATCGCCGAGGCCAACCGCCCGCCAAGCTGACCTTCCACGACATTCCGCACGCACGACAACGAAAGGATGATCGCAAACGCCCAGGTCAGAGATTGTCAGTGCGCGTTGATACAACGGGTGCGGAGGTTGCCGATGCGAGTCAAAGACCTGTCCAAGAGCGACCGGCCGCGCGAACGGCTCATGGCCAGCGGCGCCGCCGCGCTGGCAGACCGTGAGCTGCTGGCCGTGCTGCTCGGCTCGGGGTTTCGCGGGTCGAGCGCGCTGGACCTGGCCAGCCAGGTGATCAAGCATTGCGGGGATCTCGACGGCCTCCGCCGTTCGGACCCGCATCGGTTACTCGCCGTGCCCGGGGTGGGTCCCGCCAAGGCCGCCAGAGTGGCCGCGGCCTTTCATCTCGTACGTCGCGCGGACGCATGGCCGGAGCGCGAGCGGATCACCAGCACGTCCGACCTCGCCAACCACTGCGCGCCGCTGCTGCGCGGCCGCAGGCAGGAGCGGCTCGTCATGGTGGTGTGCGACACCCGCGGCAGAGTGCTGAAGCACTCGATCCTCACCGAAGGCGCGTCCGACCACACGCCAGTGCCGATCCGGGAGGTGATCACGGAAGTGCTCACCTCGGGCGGCGCGATGTTCGGCCTTGCCCACAACCATCCGGGCGGCTCCCTCGACCCCAGCCCGGCCGACCTGGAGGCCACGGCCCATCTCGTCCAGGCCGCCGAGACAGTCGGCCTGCGCCTGCTCGATCACCTGATCATCACGGATGCTGCTTGGCGGCGAATCCCTACATAAATCGATTCCACTTGGGAGCATGGACCCACCGGATACCAAAGGGAATCATCCTGTGTATAGCGCCGAACAGCGGTTTTCCAAGTGACGGCCATGAGAATCTAATAACCGCGGGTAGGCCGTTACGGACGTCAGCCGGCCATTGCTCGCCGTGGCATGGCCCCGCGCCTCCGGAGGGCGCGAGATCATGCCCGTCGTACGCACCGATCCCGGGCGAAGCCCATCGCCCCTCACCGGGCTATGGGCAGGCGCGTCGCCCGGGGTCACGCAGGTGCGCCCCCGATGGCACGCTCGCGTGCCATCACCTGGGGTGTCCGGTTCGCGCGCTCGGCGGCCAAGCGCGGACCGGACACCCGTCTACTCTCACCCTCCACAGGTCCGCGGTGATGCAAGAGCGAAGCGGCGCGTGCCCTCGCTCCCACCCTTAACAGGGGGTTAGGTCCCGTCGAGTGGTGTAGATCCGACCTTGAACGGCGGGTCGCCTTCAACGACCGGGAGCCATCGTCTGAGTCTCTGTGTGAAACCGCCAAGTGACACGCAGAGGAGAAGCACACGATGGCCCTGGACCAGTCTGCCCTGTTAGAGATCCTGACGGTACTGAAGAACTCCGAGCGAACGGATCCAGCAAGCAGCCGAGACCATCTACCAAGCCTCATCGAGGCGGAGCTGACCGCAGTGATCGGCGCTGCCCCCAACGAGCGCACCCCCGGCTTGTACGTGTCCCCGCGCGGAAGGCCACCCGGCGCGGAGGGCGGCAGACACGCCCGCCGGCGATGGTTACGTCCCGTCGAGTGGTGTAGAACCGGCCTCGAATGGCGCGTCGCCTTCAACGACAGCGGGCCACTGCGTGAGTCTCTGTGTGAGACCGCCAAGTGACACGCAGAGGAGAAGCACACGATGGCGCTGGACCAGCCTGCCCTGTTAGAGGTGCTGAAGGTACTCAAGACCTCCGAGGCGAGTGAACGGGAGCGGCAGCAAAGACACAGCTAACATTGGTGCCCGCCGCTGGGAGACGAACGGGACTGTCGGCCGTGTCCGCTTGTGGAAGAAGCCGAAATCCGGCAATGACGGCAAATTTGCGATCAACATGACGTCCCATCCAGCAATCTCGTCCAGGCGACCAGCGCTTTCGCGTAAATGGTCCGGTGGGTTTCCTCTATCACCACCTCTTCATCAATACGGCGAGACCTGCGAATGAAGTACTCACCGCCGCTCTGACACAGCTCGTAGCACGTCGGCGCGCAAGCACAGGTGTAATCCCGGACCCGTACGCGTTCGGCGAGCAGCCGCGCGGGGATCCAGCTCATGGTCAGGTGACCGGGACGGGGATCCGGCACGTGGGGTGCTAGGTGGCAGCAGGGCAGCCCAAGAGATTTGGTCATGGCCTGAACGATACGTCTAGTCGTCTCCTCCCGTCTATCAAGAAAGAGGACTCTGTCTAAAGAGACAGAACGATATGGGCGTTCTTGCACCTGTTGGTCTAAGTTGCAGGCGTGCTCGACTACGACGGAGACACTCACATCTACCTCCAGATCGCCAAGATCCTTCGGGAGCGAGTCTCTGGACTCGCGTCTGGACACCCCGTCCCGAGCGAGGCGGACATTCAGCAGGAGTTCGGAGTCGCGAGGACCACCGCCAGGCGGGCGGTTCACGTGCTGCGCGAGGAAGGGCTCATCTACACCGTTCAGGGCGAAGGGGCCTTTGTCGGCGGACCAGACGAAGCCCCTCGCAAGCAGCGGAAAGTCCCGCTGTACCAGCAGATCGCGACGGACATCGCCGAGCAGATCAAGGCGGGACAGTTCTCGCCGCGACGGCCTATACCGGGCGAGTCAGCACTGGTGGAGCAGTACAGCGTGGCCCGGGAGACGGTGCGGCGGGCCATGGCGCTCCTCAGGGAGCAAGGATGGATCTACACTGTCGCGCAGCGGGGCAGTTACGTGTCACCGAAGGAGTCGTGGCCCCAGGTCTGACTCTCCTCGACTGCTTGTATCCAGACGTCTACTCTATGAGCATGCTCGACCGTTACGGGCCTGTCCCAATCTACGTGCAGATCGCCGACGCGATTCAAGAGCAGATCAACGGTGGGCGATTGCGAACCGGCGAGGCCGTGCCGAGCGAGGCGGCCATGGAAGCGACGTTCGGCGTCGCGAGATCGACCGCACGCAATGTGGTTCGAGAACTGCGCGAGCGTCGACTCGTTCACACCGTTCAAGGCGAAGGCACATATGTCGGGCCCATGGGTGTTCCACGGATAAGGCAGACGAAGGCCCTTTATCTGGAAATCGCCGATGATATCGCTGCAAGAATCAGGCGTGGCGAGCTCCGGCCGAGGCGCTCGATCTCGAGCGAGAAGACTTTGATGCTGCGACACGGAGTCGCCAAGGTCACGGTCCGGAAGGCCGTAGCACATCTGAGGGAGCAGGGTTGGGTGTTCACCGTCCCACATAGGGGAACATATGTGAATGAGCCCGAAAAGTGGCCTGCAAATAAGGGCGCTTAATGGCTCTTCCTTTGACCGTGAGCTTGGATATCCTTGAGGGGTGCTGGATCGCTCGGGTGGCACCTACCTCTATGTTCAGATCAGCGAAGTCCTCAAGGCACGCATAATTGAGGGGCTCTCCCCGGGAGATGTCCTGATCAGCGAGGCAGGGATCCAGCGGGAGTTCCGTGTTGCGCGCACGACCGCGCGCAGGGCGATTCGCGTGCTACGCAATCAAGGGCTGGTCCACACGCGCCAAGGCGGGGGCACGTTCGTGAGCGCTCCCGGTGCGGCAGAGGCCGACCAGGTTCCGTTGTACCGGCAGATCGCCGAGCTGATCCGCAAGCGCATCGAGGCGGGTGAGCTGCCTGCGCAACGCCCGCTTCCGAGTGAGGTCACGCTGGTGCGCCAGTACGGCGCCGCACGTGAGACCGTACGGCGGGCCATAGCGCTGCTCCGTGAGCAGGGGTGGGTCTTCACCATTCCGCACCGCGGCAGCTACGTCTCGCCCGAGGACCGCCGCCCCCCTTCCTGACCGACCAGGCGGAACCACAGGCAGACCACCGTCGTCGAGTCCGCCACCTCGTAGCCCTGCCCGGCCCAGTAGCGGCGGTGGGTTTCGCGCCAGTGCTCCACCGAGCGGTAGCCCTCGCCTTCCGCCTGGGCGAATTCCCAGGCGACCTCCGCGAACGGCGTCAGCTCCACCCTGGTTATTTCTATTTCCGCCGCCTTCGCGCCCGCGTTGTCCGCGACGGCCAGGCGCTCGCCGACGTGCTCCACCTCCTCGCCCTCGGCGTGGTAGTCGAGCGGCAGGAGCCCGGCCGTGGCCGTTTTCTCGCCTGACAGCACCAGCCCGGTCAGCCAGATACGGAGTTCGCCGGGCGTGCCGAACTCCATCACTCTCATTCCGTCCATGCGAGGCCACATGGTGTGCATGTTAGAAGACCGGAATAATGTCCTCCGGGTCGATGAAGTCCACCTGCACGCCTTCCAGGTCCAGCTCCGGAATGGCGGGGAAGGCGATGCCCCAGCGCTCCACGATCGCGCGGATCCTGGCCATGGCCACGCGCCAGTTCTCCGCCTGTTCCTCGTACGACAGGACGCCGAGGCCCGCCTGCCTGGCGTGGTCCATGAGGACGCGGTGGTTGGGCAGGAAGTACGGCGGGAGATCCCAGAAGCCTTCCGGCGGCTCCCAGAGGATCATGCTGAGGAAGACGAAGCCGGCTCTGAGCTGCCGGGTGATGAGGGTACGGGTGTCGTCGGTGAGCCCGGGCCATTCGTTCTCCAGGATCGTCATGCAGATCTGGAGATGGCGGGACTCGTCGCGCCCTATTCGCTGGAACATCTCGCCGAAGACGGGATGCCGGGTGCCGGAGGCCATGCCCCTGAAGAGCGTCGAGGCGGCCATCTCCCCCATCATGAAACTGGTGAACAGGACCGGCAGCGAATATTTGCCGACGGCCGAGTTGTAGCCGTTCCAGTAGCGGCCGCCGTTGTGGTAGAGCCAGCCGATGTTGTTGCGGGCGGCCGATTCGAGGTCGTCGGAAGGGGTCCAGTTGAGCGGGCCGCCTGGCCAGAGTTTGGCGATGGTGCGCTGGCAGCACTCCTCGTGGTTCATCTCGTCACGGGTGATCGAGAAGAAGCACTTCCTGACCGGGTCCTCTTCGTGCTTCTCGAAGGCCTGGATTGTGGCGCGGGCGAACACGGCCGGTCCCGACGCGTCGAAGTTCGCCAGGACCGCGAACCAGTACATGATGCCCAGGCGCTGTTCCCGGGTGAAGTCGTCCGGGTCCAGGCCGTCCCAGGGCAGGTCGGCCGGGTTCCAGACCATGCGTTTGGACTTTTCGTAGATGGCGGCGAGTTTCTCGGTCTCGACCCGCCATTCCATGGGATAGATGTTCGGCTGCGGGATCTCCGGCGCAGGCCAGAAGCCGCCCTCTGGGATCGTGAGGTCCGCCATGGTTGTGACACCTCCTCTCTCATCCTGCTGGGCGGCGTCACGGCTTTCAAGTACGGGCGCGCTGGGTGATGGCCACGCAAACGAGCACGGCCAGGGCCGCGACCACCGTGGCCGGCCCGAATCGCTCGCCCAGCAGGACCCAGGCCCACAGGAGGTTGAGTAGGGGCTGGGTGAGCTGGGTCTGGCCCGCCCTGGCGATGCCGCCCTTTGCCAGGCCCGCGTACCAGGGGAAGAAGCCCAGGAACATCGAGATGAGTGATACGTACGCGAAGCCCGCTATCGCCTGTGGGGTGGGATTGACTGGGGTGGCGATGGCTATTGCCGTGGCCATGGGGACCGTCAGGGGGAGGGAGAAGACGAGGGCGCGGGAGATCACCTGCCAGCCCGGGGTCTCCCTGGACAGGCGGCCGCCTTCCGTGTAGCCGATGGCCGCCGAGATCACGGCGCCGACCAGGAGCAGATCGGGCCAGGTGGCCTTTGCCTGATGCTGGGTGAGGGTGAAAGCGGTTATGGCGATCGCGCCTGCCGCGCAGGCCACCCAGAAGAGGGGGCGGGGGCGTTCGGCCGCCTTCAGGACCGCGCAGACGGCGGTGGCTGCCGGGAGGAGCGCGATCACCACCGCGGAGTGTGCGGTGCTCGCACCCATGGCAAGGGCCAGGCCACTGAAGACGGGGAAGCCGAAGACGACGCCCAGGGAGATCAGGGCGTACGCCGGCCACTCATGCTTCGGGGGGATCAGTCGGTTCTTGGTGACTTTCAGGCAGGCCACTGCCACCGCTCCGGCCACGGCTGCCCGGCCTATCGCGACCAGCCACGGGTTGACGCCTTGCATGGCATAGACGGTGGCCGGCAAGGAGCCGGAGAACGCCAGGACGCCCAGGAAGGCCAGGGCCGTGCCCTGACGGGCACGCCCCTCCGCCCGGGGGAGTGCTACTCCGTCCACGAGAGTAGCGCTATTCTGACTTTTCATGAACAACGATAGCAGTATCGCCCAGATAGCGACGGTGCTGCGCGAGGAGGCCGTACGGCTCGGTCCTGGGGCGCGGCTGCCGTCCAGCCGGGAGATCATGCGGCGGCACAACGTCAGCCCCGTCACCGTGTCGCGGGCCATCGGGCAGCTGGCCGCCGAGGGCCGGGTGGTCGCGAAGCCCGGCAGCGGGGTGTTCGTGACGCCGCAGGTCACCGGTGGAAGGGAGGCTGCCGACCTCTCCTGGCAGACCGTGGCGCTCGGGGACCGGGTCGTGGACGGAGAGCCCGTGGCGTCGCTGCTCGCGGGGGCGGCCGACGGGGTGGTGCCGCTGACCGGCGGATATCTGCCGGCGGGGCTGCGGCCGGACAAGCAGCTGGCCGCCGCCGCGGCACGCGCCGTGCGCAGGCCGGACGCCTGGGCCATGCCGCCGCTGGCGGGCCTGCAAGAGCTGCGGCGGTGGTTCGCGAGGCAGGCAGGGGGTGACGTGACCGCGGCCGACGCGTTGATCGTGAGCGGCGGGCAGGCGGCGCTCACGCATGCCTTCAGGGCTCTGGGCGCCCCGGGCACGCCGGTGCTGGTCGAGACGCCCACCTATCCGGGGGCGCTCTCGGCGGCCAAGGCGGCCGGGCTGCGGGCCACGGCCGTCCCCATGGACAGGGACGGCGTACGTCCGGAGCTGCTGGCCGAGGCGTTCGCCGTCACCGGCGCACGGGTCTTCTTCTGCCAGCCCACGCTGCACAACCCGACGGGTGCCACTCTGCCGGTGGCGCGCAGGGAGCAGGTGCTGCAGGTCGCCAGGGCGGCGGGGGCGTTCGTGATCGAGGATGACTTCGCCCGTTATCTGACCGAGCAGGCGCCTCCTTCCCTGGCGTCCATGGATCAGCACGGCACCGTCGTCCACGTGAAGTCGTTGACGAAGATCCTGTCGCCGAGCATGCGGGTGGCGGCGGTCATCGCCAGAGGGCCCGCCGCCCACCGGCTGCGGGCGAGCCAGCTCGTGGAGTCGTTCTTCGTGGCGCGGCCGCTGCAGGAGACGGCGCTGGAGTTCGTGGGGTCGCCGGCCTGGCCGCGGCATCTGACGGCCGTGCACGCCGAGATCAGGACCAGGCGCGACGCGCTCGCGACCGCTCTCGCCACCCGCATGCCGCAGGCGGAGGTGCATCTGCTGCCCATCGGCGGGATGCACCTGTGGGTCCGGCTGCCCGCCGAGGTCGACGAGAACGCGCTGGTCGAGGCCGCCAGGCGGAACGGGGTGCTGGTGAGCCCCGGCAGGATGTACTACCCGTCCGAGCCGCCGGGGCCCAGGATCCGGATGACGCACATGGCCGCCGCCCACCAGGCGGAGCTGCATGAAGGAGTGCGGCGACTGGCCCAGACGTTGGCTGAGGTCTCATAGCCGGGCGACGCGCGCGGACGCTGGCCGAGGTCTCACAGCCAAGCGGCTCGCCCAGACGTTGGCCGAGGTCTCGTAGCCAAGCGACTCGCCCAGACGTTGGCCGAGGTCTCAAAGCTGGGCGACTCGCCCAGACATGGCTGAGGTCCCGTTGTCGACACGCCGCGTCTTGCCAGAGATCGCCGAGGAAGAGGGGTTCGCGTCGTCTCCAAGGGCCAAACACCGATACGGTGTAACTCGTGCCTTGTGGCACGAACGGCAGGCGAAGGAGCGGGCCGAGATGGCAGACGTAGGCGTCCGGGCGGCCCGGCGCGAGGATGTGCTCCAGGTTGCGAATTGTCAGATCCGCGCCTGGCGCTACGGCTATCGGGATTTCCTCCCCGAAGGCCCACTCGAGCAGATGACCGGCCCGGCAGCCGAGAAGATGTGGCTCCGCCAGTGGGACGAGGCGATCGTCGCCCCGCCCACCGCCAGGCACCGTGTCCTGGTGGCGGTGGAGACCATCCTCGACACCGAGGGCTTTCCCGCCCTCGGCGCGGGCGGGAGCGCCGCCCTGACCACCCCCCGGGGCGGCGAGCGCGTGGTGGGGCTGGCCTCGCACGCTCCCGCCGAGGATCCCGACCTGGACCCCACCGTGGTGGCCGAGATGCTGACGCTGCTGGTCGACCCCGATTTCGTGCGAAGGGGCCACGGCAGCCGGCTGCTCAACGCGACCGTCGACTACCTGCGCGAGGACGGCTTCCGGCAGATCGTCACCTGGGTGTTCGCCGACAACTACGCGGTGCTCGGCTTCCTGGAGTCAGCGGGCTGGGGCGAGGACATGGCCGAGCGCGTGCTGGACATGGGCCGCCCGATCAGGATGGTCAGGCTCACCACGGACATCAGCTAGAGGACTAGACACATATGGCAACCCCCGCCCAGTGGATCGCCGGCGCACGCCCGCGTACCCTCCCGAACGCCGTCGTGCCTGTCATGGTGGGCACCGGAGTGGCGATCGGGCAAGGCGGATTCGTGTGGTGGCGGGCGGTCCTGGCACTGTTCGTGGCGCTTTCGCTGCAGATCGGCGTCAACTACGCCAATGACTACAGCGACGGCATCCGCGGCACCGACGACCAGCGGGTCGGCCCGATGCGGCTGGTGGGCTCGCGCGCGGCCGCGCCGCGCCAGGTGCTGATCGCCGCGCTGGGCTCTTTCGCGGTCGCGGCGGTGCTGGGGCTGGTGCTGGTCGTCGTCACGCAGGCGTGGTGGATCCTGCTGGTGGGCGCCGCGTGCATCGCCGCCGGCTGGTTCTACACGGGCGGCAAGCGCCCGTACGGCTACCGCGGGCTGGGCGAGCTGGCCGTGTTCGTGTTCTTCGGCGTCGTGCCCGTGGTGGGCACGGCGTACGTGCAGACGGAGTCGCTGAGCTGGCCCGCGTTCTTCGCCTCGATCCCGGTCGGGCTGCTCTCGTGCTCGATGCTCGTGGTCAACAACCTGCGTGACGTCGGGACGGACGGCCAGGCGGGCAAGCGCACGCTGGCCGTGATGCTGGGGGCCGAGCGCACCCGTACGCTCTATGTGGCCTGCCAGGTGGTGCCGTTCGTGGTGGCGCTGGCCATGATCCCGCTCACGCCGTGGGCAGCGCTCACCCTGCTGGCCGTGCCCCTGGCGATCCCCGCGATCAGGACCGTGCGGGCCAAGGCGGTGGGCCCGGCGCTGATCGCGGTGCTGCAGCAGACGGGCAAGCTGCAGATGGCGTACGGGCTCCTGTTCGCGGTCGGTCTCGCCATCGTCTTCTAGGCCGGGCCTGGATCTTCTAGGCTTGGGCGGGTGAAGGACTTCATCGCGGGACTCCCCAAGTGCGAGCTGCACCTGCACATCGAGGGCACGCTGGAGCCGGAGCTCAAGTTCGAGCTGGCCGAGCGCAACGGCCTGGAGCTGCCGTACACCTCCGTCGAGGCGATGCGGGCCGCCTACGACTTCGACGACCTGCCGTCCTTTCTCCGGATCTACTACGAGGGCATGCAGGTGCTGCGCACCGAGCCCGACTTCTACGACCTGGCCATGGCCTATTTGCGCAAGGCCGCCGAGCAGAACGTCCGCTACGCCGAGATCTTCTTCGACCCGCAGGCCCACACCTCGCGCGGCGTGCCGTTCGACGTGGTGATCAGGGGCCTGCGGCGGGCGCTGATGGACGCCGAGGCGCGGCTCGGGGTGCGGGCCCAGCTCATCATGTGCTTCCTGCGCGACTTCCAGGCCGAGTACGCGATGGCGACGCTGCTGGAGTCGCTGCCGTACAAGGAGTGGATCGTGGGCGTGGGGCTCGACTCCGACGAGAAGGGCAACCCGCCGGCCAAGTTCGCAGCGGTCTACGAGCGCGCCAGGCAGGAGGGCTATCTCCTCACCATGCACTGCGATGTCGACCAGGACGACTCGGTCGAGCACATCCGCCAGGCCGTGGAGGACATCGGCGTCAACCGCATCGACCACGGCGTCAACATCCTGGAGGACCAGCGGCTGGTCGCGGTGGTGCTGGAGCGGGGCATGGGGCTCACCTGCTGCCCGATCTCCAACGGCTACGTCACCGACTCGATGAAGGCCGAGGGCATCCGCAAGCTGATGGACCTGGGCGTCCGGGTGACGATCAACTCCGACGACCCCGCCTATTTCGCCGGCTACGTCGGGGAGAACCTCGAAGCGCTCCAGGAGGCGCTCCGGCTCACCCGTGCGGAGCTGGCCCAGCTCGAACGGAACGCCTTCGAGATCACCTGGCTGCCCAGGCATCTCAAGGACGCCTACCTGGCCGAGGTCGACGCATACCTCGACGCGAAAGGCGATATCACAGTTCAATAACCCGTGATATTCGGCGGTGCGGACGATGCATCCTCTTACTAGGGGGAATCATGGCCGATATCGCAATGCTCTCGGACGCGCCGGTGGATTGGCGTGGGGATCTGCTGCAGTTTCGGCGATACGTCGACCCGCTGGTTTCGGTCATTACCAATCCCCGCACCCAGACGCCTTTCACCATCGGCGTTTTCGGCGCGTGGGGAAGCGGGAAGTCGACCCTGCTGCAAATGGTCGACCAGCGGCTCCTCGACCGGCACGGCGCGGAGTTCGTACGCGTGCATTTCAACCCCTGGGTGCACCGCCGCGAGCCCGAGATGCTCCTCCCCCTCCTGAATGCCTTGCACACGGCGCTGGACCAGGACCCCGCGCACCGCTTCGCCGACAGCGTCAAGCGGCTCGGCGTCATCATGCTGAACCTCGCCGCCGACGAGCTGCTGAAGCGGATCAACGTGGGCTCCGCGAGCGTGGAGAAGATCGGCAAGCTTGCCCAGCAGTACGCCGAGATCCGCGGCCAGGTCGACAGCCAGACCGGCCGCCTGCGCGGGCTCCTGCAGGAAGAGGCCGACCGCCTGGCCGAAAAGGGCCGAAAAATCATCTTCTTCGTTGACGACCTCGACAGGTGCGAGCCCGACCAGATCATCGACGTGCTCGAGTCGATCAAGCTCTTCCTCGACCTCAAGAACGTCTTCGTGCTGATCGCGCTGTCCAAGGACGTGGTCGACCGCGGGGTGTCGGTGAAGTACAAGCCGTTCGACTTCCCCGATCACGCCGTCATCGCCGACGACTACCTCGACAAGATGATCCAGCTGCCGCTGCACCTCTACCCGATCGGATCGGCGGAGGTGGGCGACTTCATCCGCGGCTCGCTGCTGGGCGATCTCGCGGGCAGGCACGTCGCGACGCTGGAGCGGATCGTCGCGCCGAACCCGCGGAAGATCAAACGCGTGCTCAACCTGCTGCGGGTGACGGAGGCCATCATCGAGGGCACGCCGAGCCTGGCCGGATTACAGCCCGACCTCGTCGTGCGCCTGGTGGTGCTGCGCGTGCAGAGCCCCGAGCTGTTCATGGACGTCGTGCGGCAGCCGGCGCTGCTGGTGGCACTGGAGCTGGTCTACCAGGACAAGCTGGCGACCGACGCGCTCAGGGGATTCCAGCTGCGCTTCGGCGCGCGGGCCGAGGAGATCCAGGGCTTGACGAAGGCCTACCACGGCAGACACGGCTTCCTCGCGCCGCTGTTCGCCGGCTCGGCGTTCGAGCCGGCCGCCGCCGAGCTGCCCGACTACCTGACCATGATCGGCGGGTGAGATGCACCCCGCCGACGCCCGCTACGAGCTCTACGGCCTGCAAGGCAACCCCTACGCCGTCGGGCCCCTGGACGCCGTCTCCTGCGACTCGGATCGCGAGATGCTGCTCGAGCTGGCCGGCATCCGCATGTCGGCGATCGAAGAGGCCGTCGAGCGGGCGGTCGCCAGGAAGCGGCCCGCCTTCTTCCTGATCACCGGGGTGGGCAAGAGCGGCCGGACCTCGCTGGCCAACCACGTGATGCGCCTCTACCGCGACGCCTGCGACAAGCCCGGCTACACGTTCGTCACCCATTACGCCGAGCCCGAGGACATGACGCACGACGCGTACGCGCAGATGTGCTCCACGCTGCTCGACCTGCGCAACAAGATGAACGAGTGCGCGATCAAGATCCCTGACGAGCTCCGCGCCCGCTTCACCGAGCTCAGCCGGCGCAGCAGCACCGACCCGATGAACGAGTACGACCTGCAGGAACTCGCCGGCTTCGCCGGTGCCACGTTCGCCGCCGCGAACGTCGGCTTCGGCGTCCGGTACGAGGGTGTGCCGGCCGGCAAGCTGATCTGGCTGGCCATGAAGGTGTTCGAGAGCACGAGCACGGTCGTCGTCTTCGTCGTGGACGCCTACGACCACGCGAACACCGCCCGGCTGACCATGGCCGACCGGGAGCGGTTCGCCGCGCGGGGGCACATCGTGGACCTGGGCGCCCTGACCCCGGAGCAGATCACCGAGCTGGCCCGCCGCCGGTGGAACGGCCGGCCGCCCCCGCCCTTCCACGAGGAGGGGCTCAGGGGCGCGCTGAGCGGCCGCACGTACACCGTGGGCCAGGCCATGCGGCGCCTGGAGCTGCTGCTCGAGTTCCGCCTCAGAGAGTACGAGAAGGACGACCCGTGGCCGACGGCCGACCTGCACATGCCCGAGAACTGGCTGCGGCTCAGGATCTGGCAGGGCGAGAGATGGAACGGGCTTGGAGGCACCCATGGCTGACTACCCCCGCCGCAATCCCTTCCCGGCCCGGGGCACCTCCAGCGCGGAGGAGACCTCCCTGCCCAGCTTCCTGAGCGACTGGTCGCGCCTCACCCCCACCGCGATCCTCCCGGGCGTGCGCGGGGCCCTGCGGGCGGCCAGGGCGTACCTCGACGGCTTCCCGCGCGACGGCGGGCTCAGCTGCCTGTACGGCGCCCACGGCATCGGCAAGACGCATGCCGCCCGCCACATGATGGCGTTCGTCCACGGCGCGAACCCCGAGGCGGTCCAGGTCTACCTGCGCTTCCAGGAGGACGACTTCGTCGCGGCCTACCGCCGCCTGGTCTCCCAGCTGCCGCAGCCGCTGCTGGCCGACCTGAGCCTGAGCTACCTGAACACGATCGAGGGCGACCTGGCCGCCAGAACGGCGGGTGACCTGGTCGCCGCCGAGGGCGAGCCGGCGGAGCTGATCGGCGCCGACCAGGTCGAGTCCGGGGAGGTGCTGGAGGAGCAGGCCAAGGAGATCGCCGCCGTGGCGGGCGACGCGCCGCGGTTCCAGCGGGCGCTGTCGTACCTGATCAGGCCCGGCTACTCCGAGGCCGCCTACGACTGGTTGTGCGGCAAGCCGATCAGTGCCGACGCCGCGGCGGCGATCGGGGTGGGCGGCCAGATCGACGACCCCCTGACCTGCCGCTACGGCCTGCAGCTACTGACCACGCTGGTGACCAGGGGCGGGCGGCCGTTTGTGGTGGTGCTCGACCAGTGCGAGAAGTTCCTGCTGGAGGACGGCGAGCCGGTGCCCGCGAACGCCGGCCTCCTGCAGAGCCTGGTCGAGGTGATCCCGCAGGCCTCCGGCATGCTCCTGCTCGTGACCAGCGAGAGCGGATGGCACGGCATGCCGCAGGACCTGCGCCAGCGGCTCGACGCCGGCGCCTGCCACATGCTGCCGCTCACGCCGGACGAGGCGCGGCAGGTGCTCTCGGCGTACATCGGCGCCGCGGTCAAGGGCGCCTCCGACGGCATCCGGCCGTTCACCGAGAAGGGCCTGCTGGAGCTGCTGCGTCACAGCGGCGGCAACATCCGCCTGCTGCTGCAGCTGGCCTGGTCGAGCTTCGAGGCCGCGGCGCCGCGCTCGGCGCCGATCGACGCCGCAGTGGTCGCCGGCGCGTCGTCCCGCCACAGCCGCTCCCCCAGCCTCGCCCGTCTGGCGATGCTCGTCGAGAACGAGCTGCGCACGGGCGGGCTGGCCGCCGAGCGGGTCGAGGAGAACGGCCGGATCATGTCGTTCCAGCTGCCCGACCGGCGCGAGCCGCGAGTGGTGATCAAGTTGTCCGAGGCGGTGTTCTTCGACGACGAGGCGCTCAACGCGACCGAGCTCGTCGGCTCCGCCGCCCGCTCGGCCTTCACGGCGCTGCTGGTCACGGGGTACGTCAGCCCGCCAGTGCTGGACGCGCTGCGTGGCGTGCTGCCCGAGGTGCTGGTGGCCGACGGCTCCGCCGGCTTCGCCCGCGAGCTGCACGGGCTCGTCGAGCGGATCGCCTCCATGCCCGCAGAGGCCGGCCGGCCGGGCGAGCTCGACCTGGCCACGCGGGCGCGCCTCGAGGAGCTGTACGTCGGCCGGCTCGGTGAGGCGGCGGCGCTCCGCCACGAGCTCGCCAAGCTGGCCGAGCGGCTCGAACAGGACCAGCGCAGACCGCCTCCCGGCTGGCCCGCCCGGCGCGCGGACCTGGTGGAACGCATCTCCCAGGTCAGGGCCGAGCGGGCCGCGGCCGACTGGGAGGAGTTCCGCAGGAGCCGCACCGACGTCGTCAACCGGCGGGAGACGCTGCTCGGCTGGCTGGCCGTGGCCATCGGTGCGGCGGGGGTACTGATCGCCATCGCGCTGGCGACCGCTTCGGTCAGTTCGATCCCGCTGAGCGCGGCGCTGCTGGCGGGGGCACTCGGCGCGGCGGGCGGCGCGATGCTCGCCCAGAACAGGCTGGCCGCGGCCGGGGTGAGCCACCCGAAGGCGATCCTGCAGTCGGAGCGCGACCTCGACCGGCTGGCCCGCGAGACGGTGCCGGACGCGCGCGCCGTCGACCCGCTCAGGCGCTACGCCTACGCGCTCAAGACGGACCCGGACGAGGCGTATCCCGAGCTGGCGGAGGCCCTGCTGTGCGAGTCGCTGCCCCTCGTCAGGCAGGCCATGGGCCGCCGCCTGGCCGCCTCCGCCCGCCCGCTCGCGGACTGCGTGCCCGAGGTGCTGCGCGGGCGGCGCGAGGGCGTCCCCGAGGTCCTGCTGCTGCTGGCGCGCAGGCAGCGGCGCACCGAGTCGGACCGGCCGCCGCGCGTGCTCCGCGACCTGCCGCCCGAGCTGCGCGTGCTCGTCGCGCTCGCCAACCCGGACACGCTCGACCTGGCCGACGGCGCGGTCACGCAGCAACCCGCCGACCTGGCGCTGGAGGCGCTCGGCGTACGCGGGCCGCAGCACCCCCTCGCGCGGGCCTTCCGCGGGGTCGTGGCCCAGACCGCGCCGATCGAGATCCCGCCGAACGCGCTCAGGGCCACCGCGCACCTGCTGTCTCCGCTGGAACGCGACGGGCTCGGCACATACGACTGGCTTCCAGTGATCACAAAAGTAGATGATCTATACCTATTTTTCGAGGAATTGCTGTATTACCAAGAAGAAATTCGTCCCAGCAGCCATAAATCTTGACTAGCCATCGAAGTCGTGAGACATAGGGACCGGGGGCCAGCGCCGTTTCCCGCTCATCGAGCCCAGGATGGGACGCACGACGCATAAGGGGTGGCCGTTGTTAGGAAGCCCTGATTCGCAGCCGCTGCTCACCGGGGGATTCCCCGAATTGCTCGACGTCGGGGCGCTGCTGGCCGGCGGCTGGAAACCGCTGGCGTTCCAGCAGTACATCCTGAAGATCCACAGCCGCTGCGATCTCGCCTGCCGCCACTGCTACGTGTACGAGATGGCGGACCAGAGCTGGCGCGATCAACCCCGCAGGATGTCCGACGCCATCGCCGACCGGGCCGTCGAGCGGATCGCTGAGCACGCCACCCGTCACGACCTGCCGGAGATCGACGTCGTCCTGCACGGCGGCGAGCCGCTGCTCGCGGGGCCCGAGCTCATCTCCCGGCTGGTACGCGGCATCAGAGGCGCGGTCACCACCGGCACCAGGGTCAACGTCAACATCCAGACCAACGCGGTCCGGCTGGACGAGGAGTACCTGCGGCTGTTCGAGTCGCTGGAGATCCGCGTCGGGGTGAGCATGGACGGCTACGCGGAGGGCCACGACCGGCACCGCCGCTTCGCCACCGGGCGCGGCAGCCACGCCCTGGTCAGCGAGTCGCTGCGGCGGCTGACCGCGGGGCCCTACCACCACCTGTTCAGCGGGATCCTGTGCACGGTGGACGTGCGCAACGATCCGCTGCGCACGTATGAGGCGCTGCTGGAGTACGACCCGCCCGCGATCGATTTCCTCCTCCCGCACGGCAACTGGGCGACGCCGCCCCCGTTCCGCGTGCCGGGCTCACCCGAGACGCCGTACGCCGACTGGCTGATCACGATCTTCGACCGCTGGTACGACAGCCCGGTCCTGCAGACCGAGATCCGGCTGTTCCGGGAGATCATGCGCCTGCTCATGGGCGGCCACTCCCGGGCGGAGGCCGTCGGGCTGTCGCCGATCCGCATGATCGTGATCGAGACCGACGGCGGCATCGAGCAGTCGGACATCCTGAAGAGCGCCTACCACGGCGCGCCCGAGACCCGGCTGCACGTCCTGCGGAACCCGCTGGACGAGGCGCTGCGGCATCCGTCGATCGTGGCGCGGCAGATCGGCGAGCTTGCGCTCTCCCCCGACTGCCGCAGCTGCGACCTGGTGTCCACCTGCGGCGGCGGCCTGTACGCCCACCGTTACAGCCCCGGTGCCGGCTTCGCCGAGCGCTCCGTCTACTGCCCCGACCTGTACCGGTTGATCTCGTACATCGGCGCGCGCTGCGAGCGGGACGTGGCGCGGCTGCGGGGAGCCGGATGAGCCCGTCCCCGCACCGGATCTCCGTCACGTCGTTCGCCGGGCTGGCCGCCGGCGAGGGCGGCGCGCAGGCCGTGGCCGAGCTGTGCGCCGCGCAGGAGAGCAAGCACCGCCTGCTGGTACGGCTGCTCGTGGCCGAAGCAGGGGCACACCGGCACGGCGCCCTCGTGGCACGCGCCTATGAGGCGCTGTCACAGATGGAGGCGGACGCCCCTGAGGAGGTCGGCCGCCTGCTGCGCCACCCCGCGCTGGGCTCATGGGCGCTGAGCACATGCCAGGGCCACGCGGAGCCCGGGCGGCTGGCGGCGGTCGCGCTGGCCCTGGCCGTGCGCACGCGTACCGCCTGCCGCCTGGAGGTGCCGGTCGGCGGCTCGCTCATGCTGCCGTCGATCGGCCTGCTGAGCCTGCCCGGCGACCTGCCGGAGGTGGCCGAGGTGACGGTCGAGCCCGCGGCGGGCGGGGCCGAGCTGCGGGTCGGCGGCCGTACGTACCTGGTGGACGTGTCGGGCGACCGGCCGGGCTGGCAGGTCCTCCACCGCGTCTCCGTCGCGCCCGGCGTGAGCATGACCATCGACGACCTCGACCCGTACCGCTGGCCTGGAGACGACGCCGACGGGCGCCTGACCGGCGAGCGGCGGCGCAGGTGGGCCTCCTGCCTGCACGAGGCGTGGGAGATCCTGCGCTCGCGCCACCGGACCGTGGCGGGCGAGGTGGCCGCCGCGGTCTCGGTGCTCACGCCCGTGGTCGCCCGCTCGGCCGAGCAGTACAGCGCGTCGGCGCGGGTCACGTTCGGCACGATCGCGCTGTCCGACCCCATCGACGGCATCGGCATGGCGCTGACCCTCGCCCACGAGCTCCAGCACGCCAAGCTGGACGCGCTCAGCGCGGTGGTGGAGCTGACCCTGCCCGACGACGGGCGCCGCTTCTACGCGCCCTGGCGCCCGGACCCGCGCCCGCTCTTCAGCCTGCTGCACGGCGCGTACGCGCACGCGGGGGTGGCCGGGTTCTGGCGGCGGCACATCCAGGACGCCGAGCACGGCCCGCGGGCCCAGGTCGAGTTCGCCCGCTGGCGCGAGGCCGCGCACCAGGCGACCGGGACGCTCCTGGACAGCGGCGGGCTGACGGAGCCCGGCACCCAATTCGTGGCCACGCTGCGCGACACGCTGGGCCGCTGGCGGGCCGAGCCGGTGACGCCCGACGCCGCCGCCCAGGCCCGCCTGCAGTCCGAGCACCACAGGGAGGCCTGGGTCAGGACGAACACCCAGGTCTAGATGGGCGGCGGGTCGAAGTCGCTGTTGAGCCGCTCGCCGGCGAGCACCGAGAGGGTCTCGGGGTGGTCGCGCCCGAGCACCGCGTCCAACCGCCGCGTCGTGTCCGACAACAACTGCTCGGCCTCCTTCTCCGCCCCCGTGGCCCGCAGGTCGAGGCTCAGGTTGGCGGCGCACACGAGGCTGAGATAGTGGTCGGGGTGGAAGGACGCCCGGATCCGCCGGTGGTTCTCCTCGCCCAGGCGGCGGGCCTCGTCGTGCAGGCCGAGCGCGGCCAGGTCGTTCTGCAGGTTGATGGCGCAGCTGACGGTGTAGTCGTGGTCGCGGCCGAGCCGCTCGGTGAGGCCGGCCAGGGCCCGTTCGCTGATCTCGCGTGCTTTGGCGGGATCGCCGTTCAGGCGCGTGAGCAGCGCCAGGTTGACGTTGCACGCGTGGGTGAACGGGTGCTCGTTGCCGAACACGTCGGGATAGTGGTCGAGCCCGCGCTTCGCCATCCGCAGCGCCTCTTCGATCTCGCCGTCGGCGCGCAGTGCGTTGGACAGGCCGATGGCCGCGGCCATCGTGTCGGCGTGCACGTCTCCGTACAACCGGTGCAGACGGGTGTGGGTGCTCCTCATGAGCTCCAGGGCCTCGCCCAGCCGCCCGCTCCTGCGCAGGGAGATCGCGTAGTCCTTGGCAGCCAGCAGGGTGATGGGGTGGTCGTCGCCGAGCTGCGCCACGCCGTACGCGTACGCCTCCTCGGCCACGTCGGTGGCCACCTCGAACTGGCCGCTCAGCCGCACGGCCCGGCTCAGGTTGCTCCACGCGGTGAGCAGGACGCGGCGCCCGATGCCTTCCCGGCTGCTCATGTGGAGGTACGCCTCCTGGAGCAGTTTGCTGGCCTTGTTGTAGTCGCTAGTCAACGCGTAGTCGACCGCCAGGTTGTTACGGGCCTGCAGAGTGTCGGGGTCGTCCCGCTTGTCGGGAGTCCGCTCGTATGCCTCGAGCAGCTCCTGGTCGCTCTGCCGTGCCTGGAAGAACTCACCACGGCCACGAAGCGCCGCCGCGTAGCTCTTCTTCGCCCACAGCGTCTCAGGACGGTCGGGACCGAGCTCCTCGGTCATCACCTGCAAGGTCTCCGACATGAGCTCGGATGCCCTGGTGTAGAAGGTCAGGCCCAGGTAGACGAGGCCCAGGTGGATGCGGGCTTTCAGCACGTCTGCATGCCGGGGGCCGCTGTCCTGCGTCCACTTCGCGATGTACTGGTCAAGCAGCGCCTGCGCCTGCTTGTAGCTGCCGCGCACGTACAGGTAGCGCACGAGGTCGAGGGCGAACTTGCGCACGGCCGGCACCGTGCACTCGATGAGCCCGGAAGGCTCGAGGTGGGCCGCCAGCTCCTCGAACCGGGACCACCTGGCCGTGTCGTCGGGGTCGCTCGGGGCGGTGCCCGCCAGCAGCATGTGCACCTCGTGGCGCAGCTCCTCGCGGTCCTCGGGGCTGGTCTCGTCGCGGAGCAGCGCCTGGTTGAGGCGGTGGACCTGGAGGGTGCGGGTGGACGGCTCCACCTTGACCAGGGCGAGGCGCTCGAGATTGCTCAGCGCGTTGGTGAGCATGATCGGGTCGGACAGGATCTGTGCCAGCCGCGGGCCCACCGCCTGGTTGCCCCGTCGGAAGACGTCGCGCGGGATGGGCTCGGGGCCGAAGAACGCACAGCAGCGCAGCACCTCGACCGCCGCCGGCACGCGGTCTTCGAGCTGCGAGACCGACACCTGCCACGCCGCCGTCATGGACTGCGGATAGGTCGGCGACTTCTCCAGGTTGAGCACGGCGCCCGTCCGCTGCTTCACCAGGCCGACGTACTCGTCGACCGGCATCAGCGTGCGTGACAACAGGGCGGCGGCCTGCTCCAGCGCGAGCGGGAGGTCGCCGAGCACCTCCGCCACCTGGTTGGCCTCCGGCTCGGTCACCGCGCCAGCCAGGCGCTTGAGCAGGAACGCCATGCTCTCCTCGCGCTTGAACACGTCGACGGCGACCGTGTCCTCGTAGTCGCTCCAGCGCGAGTTGCGGGAGGTGATGATGACGTGGCCCGTCCCTCTGGGAATGTAGTCCTTGATCAGGTCGGGCTCCTCGGCGTTGTCGAAGATCATCAGCCAGCTGCGGTAGGGCACCCCGCTCTGCAACGCGCGCAACACCGACTGCGCCGCCTGCTCCACCCCGGTGCTGGTGGCGGGCGGCAGGCCGAGCGCCGTGGCCATCGCGGCCAGCGCCGACGGCACGAGCATGGGCTGGTCGGCCGACACCCACCAGACCAGGTCGTAATGGGTGCGGTACTGCCAGGCGTACTCGACGGCGAGCTGCGTCTTGCCCACACCGCCGAGGCCCTGCAGCGCCATGGGCTGCGCCACCACGGCGGTCACGGGGCTGATGCTCTTCCTCAGGGCGAGCAGCAGGTCCGCACGGCCGGTGAAGTTCGGATTACGCTTCGGGACCCGTTCCCAGACTTGCGGCGCCCGCGCCGCCATGGAGTGCGAGTTTTCCGACACGTCGATCCTCCGCTCCACACCCGAACAGGTTCGATATCTGTATGGCCCCATCGTAAAGGTTGATTAGTCGGGCGGATTATCACAGAATAAATACACATAAAAAATCTTGCTCGACCCGGTCGGGCGGGACCTGTACGCACGCTCATAAGCGCCCACATGTCACCCAGCATTCGGGTGACCGAAAAGGACGGAGTGCACATGCGTGACGGGCAGTATGGCTCAGGCAAGCTGATCGACGTGACAGCGGTTTCCCTGCGCAATCTCCACGAGATGGACAGCGCCGCGCTCCGGGAAGTGCTGACCTCGTGCCTGACCGACGACAAGGAGCAAATGGCACGCTTCTCGAGCTCCATTTAAGACAGACTCCGCATATCCCACCAGCGAGCCTGAAACCGGGCACGCCCGGGCGACAATTCGTCGCCGCGGGTGGGTGTGCCGGCCGCGCCGGACGTGCAAGGATATCGATCTCCTTGACCGTCACGCAGGAAATGTGCGCTGAAACGCGGCTGCGGAGGGGATCGCCATGACGACTTCCGGCATGGGTGCGCAGGCGGCGCCGGGACCGTACAAAGGTCCGCGCGCTTTTCGCGCCGAGGACCGCCATCGATTCTTCGGGCGTGGCGCCGAATCCCACGAGGTGCGAAAGCTCTGGCGGGAGCAGCGACTGACCGTCCTGTACGGCGCCTCGGGGATCGGGAAGACCTCGCTGCTCCAGGCGGGCGTCGTGCCGCTGTTCAGTCCGGGCGAGGCCGACATCCTCCCGCTCGGCCGGGTGTCCTATGGGTCGTCCTTTCCGCGGGCCGCGCTGCCGGCCCACAATCCGTACGTTCTCGCGCTGCTGATGTCGTGGACGCCGCCGGCGCCGCCCACCCGGCTGACGGGCATGACGATTCCGGCGTTCCTCCGGTCCCGGCCGGTCAAGCGCGACGCCTTCGGTGCGCCGACACCTGTCCTGATGGCCATCGACCAGGCCGAGGAGCTCTTCACCGGCGGGCAGCGGCATCAGCCGTACCGGCGCTGGTTCTTCGGCCAGCTCGCCGAGGCGCTGAGCGAGAACCCCCACCTGCGCCTGCTGATGTCGATCCGCGCGGACCGGCTCGCCGATCTGCTGAAGCACGAACGCGAGCTCGCCCGCCTCGTGCTGGACGACCGGGAGAGCGAAGACTCGAGTCTGGAGCGCTACGCCCTGGACGCGCTGGGCTTCGACGGCGCGCTGGAAGCGGTCACCAGGCCGGTGGAGGGCACGGGGCGCGCGTTCGCCGAGGGTGCGGCCGAGCAGGTGGTGCGGGACCTCATCGCGATCAGGGCCCGGTCGGGCAGCGGGCAGCGGGCGCAGGCGGTGGAGCCGGTCCAGCTGCAGGTGGTCTGCGAGTCACTGTGGAGATCTCTGTCCCCGGAGACCACCGAGATCAGAAGGGGCGACGTGCTCCGGTACGCCGACAGGGCGCTGTCCGAGCACTATGCCAGAGAGATCCGGGCGATCGCCGTCGAACGGTTCAACGGCGACGCGCGCCGGCTGACGACCTGGCTGCGGCTGACCTTCCCCGGCCGGGCCGGGGGTGGGCCGCAGGCCGTCCGGCAGAGCGCGATCAGGTCGGCGGGGGTCGGCAAGACCGTGATCGCCCTGCTGGTGAAGCGCCGTCTTCTCCGGGCCGACGAGCATCTGGGCAAGAGCTCGTACGAGCTGGCGTACGACCGGCTGCTCCAGCCGGTCAAGCAGGACGAGCAGAGCGTGGAGGCCATCCCCGTCGAGCTGCGCTCCGCGGACTGCCTCCGCGAGGCGGAGGGCGCGCTGCGCGAGGGCGATCTCTTCCTGGCCGCCAGGCTCGGCGAGGAGGCGCTGGCCCGTGCGCATGAGCACGACCTCACGCTGCGCGCGCAGATCGAGTCGCTGCTCGGCAACGTCGCCCATCAGCACGGAGACCTGGACAAGGCCATCGCCCACTACGGCACGGCGGCCAGGAGCTTCGAGACCGCCGGGACGGCGTCCGCCGTCGGGCCCCTGCTCACGGCCATCGGGAGGCTGCGGCTGGCGCAGGGCTCGCCCGCCGCTGCCGTACGCGAGTTGCACGCCGCGATGATCCGGGTGCCGGCGGATCTGACGATCCAGACGGAGCTGGCCTGGGCACTGTGGCAAGGCGGACATCCGGACGCGGCCGTGGGCGTGCTCAACGGCGTGCTCGACAGGGAGGGCAACAACACCGACGCCCTGCTCGGCCGCGGCCAGATCCTGGCCGGCATGGGCCGGCCGCAGGCCGCGCTGCGCGATCTCGACCGGGCGGGGCCGCTGCGCTGGCCGTTCGCCAAAGTCGCGCACGCGCTCGCGCTCGCGCAGACCGACAGCATGCAGGAAGCCCAGCAGGAGATGGTGGAGGCCCTGACCGAGGCCATGGACCACGGGCCGGTGCTGCTGTACGCGGCGCGCGTGGAGGAGCTGGCGGGCAAGACCACCTCAGCCGCGGCGCTGGCCCAGCAGGCCATCGCGGCCTCGGCCCCCGCGATACCCGAGCACATGACCGAGGACGCCCGGCGGCTGGCCGGCGTCGGGTGAACGCCCCGGCCGTCAGGCGGCGCTTCAGGGCGAGGCCGGGACCAGGTTGTCGCGCAGCACCCGCATGCGGGTGGCCGGCACCGCCACGCACAGCATCGCGAGGAGCAGTACGAACGAGCCGCCCGCCACGCCGAACCAGGTCACCAGGAAGCCGCCCAGAGGCGCCGCGAGGCAGATCGCGCCGTGGGACGTGAGCCGGGAGACGCCGACCACGCGGGCCAGAGTCTTCGGCGGGATGCACTCCACCTCGATGGCCCTGATGCACACGTTGCTCACGGCCCCGCCGAAGCCGGTGATGAACAGCGCCATGGCGAAGAAGACCGGCCGGACCTCCAGCATCGCGCCGAACGCGGCAGTGGACAGCGCCCCGACCCAGACCCACATGTGAACGAGCAGGATGGAACGCATCGGCCGCCTGAGGTAGGGGGTCATGGCCGCCCCGAAGGCTCCCCCCACTCCGGCGGACGCCAGCACGAGCCCGACCGTCAACGACGTGACGCCGCTGGAACCGGCCACGAAAATCATGATCATCGCGTTCACCATCAAATTGGTGATGGCGATGAGCGTGACCGAGGCACGCAGGAACGGCTGGTGTCTGAGTGCCCGGAATCCGGTCAGCAGGTCGCGTTGCAGCGGCGGACGCGCCGGCCGCCGGACGGGGCCCGCGCGCATCCCGAAGAACAGGAAGAAGGACACGGTGAAGAGCACGGCGTTGACCGCGAACGGCATCAGATGTCCCAGCCCGAACAGGTAGCCGCCGAGCGGCTTGCCCGCGAGCGAGGCCAGATGGCTGGCACTCTCGGTCCTGGCCAGCGCGTACCGCAGGCCGGTCCGCTCCACCAGGGACGGCACCAATGACATCTCCGCCAGCATGTAGAGCACCCACATCGCGCCCTCGACGAACGCGGCCAGGATCACGTGCGGCAGCCACACCTCACCCAGGAACAGCGCCACGCACACACTGGCCACGGTCAGCCCACGCACCGATTCGGCGAAGAGCACGATCGAACGAGGCGGTATCCGGTCGACGAGAACCCCGCCGGGGACATAGAGGATCAGGATCGGGAGCGTCAGGGCGAATCCGGTCCAGCCCGCCGCTGCGGGCGACCCCGTCACCGCGAGGGCCAGGAGCGGATAGACCACGCCGAGAGTGCGGGTGCCGATGGTGGAGATGGCCGATCCCGCCCATACTCGGACGAAGTCCGCCGTCCAACGAGGCGGCGAGCCGCGCCGCTCCGCGTCAGTTCCTTCCACGCCCCCGCCCCAGCCGCTTCCCTCGGGCCACATGACCTCTGCGTCATCAATACGCGTGGGAACAGCGACATACTGCTTGCAATTGCATGGACGGGAAAACGTTGACCAACATATTGGCGCTGCAGCCCGTAGAAGTATAGCCAGCCAACGTGCAGGTGGGGGCCATTCTGGCCCACCTTATTCCATACGTTTACTGACCAAATCAGGCCGTTTATGGAAACTATCGCACAATAGGAGCAATGACCGCTCAGATGGTGATCTCACACCCTATGATCGACAATGCCCGGTTAGCGCGCGACCTCGCCGCCCTGGGGATCGGACCCGGGCAGGTCGTGCTCGTGCATTCCGCACTCAGCCGCATCGGTCACGTCGAGGGCGGCCCCGACACGGTGGTCGCGGTGCTCCGCGAGCTGCTCGGCGACGACGGCACGCTGGCCGTGCCCAGCGGCACCTCCGCCAACTCCGACACCTCGCCGCATTACCGCAGCGCCACCGCGGGGATGAGCCCGGAGGAGATCGCCCGTTACCGCTCCGCGATGCCGGCCTACGACCCCCGTGCCACCCCGTCCACGTCGATGGGCCGGATCGCCGAATGCGTACGCACCCTGCCCGGCGCCCTGCGCAGCGCCCACCCGCAGACGTCCTTCGCCGCCGTCGGACCCCGGGCGGCGGAGATCACCGGCGGCCACGCCCGGGACTGCCTGCTCGGCGAGCGCTCCCCGCTCGCCCGGCTCTACGACGCCGGCGCCCTGGTCCTGCTGCTCGGCGTCGGCTACGACAAGTGCACCACCTTCCACCTGGCCGAATACCGCTACACCAGCGACCCGCCCCGGCGCGGCTACCGCGCCGTGGTCGACGACGGGCGGGGACCTGAGTGGTGCGAGTTCGTGGACGTGGACGTGGACGTGAGCGACTTCGAGGCGCTGGGCGCGGACTTCGACAAGACCGGCGCGGTGCGGCGCGGACGGGTGGGCGCGGCCGAGGCCCGTCTGTTCCCGCTGATCGCCGCCGTGGACTACGCCGTCGACTGGTTCGCCGCCTACCGCGGGAGCTAGCGGCGCATCACCACGCGGGGCGCCACCTCGATGCCCAGCTCGCGCTCGTGCTCGACCACCGCGCGCAGCTCCGGCCCCCACTCCTGCTCGGGCATCACCGAGAAGCCGTGCCGCGCATACCACGGCGCGTTCCAGGGCACGTCCCGGTACGTCGTCAGCGTCACGGCAGGCGCCCCGGCGGCCCGCGCGTGGTCGATGACCGCCGCCGTCAACCGCCCGCCGATGCCCTGGCGCATGCTCTGCGGATGCACGGCCAGCTGCTCCAGGTGCAGGTTGCCGTCCACCCACCCGACCAGCGCGAACCCCGCCGGAGGAGTCCCCTCCACCAGGACGGCCCCGGGATCGTCCACCTCTTCGATCATGGTGGTGCCGGGCGGGAACACGATGCCCACCTGCTCGAAAAGCTTGTCCGCCGCCAGCTCCACCGCGGCCAGCCCGGCCAGCTCCCCGGCCTCAGCCCATCGCACCATGCCGACACGATCCCATGGGTCAGGCGGATCTTGCCACTCGTATTAGTGTTTGTGCTCGTAGGCTCGGCTGTGCGGAGCCGGGACCCTCTCCTCACGACGTGCCCACGACCGCCCGGTGGTGGGCACGTCGTGTGCGGCCAGAGGCCGCTTCAGAGGTCGAGGAGCGGCTCGAGGCCCAGGGTGAGGCCGGGCAGCTCGCGCACCCGGCGCACCCCGAGCAGCACGCCCGGAGTGAAGGCCGCCCTGCTCATCGTGTCGTGCCGGATCGTGAGGATCTCGCCGTCGCCGCCCAGGAGCACCTCCTGGTGCGCGATCAGCCCGGACAGCCGCACCGCGTGCACGTGCACGCCTCCCACGTCGGCCCCGCGAGCGCCGTCGAGCGCGGTGCTCGTGGCGTCGGGCATCTGCCCCAGCCCGGCCTTGGCACGCGCCTCGGCCACCAGCTCCGCCGTGCGCCGGGCCGTGCCGGACGGCGCGTCGGCCTTGTTGGGATGGTGCAGCTCGACGATCTCGACGGACTCGAAGTAGCGGGCCGCCTGCTGGGCGAAGTGCATCATGAGCACGGCCGCGATGCCGAAGTTGGGCGCGATCAGGCAGTGGGTGCCCGGAGAGTCGGCCAGCCACCCGCGCACGCTCTCCAGCCGGCCCTCGTCGAACCCGGTCGTCCCCACCACCGGGTGGATGCCGTGCCTGATCGCCCATTCGAGGTTGCCCATGACCACGTCGGGATGGGTGAAGTCGACCACCACCTCGGCGCCCTCGAGCCCCTCGATGGAGTCGTCCTTGTCGAGCGCGGCCACCAGCTCCATGTCGGTGGCCGCCTCGACCGCCTTGCACACCTCGACGCCCACCCGGCCGCGGGCGCCCAGCACACCTACCCTGATCACAGGGCAACCCTATACCAGACAGCCGTCACACTGTTTTGGCTGCTCAATGCGGTCCATGCAGGTTTCTCACTGGCGTACGGCGTCAGAGAAGTCCTTGTCGCCGTACGGCCCGATCACGGCGAGCGTGAGCGGCCGTTCGAGCACGTCTCTGGCCACCGCGTCGATCTCGTCGGGGGTGACCGCCTCGATGCGGGACAGCACCTCGTCCACCGACATCAGCTCGTCGTAGACCAGCTCGTTCTTGCCGATGCGCGACATGCGCGAGCCGGTGTCCTCCAGGCCGAGCACGAGCCCGCCGCGCATCTGCCCCTTGCCCCGCATGATCTCGTCGGCGCTCAGGCCCTGGGCTATCACCCTGGACACCTCGTCCCGGCAGATCTTGAGCACGTCGTCGATCTTCGACGGCAGGCAGCCCACGTAGATGCCGAACTGTCCGGTGTCGGCGTAGGCCGAGGTGTAGCTGTAGGCCGAGTAGGCCAGGCCGCGTTTCTCCCTGATCTCCTGGAAGAGCCTGGACGACATGCCGCCGCCCAGGGCCGCGTTGAGCACGCCGAGCGCGAACCTGCGGTCGTCCGTACGGGACAGGCCGGTCGTGCCGAGCACCAGGTTGGCCTGCTCGGTCGGCCGGTCGAGCACCCGCACACCGGAGCGCGTCTCGGCGCCCGGGCCGCTGGTGCGCGGCGGGGCGAACTCGGCGGGGCCGCCCAGCGCGCCCGCCCGCTCGTACGCCCTGGTGACCAGCTCGACGACCTCTTCGTGCCGTACGTTGCCCGCGACGGACACGACGGTGCGGCGGGGCCGGTAGTAGCGCTGGTAGTACTCGGCGATCCGCGCACGCCCGAGCGCGTTGATCGAGTCGACCGTGCCGAGGATGGGCCGGCCGATCGGCGAGTCGCCGTAGAGGGCGGCGGCGAACTGCTCATGCACCACGTCGGAGGGATCGTCGTCGTGCATGGCGATCTCCTCGAGGATCACGCCGCGCTCGGACTCGACGTCCTCCTCCGTGATGAGCGAGCTGGTCACCACGTCGGCGAGCACGTCGACCGCGATCGGCAGGTCCTCGTCGAGCACGCGTGCGTAGTAGCACGTGTACTCCTTGGCGGTGAAGGCGTTGATCTCACCGCCGATGCCCTCGATGGAGGCGGAGATCTGCATCGCGTCGCGCGTGGAGGTGCCCTTGAACAGCAGGTGTTCGAGGAAGTGGGTGGCCCCCATGTGCTCCGGGGCCTCGTCGCGCGAGCCGATGCCGACCCACATGCCGACCGCGACACTGCGCACGGTCGGCATGGTCTCGGTCACCACGCGCAGCCCACCGGGGAGGACGGTGCGCCTCACCACCCCGGCGCCATCCCTGCCGGGGTGCAGCGTAGTGGTGCTCACAGGACCTCCTTCGGAGGCCCTGCGAGCAAGGCCCTGTGTTCGACGGTTCGCTCGCTCACGGAGCCTCCGAAATGCCGCCGCGTCGTCCGGTAAGACCGGTGGTGGGCCCCGCCCCCAGGGGCCCCCCACCGCGGTTCGTCAACTCGCTCACGAGTTGCGGTCATCCGCGTCGTTGCTGCCGCCGCGGGTGCGGACGCGGGTCCGGGTGCGGCGGGGCCGCTCCGGCTTCTCCTCGGCGGCCGGTTCGGCGGCCTCCTCCGCAGGCGGGGCCTCCGTGCCCTCGGCGGCCCCAGTAGCGGCCTTCGCCTCCTTCTCGGCGGCCTCCTTCTCGATGACCTCGACCGGCACCAGCGAGAGCTTGCCCCGGGCGTCGATCTCGGCGATCTCGACCTGGATCTTCTCGCCGACGCTCATCACGTCTTCGACGTTCTCGATGCGCTTGCCGCCGTGCAGCTTGCGGATCTGCGAGACGTGCAGCAGGCCGTCCTTGCCGGGCAGGAGCGAGATGAACGCGCCGAAGGCCGCGATCTTGACGACCGTGCCGATGTAGCGCTCCCCGACCTCCGGCATGTGCGGGTTGGCGATGGCGTTGATCGCCGAACGGGCCGCCTCGGCGGACGGGCCGTCGGTGGCGCCGATGTAGATCGTGCCGTCGTCCTCGATGGTGATCTCGGCGCCCGTGTCGTCCTGGATCTGGTTGATCATCTTGCCCTTCGGGCCGATGACCTCGCCGATCTTGTCGACCGGGACCTTGATGGTGATGATGCGCGGCGCGGTCGGGTTCATCTCCGCCGGGGAGGCGATCGCCTCCTGCATCACGTCGAGGATCGCCAGGCGGGCGCCCTTGGCCTGCTTCAGCGCGGCGGCCAGCACGCTCGCGGGAATGCCGTCGAGCTTGGTGTCGAGCTGCAGCGCGGTGATGACGTCCTTGGTGCCGGCGACCTTGAAGTCCATGTCGCCCATGGCGTCCTCGGCGCCGAGGATGTCGGTCAGCGTGACGTACGTGTCGCCCTCGCCGATCAGGCCCATCGCGATGCCCGCGACCATCTCCTTCAGCGGCACGCCGGCGTCCAGCAGCGACATCGTGGACGCGCAGACCGAGCCCATCGAGGTGGAGCCGTTGGAGCTGAGCGCCTCGGAGACCTGGCGGATGGCGTACGGGAACTCCTCGCGGGTCGGGAGCACCGGGATCAGCGCCCGCTCGGCCAGCGCGCCGTGACCGATCTCGCGGCGCTTGGGCGAGCCCACCCGGCCGGTCTCGCCGGTGGAGTAGGGCGGGAAGTTGTAGTTGTGCATGTAGCGCTTGGTGCGCTCCGGGTTGAGCGTGTCGATGACCTGCTCCATGCGGAGCATGTTGAGCGTGGTGATGCCCAGGATCTGGGTCTCGCCGCGCTCGAACAGCGCCGAGCCGTGCACCCGGGGCACCACGTGGACCTCGGCCGACAGGGCGCGGATGTCCTTGGTGCCGCGGCCGTCGATGCGGACGCCCTCGTTGATGACCCGCTCGCGCATGAGCTTCTTCATCACCGAGCGGTACGCGGCGGAGATCTCCTTCTCCCGCCCCTCGAACTCGGGCAGGAGCTTCTCGGCGGCCAGCGCCTTGACCTTCTCCAGCTCGTTCTCGCGCTCCTGCTTGCCCGCGATCGTCAGCGCGGCGGCCAGCTCGGTCTTCACCGCGGCCTCGACCGCGGCGTAGACGTCGTCCTGGTAGTCCAGGAAGACCGGGTATTCGGCGGTCTCCTTGGCGGCGACCTGCGCGATGCGCGACTGCGCCTCGCACAGCACCTTGATGAACGGCTTGGCCGCCTCCAGGCCCTGCGCGACGGTCTCCTCGGTGGGCGCGACGGCGCCCTCGGCGACCAGCTTGAGCGTGTCCCTGGTGGACTCGGCCTCGACCATCATGATCGCGACGTCGCCGTCGCCGAGCACGCGGCCCGCCACGACCATGTCGAACGTGGCCCGCTCCAGCTCGGGATGGGTCGGGAACGCCACCCACTGGCCGTCGATGAGCGCGACGCGCACCCCGCCGATCGGGCCGGAGAACGGCAGCCCGGCGAGCTGGGTGGACAGCGACGCGGCGTTGATCGCGACGACGTCGTAGAGGTGGTCGGGGTTGAGCGCCATCACGGTGGCGACGACCTGGATCTCGTTACGCAGGCCCTTCACGAACGACGGGCGCAGCGGCCGGTCGATCAGGCGACAGGTGAGGATCGCGTCCTCGGAGGGACGGCCCTCCCTGCGGAAGAACGAGCCGGGGATGCGGCCCGCGGCGTACATGCGCTCTTCGACGTCGACCGTGAGCGGGAAGAAGTCGAAGTTCTCCTTGGGCGACTTCGAAGCGGTGGTGGCTGAGAGCACCATCGTGTCGTTGTCGAGGTAGGCGACGGCGGAACCCGCCGCCTGGCGCGCGAGACGACCGGTCTCGAACCGGATCGTGCGTGTGCCGAATGCGCCGTTGTCTATGACGGCTTCAGCAGTGTGGACACCCTCCACGGGGGACCTCCTTGTAGTCGGTCTCCCGCGCCCTTTTCACCGGCACCCTCGTTAGGTGCAGCGCCGGTCTTCGATCGAAGCGCCCGGTCACATTTCTCTGTCAAATTCCTACCGGAAGCCACTACCGAGGACCGGCCCGCAGGCGTCGCGGGTCGCATGGTGCTGAGCGGACGCGGGGGCTGTGTGTCTCGGATCTTCAGTTGTACGCCAGGCGCGACGGCGTTTCCATGCCGCCACGCGCCCAGCCATATGGCTCTACCCATATGAGAAGGGAGCGGCGCGTTCGCCGCTCCCTTTCATGTTATCGGCGCAG
Organism: Nonomuraea sp. B19D2; assembly: GCF_040137845.1. Lineage (NCBI taxonomy): Bacteria > Bacillati > Actinomycetota > Actinomycetes > Streptosporangiales > Streptosporangiaceae > Nonomuraea > Nonomuraea sp. B19D2. Next base: position 190,803 of record NZ_JBEFAK010000008.1, on the reverse strand, counting down.
GCCGAGCCGCTCGATAAGCGAGCGGTAGCGCTGGATGTCGACCTTCTGCAGGTACTTCAGCAGGCGACGCCGGCGACCGACGAGCAGAAGCAGGCCACGACGGCTGTGGTGGTCGTGCTTGTGCGTCTTCAGGTGCTCGGTGAGCTCGCTGATGCGCTTGCTCAGCAGTGCGATCTGTACCTCGGGCGACCCGGTGTCGCCTTCGGCCGTCGCGTATTCGCTGATGATGGACTTCTTGGCAGCGGTGTCGAGGGACACGGCTCTCCTTTGAGCTACAGGCACGCGCGAATGAGATTGAGAGTGCGAACGACCGTGCGTGCCTACAGTCGCCGCGGTGAAGGCCGTCATGGGCAGCGCGCAGCGCCGCCGCTACAGAGCCGACATGCAAGGCTACCACTGCACGGGGAGTACTCGGACGACTCAGCTTGTGAGGCGGCGGGCGGCCTCGACATCGGCGTGGATCTGGGCGATCAGCGCGTCGATGGACTCGAAGCGCGTGTTGCCACGCAGCCGCGCACCGAACTCGACCGCCACGTGCACTCCGTACAGCTCCAGATCATCCCGGTCCAGCGCATAGGCCTCGACCGTCCGCGGCACCCCCTCGAACGTCGGGTTGGTGCCGACCGAAATCGCCGCCGGCCACCGCTCGCCCGCGTAGAGCGCGGGCAGGTTGGCCACCGGTATGCACTCCAGCCACCCCGCGTAGACCCCGTCGGCCGGGATGGCGGTGTGCGGCGGCGTCTCGACGTTCGCGGTCGGGAAGCCCAGCTGGCGCCCCCGCTGGTAGCCGCGCACGACCACGCCCTCGACCCGGTGCGGCCGCCCGAGCTGCTCGCGAGCACCTTCGACGTCGCCCGCCACGAGCCGCTCGCGGATCGCGGACGAGGAGATGCCGTCGAGCATGGGCACGACCTCCACCGCAAAGTCATACTTATCGCCCAGCGTCCGCAATGTCTCGACATCGCCGCTCGCCTGGTGCCCGAACACGAAGTCCTCCCCCACCGCCACGACGGCCGCCCGCAGCCGCTCGGCCAGCACGTTCTGGGCGAAGTCGGCCGGGCTCGTCCGCGACAGGCCGAGCGTGAACTCCACCACGTCGATCTCGTCCACACCCAGCCCGTCCAGCAGCTCGGCCCTGCGCCGCAGGCTGGTCAGCCGCTGCGGGTGCGACCCGGGCCGCACCACCTCGTCCGGATGCGGCTCGAACGTGACGGCCACGCTACGCAGCCCCCGCTCGCGGGCGATGGCGACGGCCCGCTCCACCACCCGCTGGTGCCCGCGGTGGACCCCGTCGTACACACCGATGGTGACGACAGACCTTTCCGAACCCTGCACGCTAGGCCCCATTCGCTCGTGGCGGATCAATCCGACACAAGCCTGCCACGCGCGTCTCTATTCCCGGCAATCGAGGGAGATAGGATCGGGCATCATGCCTCGTTACGCGCTTCTGATCCTGCCTGCCTTCAACCGGGTCTATGGGGAGAGCTCCGTCCGGATGACCCGGAGCGAGCTGGCCGTCTTCAGCGAGCGCGGGCTCGGCGGCAAGGTGGTGGAGAGCGAGGAGACCACCATCGGCGGTGTGCCGTACGTGACGTTCGAGACGTCGTCCGACTTGAGTGAGTCGGATATCTCGCTTTTGTCCAATCTTTCCTCGGTTTACGCGATTTTTGCGATGGAAGGGGAGCTGCTCCGGCCGCTCACCATGAAGTCGCTCGACCGCCTGAGCAGCGACCTGATCACCATCCAGAGGTACGCGGGAAAGACCAACGAGCACTTCACCAAGCTGCTGCTCAACGTCACCGCGCTGGCCGGGGACAAGGGCCTCGGCGCGCGACTGGCGGTGTTCGACCCGCTGTGCGGGCGTGGCACGACGCTCAACCAGGCTCTCATGTACGGCTACGACGCCTACGGGCTTGACGTCGACGGCAAGGACTTCGAGGCCTACTCCGGGTTCATCAAGACCTGGCTGCGCAACAAGCGGCTCAAGCACACCGCGGAGACCGTGCCGGTGCGGCGCGAGCGGGCCCTGGTGGGGCGGCGGCTGAACGTGACGTTCGGGCTGTCGAAGGAGGCGCTCAAGAGCGGCGACGTGCAGCACCTGGCCGTGGTGAACGCCGACACGCTCAGGAGCCGGGACTTCTTCAAGCCGCGCTCGTTCGACGTCCTGGTGGCCGACGCGCCCTACGGCGTCCAGCACGGCAGCAAGGCCGGCAGCGGGCTGTCACGGAGCCCCCTGGACCTGCTGAGGCAGGCCGTCCCCGGCTGGGCCGAGTTGCTTCGCCCGGGCGGCGCGATGGGCATCTCCTGGAACACCTACGGGGGCAAGAGCTCCGAGCTGGCCCAGATCCTCACCGGGGCGGGACTCGAGGTGATGGACTATCCCGACTTCGAGCACTGGGTGGACCAGGCGATCGTCCGCGACGTCATCGTCGCCCGCAAGCCCGCCTGAGCCGGCCCGGAGCCCGCGTCATCGCAGCGTGCTCCGGTGAGCGGCGGAGACAGCCCTAGGAGACGAACACGGCGAGGGGCTTGGCCACGCGGCCCTGCTCCTCCACCAGCGCCAGCAGCTCGCCCTCAGGCCCGAACACGCCGATCGGCCCCTTCCCCAGCCCGACGGCGCCCAGGCGCCCCCCGTGCCCGATGACGCGCGCCTCCTCGGCGGTCACGTCACGGCGCGGGAACGCCGCCGCCACCGCCTCGCCGATGGGCAGGATCACGCACTCCTCGGCCAGCTGCTCGATGGTCCTGGCCAGCGACAGGTCGTAGGGCCCCACGCGGGTGCGCCGCAGCCGCGTCAGATGTCCCCCGGCCGCGAGTGCCGCCCCGAGATCGCGGGCCAGCGCGCGGATGTAGGTGCCGCTGGAGCAGGTCACGACCGCGTCCACGTCCACGACGTCGTCGTGGGCGCGGATGTCGAGCACCTCGAACGACCGCACGGTGACGGGCCGGGCCTGCAGCTCGACCTCCTCGCCCGCGCGTGCCTTCTTGTAGGCGCGCTGCCCGTTCACCTTGATCGCGCTCACCTGCGGCGGGATCTGCATGATCTCGCCGGTCAGCGCCGCGACGCCCTTGTGGATCTCGGCCGCCGTCACCTCTGACGCCGGCGCCGTGGCGGTGACCTCGCCCTCGGCGTCGTCGGTGTTCGTGCTCACGCCGAGCCGGATCGTGGCCTCGTACACCTTCTCGGTCAGCGTCAGGTGCCCGAGCAGCCTGGTGGCCTTCTCCACACCGATCACGAGCACGCCCGTGGCCATCGGGTCGAGCGTGCCCGCGTGCCCCACGCGGCGGGTGCCCGCGATGCGCCGCATCTTGGCCACCACGTCGTGGGACGTCCAGTCGCCCGGCTTGTCAACGATGATCAAACCGCTCTCGGCCATCAAACCTTCCCCAGCTCGCGCCGGAACGCGGCCATGGTCTTCTCCACGCTGTCGTAGGAGGTGTATCCGGCGGCGTTGTGGTGTCCGCCGCCGCCCAGCGCTGCGCACACGGCGCCCACGTCGGCCTTGCCCTTGGACCTGGTCGACACCTGCCAGTGGCCGTGGTCGTCCTCCTTGAGCACGACCGCGACCTCGGCCTCGTCGGTACGCCGCACGATGTCGATGATGCCTTCCAGCTCCGCGTACGGCAGCCCCTGCGCCGCCCGATCCACCCGCGTCACGTACGTCCACACCAGACCGTCCTCCAGCACCGCACGGTCGAGCGCGGCGGCCAGCACCTTGAGGTAGCCGAACGGCGAGCGGTCCCACAGCTCGCGGGCGATCTCGTCGGTACGCAGCCCGGTCGCGACGAGCCTGGCCGCCATCTGGTGCACGGCAGGCGTGGTGGACGAGTGCCTGAACGACCCCGTGTCGGTCACCAGCCCCGTGTACAGGCAGGTGGCGATGTCGCGGTCGAGCCGCCCGCCGAGCCGGTAGATGAGCTGCTCGGCCAGCATGGCCGTGGCGGCCGCCGTGGAGTCGATGAGGCTGAGCGTGCCGAACCCCTCGTTCGACGGGTGGTGGTCCACGACGATGACCTCGTGCGCCCTGGCGGTGTTGTCACGCAGCAGCCCGAGGCGCTCGAACGTCGAGACGTCGAAGGTGATCATCAGCTTGGGCGCGGCGGGATAGTCCTCCGGCGGCACCAGCATCTCCTGCCCCGGCAGGAAGCGCAGCAGCCGCGGCACCGCGAAGTGATGGTCGCCGAACGACGCCACGACCCGCTTGCCCATCGACCGCAGCGCGAACCCCATGGCCAGCATCGAGCCGAGCGCGTCGCCGTCCGGTGTGACATGGCAGGCGAGCGCGATGTCGTCGGCCTGTCCGATCAACCGCACCGCCCGGTCCCACGCGGCCTCGGGGATCGCGGTGACCGTGCGGGAGTTCAGGCGGGGCTGGCGGCCGGCCCTGTCGCGTACGTCGGGCGTCACTCCTGGTCGTCCTCCCCCTCGTCCGGCGTCCGGTAGGGGTCGGCCTCCCCCGCGTAGGCGGCGCCCTCGGCCTGGCGCGCGACCTCGGCGTCCCGCGCCCTGGCAGCGACGATCAGATCGTCGAGGTGGCGCGCGCTGTCAGGCAGCGGGTCGTGCTTGAACGTCAGCGTCGGGGCGAAGCGCACGCCGGTCTGGCGGCCCACCTCGGAGCGGATGATGCCCTTGGCGCTCTCGAGGGCGGCCGCGCTGTCGGCCCGCTCGGCGTCGGAGCCGAACACCGTGTAGAACACCGTCGCCTCGCGCAGGTCAGCCGTGACGCGCGTGTCGGTCACGGTGACGAAGCCCAGGCGCGGGTCCTTGATCCGGCGTTCCAGCATCTCGGCGACGATCTGCTGGATGCGGTCGGCGAGCTTGCGCGCTCGTGCGGCATCCGCCATGTTCGCTCCCCCTCACGCACGACCTGGCCGTGCAGTCATTCAATCTTCGTCGTTGTAGAGCCGATGCCTGGCGGACAGCAGCTCGATCTCAGGGCGGAAGGCCACCATCCGCTCGCAGGCGTCCAGCAGCTCCTTGCAGTTTCCCGCGGAGGCGGACACCACGGCGACGCCGACCTCGGCCCTGCGGTGCAGGTCGAGATGGCCGGTCTCAGCCACCGCGATGCTGGGGTAACGGCGCTGCAGCTCGGCGATCAGCGGCCGCACGACAGAGCGCTTCTGCTTCAGCGACCTGACGTCGCCGAGCAGGATGTCCAGGATCAGAGCACCCACATACATCGTTGGCAACCACCGCTTGACCTGGTGTGAACGCACGACCGGCCTGCTGCGGTGGAGAGCAGGCCAGAGCGTGCGAGAAGCGCCCGGCGGATGTCCCGCCGGGCGCCCGGCCGCGCGTCACACGCGCGGCTTCTCCCGCATCTCGAACGTCTCGATCACGTCGTCGATCCGGATGTCGTTGTAACCGACACCGATACCGCACTCGAAGCCCTCGCGGACCTCGGTCGCGTCATCCTTGAAGCGACGCAGGGACGAGACGGTCAGGTTGTCGGCGATGACGACGCCATCGCGGATCAGCCTGGCCTTGCTGTTGCGGACGATCAGACCGGAGCGGACCAGCGAACCGGCGACGTTGCCGATCTTCGGCACCTTGAAGACCTCGCGGACCTCCGCCGTGCCCAGCTGGACCTCTTCGAACTCGGGCTTGAGCATGCCCTTGAGCGCCGCTTCGATCTCCTCGATCGCCTGGTAGATGACCGAGTAGTAGCGGATGTCGACGCCCTCGCGCTCGGCCAGGTCGCGCGCCCGCGGCTCGGGGCGCACGTTGAAGCCGATGATGACCGCGTTGTCGTCGGCGACGGCCAGGTTGACGTCGTACTCGGTGATGGCGCCGACCGCGCGGTGCAGGACACGGAGCCTGACCTCGTCGCCGACGTCGATCTTGAGCAGGGCGTCTTCCAGGGCCTCCACCGAACCGGACACGTCACCCTTGATGATGAGCTTGAGCTCGTCGACGCTGCCCTTCTCGAGGTCCTTGAAGATGTCCTCGAGGCTGCGGCGACGGCTCGACTTCGCCATGTCGGCGGTGCGCTTGCGCGCCGCGCGCTGCTGGGCGATCTGGCGGGCCATCCGGTCGTCGGTGACCACGATGAAGTTGTCACCGGCGCTCGGCACGGCCGTCAGACCCATCACCAGGACCGGACGGGACGGCGTGGCCTCCTCGACCGCGTCGCCGTTGTCGTCGAGCAGCGCCCGGACGCGGCCGAAGGCCTCGCCACAGACGATGCTGTCGCCGACGCGCAGCGTGCCGCGCTGGACCAGGACGGTCGCGACCGGGCCGCGACCGCGGTCGAGGTGCGCCTCGATCGCGATGCCCTGGGCGTCCATCGTCGGGTTGGCCCGCAGGTCGAGCTCGGCGTCCGCGGTCAGCAGGATGGCCTCGAGGAGGTTGTCGATGCCCGTGCCGTTCTTCGCCGAGATGTCGACGAACAGCGTCGAGCCACCGTACTCCTCGGCCACCAGACCGTACTCGGTGAGCTGGGCACGGACCTTGCTGGGGTCGGCGCCCTCCTTGTCGATCTTGTTGACCGCGACCACGATCGGCACGTCGGCCGCCTGGGCGTGGTTGAGAGCCTCGATCGTCTGCGGCTTCACACCGTCGTCGGCCGCGACCACCAGCACCGCGATGTCGGTGGACTTGGCGCCTCGGGCACGCATGGCGGTGAACGCCTCGTGACCCGGGGTGTCGATGAAGGTGACCTTCCGGTCTTCGCCCTCGTGCTCGGTGGAGACCTGGTAAGCGCCGATGTGCTGGGTGATGCCACCCGCCTCGCGCGCCACCACGTTGGTCTTGCGGATGGCGTCGAGCAGCTTGGTCTTACCGTGGTCGACGTGACCCATGACAGTCACGACCGGCGGACGCGCGGCCAGGTCGGCCTCGTCGCCCTCGTCCTCGCCGAACTCGATGTCGAAGGCCTCGAGAAGCTCGCGGTCCTCCTCCTCCGGGCTGACGACCTGGATGTTGTAGTCCAGCTCGCCGCCGAGGATCTGCAGCGTGTCCTCGCTCACCGACTGCGTCGCGGTCACCATCTCGCCGAGGTGCAGCATGATCTGCACGAGCGAGGCCGGGTTCGCGCCGATGCGGTCGGCGAAGTCGGACAGCGACGCGCCGCGCGGAAGGCGGATCGTCGCGCCGTTGCCACGAGCGACCTGCACGCCGCCGATCGCCGGCGCCGACATGTTGTCGAACTCCTGGCGCCTCTGCCGCTTCGACTTGCGCCCGCGAGCCGGACGGCCGCCGGGACGCCCGAAGGCACCCGCGGTGCCGCCACCACGGCCACGACCACCGGGGCCGGGACGACCGCCGAAGCCGCCGCCACCGCCGCCGGGACCACCGGTGCCGGTGCGCTGGCCGGTGCCGCCGCCGCCACCGGGACGGCCGGCGAAGCCGCCGCCACCACCGGGACGACCGCCGCCGCCACCGGGACGGCCACCGCCGCCACCGGGACGACCGCCACCGCCGCCACCGCCACCCGGACGGCCACCGCCGCCCGGACCGGCAGGACGACCCTGCGGCATCATCATCGGGTTGGGACGCGGACCACCGGGACGCGGACCACCCGCACCGGGACCGGGACGCGGACCACCGGCACCGGGCGGGCCGGGACGCGGTCCGGGCCTGGGCCCGGCGTCTCCGGCGCCACCACGGCCCTGCGGCGGGCGCGGCATCGCGCCGTCACGGTCACGCGGCGGGCCGTCGCGACGCTCGCGCTGGCCGGGGCCGCCTCCGTCACGCTGGCCACCCGGACGCGGCGGGCGCGACTGGCCCATGCCGCTGGCGGTCGAGGAGAACGGGTTGTTACCGGGACGCGGGCCGCGCGGGCCGGGCTTGGGACCCGGGCCGGGACGCGGGCCGCCACCGGTGTGCGCGCCGGGACGCGGCGCCTGCCGGTCGCCCCGGTCACCCCGCTCACCCCGGTCGCCGCCGCCCGAGGGCCCGGGACGAGGCGCGGGACCCGGCTTGGGGCCGGGACGGGCGCCGCCGGGACCGGGACGCGGACCAGGAGTCGGGCGCGCGGGCGCGCCGCTCTCGAATCGTGCTTGCGGAGCCCCGGAAGTCTCGCCGCGAGCAGCCTCAGGCTGCTGCTGCGGCTGCTGGTGGGGCATGGGCACCGGCGGGCGCGGCTGAACGCCACCCGCGGGGCCGGGACGCGGACCGGGCTTGGGGCCCGGACGCGGAGGTGAGGGGACCGGCGCCTGTGCGGTGCCGTTACCGGCCTGGCCTTCCGCCGGCCGGGGAGCAGCCTTCGGCGGCTGCGGCTTGTTGGACGGCTGTCCGCCGCCCCTAGAGGGCCCACCCTTCGATGCGCCCAGAGCTTCGGTGAGCCTGCGGACCACCGGCGCCTCGATGGTCGAGGACGCCGAGCGGACGAACTCTCCCATCTCCTGGAGCTTGGCCATGACGACCTTGCTCTCTACGCCGAACTCCTTAGCGAGCTCGTATACCCGGACCTTCGCCACTGCACTCCCTTACTCGGCCCGGGAGGCTGGCTATGCCGTCCGGACCGTCGCTACCTTGACGTCTTCATCGCCGCGTGCTCATCAGGCGCTCATAGCAATCTGACTCCGCCCATCAACTCGGCGTCCTACATGACATTTCGGTGTCTCCCTCCAAGTGCGCTCGCACGAGCGACACGTCAAGCGGCCCCGGCACGCGGAATGCGCGCGAGAACGCTCGGCGCCGCTCGGCTAGCTCCAGACAGCTCAAGGACGGATGCAGCGATGCACCGCGACCAGGAAGCCGTCCTCGCAGGTCAGGGACCACTTGATCCTCGACCCGCACCAGGCGGAGCAGCTCGGACTTAGCCGTGCGAACCCTGCAGCCCACACAGGTGCGCTGTGGGACCGCTTGGCCACCATATTCCAGCTTACCGTGTTGACGCATCTACGGAACCGGCGGCATCTTCGGCCTGTGTGTCCGGCCGGATGTCGATCCGCCACCCGGTGAGTCTCGCGGCGAGCCGGGCGTTCTGCCCCTCTTTCCCGATGGCCAGCGAGAGCTGGTAGTCGGGCACGGTCACCCGCGCGACGCGCCCCTCGAGATCGAGCACCTCAACATGGGAAACACGGGCCGGCGACAGGGCATTCCCCACGAACTCGCCCGGGTCCTCCGACCAGTCGATGATGTCGATCTTCTCTCCGTGCAGCTCGGTCATCACGTTGCGGACGCGCGAGCCCATCGGCCCGATGCAGGCGCCCTTGGCGTTGACGCCCGGCTTGCGTGACCTCACCGCGATCTTCGTACGGTGGCCCGCCTCACGCGCCACCGCCGCGATCTCCACGGTGCCGTCGGCGATCTCGGGCACCTCCAGCGCGAACAGCTTCTTCACCAGCCCGGGGTGCGTGCGCGACAGGGTGACGGAGGGGCCCTTGTGGCCCTTCTTCACCTGCACGACGTAGGCGCGGATGCGCTCTCCGTGCACGTACTCCTCGCCGGGGACCTGCTCGGCGTGCGGCAGCACCGCCTCGATCTTGCCGAGGTCGACCAGCACCACCCGCGGGTCCTTGCCCTGCTGGATGACACCGGAGACCAGCTCGCCCTCGCGGCTGGCGAACTCGCCGAAGTTGATCTCGTCCTCGGCGTCGCGCAGCTGCTGCAGGATGACCTGCTTGGCGGTGGTGGCGGCGATCCTGCTGAAGTTGTTGGGCGTATCGTCGAACTCCCTGACGACCTCGCCGTCCTCGTCCAGCTCGGCCGCCCAGATCATGACGTGCCCGCTGCTCCTGTCGAGCTCGGCGCGCGCCTTGGACGCGGCGCCCTCGGTGCGGAAGTAGGCGATCAGCAGCGCGTCCTCGATCGCCTTGACGACCAGGTCGAAGGAGATGTCCTTTTCTCGCTCCAGGCTGCGCAGGACGCTCATGTCGATGTCCACGACGGCTCCCCCCTAGCCTTCGTCGCCGTCGACGTCGTCGATCCGGCGGAACTCCACCTGTACCCGTCCCCGGGTAAGGTCCTCGTAATCAAGCCTGCGTGCGGTGCCTGTGACATCGATGTCGACACCGGTCTCGTCCGCGGCCAGGATGCGACCCTCCACCACGGTGCCGTCTCTCATCTCTGCCTTCACCAATCGTTTCGCCGCCCGGCGCCAGTGGCGCGGCTCGGTCAGCGGGCGGTCGACGCCCGGCGAGGAGACTTCCAGCGTGTAAGCCGACTGGCCCATCGAGTCGTCGTCGTCGAGGGCCGTGGACACGGCCTGGCTCACCTCTGCCACGTCGTCAAGGCTCACACCGCCGTCGCGGTCCACGATCACGCGCAGCAACCGTCTCTTGCCCGCCTGGGTGACCGTGACGTCCTCCAGGTCGAGGCCCTCCGCGCTGACCACGGGCTCAAGGAGCTTCATCAGGTGGTCGCGGGGTGATGCGCTGCCCATATCGACCTCCCCTATTGTCATGTCTCAGCCGGGCGGACCTCGCCTCTGGCTCACGTCGTCTGGCCGCTCAGCCAGCGACGACAGTTGACACCCTATCTGTATGAGGGCACGGAAAGAGCGCCACTCGTCGTGGTCGAATGGCGGAGCGTCGCCTGACAGCGATCCCGGGCACTAACCCGTACGATGCTATCTGCGTCCGTATTCACTGGAGGTCCTAGCTCGTGCGTCCGCGTCACCTCTCCCGGCGAGTCTTGCTGGCGGGCGGAGCGGCCGCTCTCACCGCCTGCAGCGCGTCCGGCCCGTCGCAGCCCTCCGTGAAGGCCTCTGACTCACCGGAGACCACCCTGCTGAAAGGCCTGATCGCGGAGAAGGAGCGGACGATCGAGCTCTACTCGTCGCTGATCTCTGGCGGGGCGCAGAAGCTGGTGCCGTTCCGGGACCGCCATCAGGCTCATCTGAACGAGCTGCGCAAATATGTGACCGTGGCCTCGTCGCCGTCCGTCGCCGCTTCGACCGCCGCCACTGCCAAGCCGTCGCTGTCGCGGCTGCGTGACCTGGAGCGCAGGGCCGCGGCCCTGCGGGTCCGGCAGCTCGCCGGCGTCTCGCCCGGAGTGGCGCAGCTGATCGCCAGCATCGGGGCCTGCGAGGCTGCCCACGCCGTCGCCCTGCCGAGGTCGCTGTGAGCCCCGACGACGTCGAGAAACTACGCAAGGTGCTGGCGGCCGAGCACGCGGTGCTGTTCGCGTACGGGCTGCTGGGCGCGCGCACCTCGGGGTCGCTGCGCGACCGGGTGAGCGCGGCCTTCGACGCGCACCGGGCGCGCCGCGATCAGCTGCGCTCGTTCATCACGGCGCGAGGTGGCCGGCCGGCCGAGCCCGACGCGTCCTACGCGCTGCCGTTCTTCCCGGCCGACCAGGCGCTCGCCGTCAAGCTGGCGGTGCACCTGGAGAGCGGCGTCACGGCCGCCTATCTCGAGCTGGCCGCCGCGCAGGACGTCACGCTGCGGCGCTATGCCGCGCTGGCCATGCAGGAGGCCGTGACCCGTTCGTACGCCTTCCGTCCCGCCCAGCCCGCGGCCTTCCCCGGCATGCCGGCGGCGGCCAACCCGCCGCCGTCGCCCTCGCCCTCGGCGACGTCGGACGGCGGATAGGCCCCTGCCCGAGTCCGCCCCCCCGCTCCACCCGGGGGGTGCGGCCCGCACGTGGTGGGCCTGCAGAGTCCGTGGACGCCACCGGACCCTCACCCGTGGACAGGCCCGGTGGCGTCAAGCGTGGGACGGCCGGTCAGCCGATGGCGGCCAGGACGCGGTCGGCGGCCTCGGCGAGCGGGATCTCCGACTTCTCACCGGAAACCCGGTCCCGAAGCTCCACGACCCCCTGGGAAAGCCCGCGCCCGACCACCACGATCGTGGGCACGCCCAGCAGCTCGGCGTCCTTGAACTTCACCCCGGGCGAGACCGAGGCCCGGTCGTCCACCAGCACCCGCACTCCGCGGGACTCGAGCTCGGCCCCCAGCTGCAGGGCCGCCTCCACCTGGTTTTCCTTGCCGGTCCCGACGATGTGCACGTCGGCGGGCGCGACCTCGCGCGGCCACACCAGCCCGAGCGAGTCGTGGGCCTGCTCGGCGATGACGGCCACGGCGCGGGAGACGCCGATGCCGTAGGAGCCCATCGTGATCCGGATCGGCTTGCCGTCGGGGCCCAGGGCGTCGAGGCCGGCGGCGTCGGCGTATTTGCGGCCGAGCTGGAAGATGTGGCCGATCTCGATGCCGCGGTCGATGGAGAGCTCGGAGCCGCAGCGCGGGCAGGGGTCGCCGGCGCGCACCTCGGCGGCCTCGATCGTGCCGTCGGGGGTGAAGTCGCGCCCCGCCACCACGTTGGCGGCGTGCTTGCCGGGCTCGTTGGCCCCGGTCACCCAGGAGGTGCCGGTGACCACCCGGGGGTCGACGAGGTAGCGGATGCCGAGCGCGCGCAGGACCTGCGGCCCGATGTAGCCGCGTACGAGGCCGGGGTGCTTGGCGAAGTCGGCCGCCTCGAAGATGGCGGGCTCGCCGGGCGTCAGCGCGGCCTCCAGGCGCTTGAAGTCGACCTCGCGGTCCCCCGGCACGCCGATGACCAGGGTCTCGACCTTGTCGGAACCCGGCGTGGAGACCTTGACGACGACGTTCTTGAGCGTGTCGGCGGCGGTGACGGACAGGCCGTGGTGCTCGTTGACGTACGACACCAGCGTCTCGATGGTCGGGGTGTCGGGCGTGTCCATGACCTGCAGCGGCGCCACGTCGTCGACCGAGCGGGCGGCGGGCGCGGTCGTGACGACGGCCTCGGCGTTGGCCGCGTAGCCGCACGAGTGGCAGGCCACGAACGTGTCCTCACCCGTGGGCGTGGGCGCCAGGAACTCCTCCGACGCCGACCCGCCCATCGCGCCCGACTGGGCGAACACGATCTTGTAGCGGATGCCGAGCCGGTCGAAGGTGCGGATGTACGTCTCGCGGTGCTGCTCGTAGGAGCGCTTGAGCCCGTCGTCGTCGAGGTCGAACGAGTACGAGTCCTTCATGAGGAACTCACGCCCGCGCAGGATCCCCGCCCGGGGCCGGGCCTCGTCGCGGTATTTCGTCTGGATCTGGTAGAGGGTGACCGGATAGTCCTTGTACGAGGAGTATTCGCCCTTGACCATGTCGGTGAAGAGCTCCTCGTGCGTGGGGCCGAGGAGGTAGTCGGCGCCCTTGCGGTCCTGGAGCCGGAAGAGCGTGTCGCCGTACTCGGTCCAGCGGCCGGTGGCCTCGTAGTATTCGCGGGGCAGCAGGGCGGGGAAGAGCACTTCCTGGCCGCCCATCCGGTTCATCTCCTCGCGGACGATCCTGGCGACGTTCTCCAGCACCATCTTGCCGAGGGGCAGCCAGGAGTAGATGCCGGGCGCCACGCGGCGGACGTAGCCGGCGCGGACCAGGAGCTTGTGGCTCGGCACTTCCGCGTCTGCCGGGTCGTCCCGCAGGGTGCGAAGAAACAACGTCGACATGCGCAGCAACACGGCTACTCCTTGCTCGAACCGGATGTGAAGGATTACAGGCTATCGAGTCGGAGCAGCTCAGCGCTCACGCTTATCCACAGGGCTCAGACCGTCAGGGGGATCCAGCCCGACACGAGAGCGGCCAGGCAGGCCGTGAACAGACCGGCGAACATCGCCGACAAAGCCAGCGCGCATATCCGGCCCCGCGCCTTTCTGCGCAGCAGGAACACCATCGCGACCGACAGCAGCCCGACCACGAGCGCGGGACCGGGCCAGAACGACCGCTCGTCGTCGATGAACCCGGGAGTCACCCGGTCCACCACATCCACGGTCAGCACCACGCCGATCGCGCCCGCCGCGAGGTCGCCCCAGACGTCGTCCCTGCGGGTGGCGTACGCCAGCAGGCCCAGGCCGACGAGCAGGACGATCGTCCAGTTGAGCCCGGCGGCGCTGCCGCCGATGACGTCGAAGGCCAGGTCGCCACTGAACGCGCTCGCGCCCATGGCCGCGACCAGCGTGGACGCGGTCGCCAGGAACGTCGTCAGCAACGCCCAGCCGAACCCGGACGCCGTCGCGCCCACGGCCAGCGCCAGGGCGAGGTAGACGTAGGGGTCGTAGATCTGGCCGATCCATCCGGGCCCCTTGCCGGCGAGGAGCATGCCGGTCAGCCCGACGGCGATTCCCCCGAGGAAGGCCGCCAGAAGATGGCGCTCGATGCAGAGCTGCCGCCGGTCGTACTCGGCGAGGTCGGCATAGTCGATGCTGGTGTCGTTCATCTCTTTTCCCTGGTCAACCGTGCCATGGTTACTCCCTGGGTTGACCACTGTCAGATTATGTGTCCGTACAGAAAAGGCAAATTTCGGTCACCGCATACCAAAGCGAGCAATCGCTTGGTTAACATCACGTCATGGCACTCCCCGATGAGCTGGGCGCCGTCGTCCGCGACTACCTCGCCGACCGGCCGGGCGCGCCGTGGCAGCTGTTCGCGCGTGACGTGGGGATCGCGGGGCTCCTCGTGCCGGAGGAGCACGGCGGGACGGGATGCGGTCCGGCCGAAACGGCCGCGGTGGCCGAGGAGCTGGGCCGGGCCCTGTCGCCCCATCCGTTCCTGCAGACGGCGGTGATGGCGGTCGAGGCGCTCAAATCGTGCGGGGCCGCCCACTTGCTCCCGGCCCTGGCCGACGGCTCGAGGACGGCGACGGTGGTCCTGCCCGGCGACGGGGCTCTCCGGCTGGAGTCGGGCCTGCTCACGGGCGTCGTCCCGTACGCGCTGGCGGGCGAGCTGGTGCTGCTCTACGTGGACGGGCTGCTGGTTGGGGCCGTGCCGGCGCGGCGCAGGACGTACCGGACCATGGACGAGAGCCGGCCGCTGCAGGAACTCTCCTTCCAGAGCACCCCGGTACGGCGGCTCGGCGACGGCACGTCGTGGGCCCGCGTGCGTGACCTCGGGATCGCCGCGCTGGCGGCGGAGCAGGTGGGCGGGGCGCAGCGGTGCCTGGAGATGGCGGTCGGGCACGCCAGTCAGCGGCGGCAGTTCGGGCGGCCGATCGGGTCGTTCCAGGCGATCAAGCACAAGCTCGCCGACCTGCTCCTGCTGGTGGAGTCGGCCAGGTCGGCGGCGGGGGCGGCGGCCCGCGACGAGGTGTTCGCGGCGATCGCCGGGTCGTACTGCACGGAGGCGTATTTGTCGGCGGCGGGCGAGAACATCCAGGTGCACGGCGGGATCGGCATCACGTGGGAGCATCCCGCGCACCGCTACCTCAAACGGGCCACCTCGGACGCGCAGCTGTTCGGCCCGCCGCAGGCGCACCGCGCCCGCCTGACGGCCCACGCTCTCGGCTAGCGCCCGTTCCGGCCGGCCGACCTGCACGCTTCCGTCCCGCCGCACTTCGGTGGAGGTCCCTTGGGAGGAGGGTGGATGCCGTGTTTCGGTGGAGGTCCCACGGGGAGCTAGCCGCCGAGCAGTTCCTCCCACGGGTGGCGGGTGTTGGTGCGGCGGGTGGTGTCGAGCGCCTCCGCCAGGCGCCAGAACCCCGGGCGCGCCTGTACGGTGGCCCACCCCATCGGGTCGATCGCCCGCAACTCGAACCGCACGCCCATCACGTCGAGCACGGCCGAGCCGCCGCTCCCCGGCCCGGCCTCGGTGACGAGCGGGCCGTCGTAGCCGGGGTCGCGCACCTGCTCGGTGAGCAGCGCGGCCACCTCGGACGCGTACGGGCCGTCGCGCCACTCGATGTGCCAGCTGTGGTCGGACCCGCGCCACCAGGTCAGGTCGCGGCACGACTCGATGAAGTCGGCCTCGCCGGCGAGCGCGGCCATCACCCGGCCGAACGCCTCATACCTGCGGGCACTGGTGAGCGAGAAGTCATCGTCGGCGTCGGATAGCGGCCCGTCCTTCGGCCGCCGCAGCGCATGCTTTCGCTTCACAGGCATCCACTCTGATCGGGTCCGCGCCCTTCCCGCAAGTGTTCGCTGCTGATACGCTCTACCAAGCGAGCGCTTGGTTCACTACTTCGCCGGAGGCGCGATGACGTCCCTACGGATCAGCCTGGGATATGAGCTGGAGGTCCGCGGTCGTACCCGTGAAGTGGAGCAGCAGGCGTTCAGGAACGTGATCGACCAGGTCGCGCTGGGCGACCGGCTGGGCTTCGACACGGCCTGGTTCGTGGAGCACCACTTCACCAGGGGTTTCTCCCACTCCTCCGCGCCCGACCTGGTCCTGGCCGCCATCTCGCAGCGCACCGAGCGCATCCACCTGGGGCTCGGCGTGGTCCTGCTGCCGTTCCAGTCGCCCATCCGGACGGCCGAGCGCGTCGCCACGCTGGACGTGCTGAGCGGCGGGCGGGTGGAGTTCGGCACGGGTCGGGGCGCCTCCCCTCTGGAGTACCAGGCGTTCCAGCGGCCGTTCGAGAAGTCCCGGCAGATCTGGGAGGACTCGCTGGAGGCGACGCTGGCCATCTGGCAGGCCGACGGCGAGCCGGTCTACCGGTCGAACGAGTTCTTCGAGATCCCCGACGTGGCCGTCTACCCGCGCCCGGCCCAGCGGCCGCATCCCCCGGTATGGGTGGCGTCGACCTCGTTGGAGGGATACCTGGCAGCGGCCAGGCACGGGTACAACCTGCTCGGCATGACGATGCTCAAGGGCATCGACGACGTGGCCTCCGACATCACGAAATATCGGGAATGTCTGGCGGAGCACGGCTTCGACCCGGCGAGCCGGCGCGTCGCGCTGATGATCCCCTGGTACGTCGCCCCCACCCGGGACGAGGCGAACGCCGCGGCCGCCGACGCCGTCCTGTGGTACATCCGCCGCCAGGTCAACCTGGTCACCCCGCCCGACTACTACGACGCCCGCCACGCCACGCACCGGGTGCTGGGGCAGCTCGCGGCCGGGCTGCCGCCCGAGGAGTCCATGGCCACGCTGCGCGAGAACCTGATGGTGGTGGTGGACGACGTGGCGGGCTCGCGCAAGGCCCTGGCCAGGATCGCCGAGGCGGGCGCGACGGACCTCATCATCCAGGCGCAGGTCGGCGGGCTGGCGCACGACCGGGTGTGCGACTCGATGACGCTGTTCATGACCGAGGTGATGCGTTGATGGCCCTTACGGAAGTGGTGGTCCGATGACCCTCTGGCTCACGCGTGACGATCTCGGGGCCGCCGCGCACGCCGCCACGGGGCTCCTGCTCGTTTCTCCCGATGTGTCGAGCGCCGTGCCGCTGGCCCCGCAGGACCACGGCCTGACCGCGCAGGCGCTGCGCGAGGCGGGCGTCGGCGAGCGCGACCGCGTCGTGGTGGCCCTCGCCGAGCCCGCGGGCGCGCTCTGGACGGCCGCCGCCGCCGGCGTGGCCGGCGCCGCAGCCGACGTGGGACCGCGCGGCAGGCTGCGCCTGCACCACGCGCTGACCGCGCTGAAGGCGACCACCCTGGTCATCACCCCCACCGGTGCGATGGACTTCCTGGCCCGGCTGCACCTGGAGTTCCTCCTGGACCCGCTGGACCTCGGGCTCAGGAACATCGTCCTGACTGGAGAGATCGCCGCCAAGCGGACGATGAGCCACCTGGCGGGCGAGTTCGAGTCCAGGGTGACGGAGGTGTTCGCCAACCCGTACACCGGCGGCGGCCTGGCATGGCGGGCCGCGGACGAGGATCCGCTCACTCCGCTCGCGGACGGCGTGCTGGGCGTGGCATCGCTGACCAAGGACGACGCCCCCGACCCCGCCACCGGGCTCGCCGAGCTGATCGTCACCCCGCCGCCCGGCGACGCCGCGCTCAGGACCGGCCTGGTCGCCCGGCTTGGCAGCCCCCACGGCGTACCTGCGCCGGCTCACACTGTGGGCGACCACGTGCTGGTCAGAGGCGTGTGGCTGGCGCTGCCGCGCATCGAGAAGGCACTGTCGAAGATCGACGGCGTGGCCGGCTGGGACCTCGCGATCAGCCGGCAGGGGACGCTGGACGCGGCGGTGCTCACGGTCACGTTCAGCCGGATGAGCCTGGTGCAGAATCCCATGTGGAAGTCGAGGATCCGGCAGGCCGTCCAGGCGCTGACCCCCATATCGATCAACGTGGAGATCGCCCAGGACGTCTCCGAGACCCCCGCGCCGGGCACCGTGACCGACCTGCGCGGCCACCACCTCGGAAGGGATCGCGCTCTCATCACCTAGGGGCAACCGATGGCACCGATGCCGGACTGGGGAACGCTCCCCCGCATGCTGCGCGACCAGGCAGCAAACCACCCCGACGCCACCGTGGTCGCCGACGGCGGCACGCGGATGACATTGTCCGAGCTGAGGGCCGCGGCCGCCGAGATCGCCCGCGGCCTGATCGCCCTCGGCGTCGGTCCAGGGGACCGGGTGGCGTTATGGGGCCTGAACTCGGCGTTCTGGGTGCGGCACGCGTTCGGGATCTGGGACGCGGGCGCGGTCATCGTGCCGCTCTCCTCCCGCTACAAGGGCATCGAGGCCGCGCAGCTGATCGAGAAGACCGGCGCGAAGGTGCTGATCACCGGAGCGGGCCCGTCCGCGACCCCGCTCGCCGACCTCCTGCCGCCGCTCCCCGGCCTGCACCACCCGCCGGACCTACGCGCGCTGGGCGCGCGGGTCTCCGCCCGGGAGGCCGAGGAACGGGCGCTCGCCATCGGCCCGGACGACCTGTGCGAGATCATGTCCACGTCGGGCACCACCGGCGTGCCCAAGGGCGTCATGCTCGACCACGCCCAGATCCTGCGCGGCTACTGGGACTGGTCCGAGATCGTCACCCTGGACGAGCGCGACCGCTATCCGATCATCGCGCCGTTCAGCCACGGCTTCGGGCTGAACGCCGGGCTCATCGCCTGCGTCCTGCGCCGGGCCACGATGGTGCCGATCCCCGTCTTCACGCCTGACGCGCTGATGTCGCTGATCTCGGCCGAACGGATCACCGTACTGGCCGGGCCGCCGACCCTCTTCCACCGGATCCTGGACGAGCTGGACCGCGGCTCCTGGGACGTGTCGTCGCTGCGCGTGGCCATCTGCGGGGCCGCCGCCGTGCCGCCCAGCCTGATCAGGCGACTGGTTGAGCGGGTGGGGCTGGAGCGGATGATCAACGCGTACGGGCTGATGGAGGGCACGGTCGTCGCCATGACCAGGGCCGGGGACCCGATCGACGTGATCGCCGGCACCGCGGGGCGGCCCGTGCCGGGGATCGAGGTCAGGATCGTGGACGACGACAGGAAGGATGTCGCCACCGGAGAACGCGGGGAGATCCTGCAGCGGGGCTACGGGGTGATGCGGGGCTACTGGGGCGAGCCCGCCAGGACTGCCGAGGCCGTCGACCGGGACGGGTGGCTGCACACAGGGGACGTCGGGGTGCTGGACCCGTCGGGGAACCTCGCCATCGTGGACCGCAAGAAGGAGCTCTACATCGTCAACGGGTTCAACGTGTCACCGGCCGAGGTGGAGTCGCTGCTGCTGCGCGAGGGGTCACTGGCGCAGGTGGCCGTCGTCGGCGTGCCGGACGCCGCCAGCGGCGAGGCCGGCCTGGCGTACGTCGTGCCGCGGCCGGGCTTCTCCGCCGATCCTGAGGCGCTGCTCGCCTGGGCCCGGGCGAACATGTCCAACTACAAGGTGCCCAAGCGGGTGGTCGTGGTGGACTCCCTTCCCACGAATGTGAACGGGAAAGTGGACAAGCCGGCGCTCCGCGCGTCGGCCGAGGTCCTGTTGAGTGAGGGCTGAGGTCTCTCGGGGGCAGCCGGGTCGGAGTAGGGTCGAACTAGCGCCGTATGCCCCGGGAGCCGCCATGTTGCGCCTGTTCGCCGGTACATCCAGGACGCGTCCTGCCGGACGAGGACCAAGGTGGGTGTTCCTCCGCTCCGCGGCGGTGATGAGCGGCTACGTTTGCAGGACCGATCATGCGGTACTCGGGTCTTAGGAGGCAGCGTGGCGTTGCACGTGGCGGTCATCGGGTCGGGCCCCGCCGGGATCTACACGGCCGAGGCTCTGGTGAGGCAGTCGGCCGAGCCCGTGCAGGTCGACGTCCTCGAACGCCTGCCGACGCCGTACGGGCTGGTCAGGTACGGCGTCGCGCCCGACCACACGTCGATCAAGTCGATCGCGAACTACCTGCGCAGGGTGCTCGAGCTCCCTCAGGTCCGCTTCCTCGGCGGCGTCACGCTGGGCGAGCAGGTGTCCGTCGAGGACCTGCTGAGCACGTACGACGCGGTGGTCTACTGCACGGGCGCGATGGTCGACAGGAAGCTCGGCATCCCGGGTGAGGACCTGCCGGGCAGCGTGGCGGCGACCGACTTCGTCAACTGGTACTGCGGGCATCCCGACGTCGATCCCGGACGGTTCACGCTCGACAGCTCCGAGGTGGCGGTGATCGGCGTCGGCAACGTGGCCGTGGACGTCGTACGCGTCCTGGCCAAGACCCACGAGGAGCTGCGATCCACCGACGTGCCGCACGACGTGCTGGAGCGCCTCGAGGAGAGCCAGGTCAAGGCCATCCACATGATCGGCCGCCGCGGCCCCGAGCACGCCAAGTTCACCCTCAAGGAGCTGCGCGAGCTGGGCGAGCTGGCCAACGCCGACGTCTGCGTGCGCCCCGAGGAGGCCGTCGTCCTGGGCGCCGACTTCCCGCGCCAGGTCCAGGGCAACATCAAGGTCCTGCAGTCGTGGGCCACCCGCGAGCCGGTGGGCCGCCCGCGCCGCCTCGACGTGCGCTTCTGGCTGCGGCCCGTGGAGATCCTCGGCACCGAACGGGTGGAGGGGCTCAAGCTCGAACGCACCCGCCTGTCGGAGGAGGGGCGCGTGGTCGGCACGGGCGAGTTCGAGACGCTGCCGGTCGGCATGGTGCTGCGCTCGGTCGGCTACCAGAGCGTGCCGCTGCCCGGGGTGCCGTTCTCGGACAAGACCATGACCGTCCCGAACGAGGCCGGGCGGGTGCGTGACCGCGAATACGTGGCAGGCTGGCTCAAACGCGGTCCCACCGGGGTGATCGGCACCAACAAGTCCGACGCGGCGGAGACGGTCCGCACGCTGCTGGCCGACCTCGCGGGGCGCGTGCCGGTGAGCCGGGGCTCCATCGACGAGCTGCTGGCCGCCCGCGGGGTGCGTCCTGTGACGTACGAGGAGTGGCTGGCGATCGAGGCGGCCGAGGCCGACCTGGCCAGGTCGCTGGGCCGGGGCGAACGCGTCAAGCTGGTCGGCCTGGAGGCAATGCTCCGTGCGTGCCGTCCCTGAGGGGTTCCAGGAGGCCTACCGGCTCCAGCAAGCCCGCTATCCGTCCGCCGGCGTGGGCTGGCAGCCGGTCCACACCGTCTACGTCCCGGCCGACCGGTTCTCGGCCCGTACCGTCTCCGAGTGGGGCGATCAGGCGTTGTCCCTGGTCAAGGCGCACCTGGCCGATCCCGGCTCGCTGGCGGAGGTCTTCGATGTGCCCAGCGGGCTGGGCGCCGCCGTGCACGCCAAGGTGGTCAAGAAACTCTCCGCCGAGCCCGTCGAGGACCTGCGGATCGACTTCGAGGACGGGTACGGCGTACGGCCCGGCCTGGTGGAGGACGAGCATGTGGCGCAGGCCGTCGAGGCGGTGGCCACGATGCATGCGGCGGGGGCGCTGCCGCGGCGGTGGGGGCCGCGGGTCAAGTCGTTCGCCGACGGGGATCCCAGGCGGTCGGTGCGCACGCTCGACCTGTTCGTCACGGGAGTGGTCGAGCGGGCCGGCGAGCTCCCGCCCGGATTCACCGTGACGTTTCCCAAGATCCTCATGGAGGCGTACCTCGGGCACTTCGCGGAGGTGCTGGAGCAGCTCGAGGCGGAGCTGGGGGTGCCGCTGCGGTTCGAGATGCAGGTGGAGGCGCCGCAGACGCTGCACTTCCTGCGCGGGGATCTGGCGGAGCGACTGGGCGGGCGGCTGGCCGCGGCGCATTTCGGGGTGTTCGACTACACGGCCGCGATCGGGCTGCCGCCGCACGAGCAGCGGCTCGACCATCCCGCGTGCGACCACGCCCGGCACGTCATGCAGACCGCGTTCGCGGGCACGGGGGTGGAGCTGTCGGACGGGTCGCTGGCCGCCTCGCCCGCCTCCGACCTCGGGCGGGACGTGCACGCGCTGTGGCGGCGCCATGCCGAGCTGGTCAGGCACTCGTTGCGGCACGGCTTCTATCAGGGGTGGGACATGCACCCTTCACACCTGGTGAGCCGGTTCGCCACCGTCTACGCCTTCCACCTGGCCCGGTACGAGGCGTACCAGGAGCGCGTGAGAGCCTGGCACGAGCAGCGGGAGGCCGGGGGTGGGGTCATGGACGAGCCCGCCACGATCCGCACGCTGGTGGCCGCTCTCAGGCGCGCGGACGCGGCTCTGCCGTGACCGCCGCGGGCGGCCCCGCCGTGACCCGCGCCGGGCCCCGGGGTCTCAGTCGCGTTCGACCATGGCTCGCCACTGGCGTACGAGCCGCCACTCGACCGGGTCGGACCAGCTCGCCCGCACGGCGGAGCCCACATGGAAGGCGCGGACGCCGTAGTCGAGCAGCGCCGGGACGTACGCCGGCTTCAGCCCGCCGCCGGCCAGGATGATCGAGCCGTCACCCGCCTCGGCGCGCGCCTTCAGCACCGGGAGTCCCTCTCCCACCCCGTTGGGCGAGCCCGAGGTGAGCACGGTGGCGAGGTTGGGCAGCAGCCGCACGGCCCGCCAGGACGCCTGGACGTCGGCCGCGTGGTCGACGGCCCGGTGGAACGTCCAGGGCAGCGGCGAGACGGCGTGGATGAGCGCCTCCGTGGCCGCGAGATCGACCTTCCCCGAGCCGTCGAGGAACCCGAACACGAACCCCGCCGCCCCAGCCTGCGCCAGCGCCTTGGCGTCCCGGCTCAGCCGGTCGAGCACGTCGGAGTCGGCGGCGAAGTTGGCGTCGCAGCGGAGCATGACCATCTGAGGGAGGGGGCATTCGGCGGCGATCGCGGCAACCGTCTCGGGGGACGGGGTCAGCCCGTCGGCCGCCATGTCGGCGACGACCTCCAGCCGGTCGGCGCCACCCTGTTCAGCGGCCACGGCGTCGCGCACGTTCAGCGCGATCACCTCGAGCAGGGATCCGGTCATGGAGGAGAGGTTATATGGTGCTCTGCACCATTCCGGCGCAGATCACACCAAAAAATCCCGCCTCCAGGGCCGAGCCGCAGCCGGCCGGAGCTGGGCCCCGGCCGGGCTGCGGGTGGTGAACGAAGCGCGTCAGGCGCTGATCAGCTCGGCCATGGTGAGGTCCCGGAAGGCCGTGGTGGACAGGTCTTCCGAGCGCCGTTCGAACAGGGCTCCCGAGGCACGGTGCGGAAGATCCACCGTGCGGACGTGGCGGAAGCCGCGGCGGCGGTAGTAATCCTGCAGCCGCCGGTTCCCCTTGGCGCAGTCCAGCCGCAGCAGGGGCAGCCCGGACGCGTGGGCCGAGGCGCCGGCCCAGTCCAGGAGGGCGTCGCCGAGGCCGCTGCCGGACCAGGGGCGGGCCACGGCGAGCTTGTGGACATAAAGGGCCGCCCCGGGATCGTCGTCGAGTGTCCAGAACTCCGGGTCCGCGTGGCCGTCGAGGGCTATGGTGGCCACCGGCGGGGCCGATTCGTCGGGGTCGAGGTATCTGAGCTCGTCGTCGAGCAGGTACAGCACCCGCTCCTCAATGAGCGGCTCGATCCGCTCGGGGCCGAAGCCCCCGCGCGGCCACTGCCGCACTCCTTGCGCGTAGAGCCACTCGGCGGTGTCAGCGAGCAGGGTGAGAATGCCGCGAAGGTCTTCGGGTTCGGCTCTGCGGAGAGCCAGCGGGTGAAGCAGGGTGTTTGTGTGCATAATACAACTCCCGTTGCGTTGGGTGCGCGCGTAAATACACAGCGTGATGACGCAATGTCGCGCAGGCCCGAAATGGGACCTCAACCCGATATATATGGATAAATGGCGATTTAGGGGAGTATGCACGACTCCCCATGGCCAGCGAGGCGGCTATTTCTCGCTGCGCCCGGCCGGCTGAATCACCCCTTCACCCCGAGCCCGCTAGCGGCGGTCGAGCTCGTATCTGATCAGATGTTTGTCGGCGGGCAGCACCGACACCGCGACACGCACCGGCATGTCCGCCCCGTCGAAACCGACTCGGACGTAAACCATGACGGGCGTGCCGAGCTCTAGTTGGAGGCGCTCGGCCTCCTCCTGGTTGGGCATGCGGGCCCAGATGTCGTCCACGACGCGTACCTGCGCATGCCCCAGCTCCTCCAGCACCCGGTTCGCCCCTCGCGCGATGTCTCCGGGCCTGGCGATCTCAGAATCGGCAACCAGATCACGGGGGAAATAGGAATCGTTGGTGTTGTACGGCTGGCCGTCCACGAACCGCAGACGGCGTCTCACCACCGCCAATTCCCCGTCCGCCAACTCCAGCCTGCTGGCGATCTCCTCGACGGGAGACACCGTCAGCACCTCGATGTACTGGCTTGGCGCGCGGCCTTCCTGCGCCACGGCATAGGCGAAGGCTTCCCGCAGTTCCCCAGAAGGTTGCGGCTCCAGCTCCCGCTGCGGATAGATCAGCAGCGGTCTGCGGTCTCTGACCACGGTTCCACGCCGCGGCGTGCGCGTAACGAGCCCCTCATTGACGAGCTCTCCCAGGGCCAGCCTTACGGTGTTCCTGCTCACCCCATGGTCTTCCATGAGCTGCGCCTCGGTCGGTAGCTGTGCGCCCGGGCCGAGGACACCCGAGTAGATGGCTCGACGCAATTCCGCAGCCACCTGCTGATACAGCACCGACCTTGCCACTTTCACCCCTTTTGTTCCAACAATTTAGACGATCTGGTTCTAGCAGGCCACAACCCCTTGACCGAACCCCCTCCCGCGGCCCATCATCCATTCGTTGGTACAAATCCATCTAAAGGCCGGTGAGGGGGTGAAGGCCAGTGTTGCCGGTCCGCACGGGTACGCCGTACCTGCCCTGGCATGACCCTTGCGAAGCAACACGTTTACTGCGTTACGGGTTGCCTCGCCAGCGGTTCACCCACACCTACCAGAGCAATGGCGCATCCGAGCAATCGGCGTTGACTGAGCTGACCGTGTGGTGCAACGACGGATCCTTTGTCGGGAATGAGGAGGGTGGCGCCCCCGTCACGCACCCCATCGATGACCCGGTCGGTGCAGCTCAACGCATCGCCGCACGT
Organism: Nonomuraea sp. B19D2; assembly: GCF_040137845.1. Taxonomy (NCBI): domain Bacteria; kingdom Bacillati; phylum Actinomycetota; class Actinomycetes; order Streptosporangiales; family Streptosporangiaceae; genus Nonomuraea; species Nonomuraea sp. B19D2. The sequence continues at coordinate 165,822 of NZ_JBEFAK010000008.1, read as the reverse complement.
TACCGGCAACGGGAGCTTTCACACTCCCCCATCGACTCCGTGCGCGATTCAACGGTCTAGGACTCCATCCCTCGCCGGAGTCCTGGCGCCGCCGCACACGGAACAGGAAGCGCGTCCTGGCGGGTCCCCCACGCCCGCCAGGGCGCGCTTTCCTGCTCAGGGAACCCGCTGTCTCTCCCCATCCAGGCGGCCCACGCGCCGACCGGCGGACAGGCACGATCGTGACCCGCGACCTCCGGGTCATGCCTGCCACCAAGTCCGAACCGGTCATCACTTGCCGCCAAGTCAGAGCCGTCCGCGTTGACGCCTACTGCCACATCATCAACCCTCGGAGCCGAACCTGCGGGGCTGTTCGTGATGGTGGGACTAGTGGGGCATTCCGGTACGAATCCATTTCCTGACCAAGGTCAACTAGCGGGAGGATTTGCGCCGGGCCGGATGAGTATCCGGACTCCCGTCATCCTCGGCAGGCTCCCAGTCCACCAGCGTCAGCCCCGCGTCGATCCGGCGGTAGGCGCCCCGGACCCGCCTGCCGGGCTCCGGAGGCCGATCGCCGCGCCAGTTCCCGTACACGAAGCACCCCGGCACCGCGGCCAGCCTGACCATCACCACCACGTACGGCTCCCCGAACCCGGGCATGAACGGCTGGTGGTTGACGATCCAGCTCTCCACCACCCCTTCCGGCTCCACCTCCCGCCAGTGCCACGCCTCCGTCCGGCACGCCGGGCAGAACGCCCGCGCCGGGAAGCGCGCCGTGCCGCAGCCGTCGCACTCCTGCACGGCGAAGTCCCGCCTGGCGACACGCTCCCACCACTCCCTCGAGTCCCGATCGAGCTGGGGCCGGTACGCCGTCATCACGGCCTCCTCAGGATCAGGGCGGAGGTGGCCGGGAGGATGTAGCCGGGCTGGGCGGTGGAGAGCGCGACCTCGGCGCCCGGCGCCTGACGGTCCCCGGCGTCGCCCCTGAGCTGGGATACCGCCTCGGCGATGTGGTTCATGCCGTGGACGTAGCCCTCCGACAGGAAGCCGCCGTGCGTGTTGACCGGGAGCGGGCCGTCCAGCGCGGTGGCGCCCGAGGCCACGTACGGGCCGCCCTCGCCCTTGCCGCAGAACCCGTAGTCCTCGAGCTGGACGATCACCGAGTACGTGAAGCAGTCGTACAGCTCGGCCACGTCTATGTCGCCCGGCCCCAGCCCGGCCTGCGCGTACAGGCGCGGGGCCAGGGCGGCGGCCGCGGTCACCGTGGGGTCGGCGGACGGGTCCGACAGGTGTGTGGTGCCGCCGCCCCAGGCGGCCGCCGAGATCAGCACCGGGGGGCGGCGCAGCGAGCGGGCGCGTTCGGCCGTGGTGACGACCACGGCGCAGGCGCCGTCCGTCTCCAGGCAGCAGTCCAGCAGCCGGAACGGCTCCGCGATCCACCTGCTCGCCAGGTAGTCGTCCAGCGTGATCGGGGTACGCATCAGCGCCCGGGGGTTCTTGGCGGCGTTGGCCCGCTGAGTGACCGCCAGCTGCCCGAAATGCTCCGCTTTAGTGCCATATTTCAGCATGTGGGCTCGGGCGTACATGGCGTATTGCTGCGGCGGCGCCACATATCCGTACGGGGCCTGGTACTGCACCTCAGGGCTCACCGGGACGCCCCGGCCCGTGCCGCCCATACGGAACTCCGAGCGGGCGTTGATGGCCCGGTAACAGACGACCGTCTCGGCCATCCCGGCCGCCACCGCCAGCGCCGCCTGGCCGACGACCGCGTGGGAGACGCTGCCGCCGCCGAACTGGTCCAGGTGCCAGGCGAGGTCCGTCAGACCCAGCGCCGGGCCGACCAGCGTCGGCGCGGCGGAGTCGCCCACCCTGTGCGTGGCCAGGCCGTCCACCTCGTCCACCGCCAGCCCGGCGTCCTCCAGTGCGGCCAGCACGGCACGACAGGCCAGGGTGAGGGTGCTGACGCCCGAGTCCTTGGTGAAGGGCGTGTAGCCGATCCCGGCTATGGCGGTGTGGTTCCGAAAGTCAAGCAAGCGCTTGGGCAACACAATTGTCACGTTAAGCCGGGCATTTCCCCCATGTCAACGCAGCGCGGCGGGCGGGCTCGCCCCGCTCCAACTTGACACGATCTCGCCATCCGCCCTACCGTCCAAGCAAGCGCTTGGTATGATGGCGCAGCCGGTGGACTAGGAGGCGGACCATGAGCACACACGCTGCCCGGCTCGTGGCGCCGGACGGCTGTCGCGGCCTTCCGACGCCCCATCAGCGCAGGATTCGCAACGGAGCCGCCATGCCGACCGGCCCTTCACCCCAAAGCGCGAACGGCCACCTCGACAGCCGCCTCTTCCGGCAGGTGCTCGGCAGGTTCGCGACCGGTGTGGTGGCGATCACGGCGGTCGACCCGGCCGACGGCCGGCCGTGCGGGTTGGCGGCCAACTCCTTCACCTCCGTCTCGCTCAACCCGCCCCTCGTGGCGTTCTGCGTGGCGTACACGAGCACCAGCTGGCCCAGGGTGCGCGGCGCGAAGGTCGTCACCGTGAACGTGCTGGCCGAGAACCAGCAGGACGTGTGCGCCCAGATGGCGACCAAGGGCGGCGACAAGTTCGCGGGCCTGGAGTGGACCGGCTCCCCCGGCGGCAACCCGGTGCTCGAAGGCACGCTGGCCTGGATGGACTGCGCGGTCGAGGCCGAGCACCCGGCGGGCGACCACATGATCGTGGTGGCCAGGGTGCTCCAGCTCGACACGCACGCCGAAGGCGGCCCGCTGGTGTTCTTCCGCGGCGGGTACGGAGGCTTCGTTGAGCCTGCCTGACCCGGCGGGCGCCACGCCAGGGCTCCGCGAGGCGGCGAGGGCCTGGCTGGAGGAGGCGCTGAGCGGCGAGTTCGCCCACGTCAGGGGGCTCGGCGGGCCCGGGCGCGAGCACGAGGGCCACGAGCTGCGCCAGGCGTGGGAGCGCCATCTCGGCAAGGCCGGATGGACCTGCCTGGGCTGGCCCGAGCGGTACGGCGGCCGCGCCGCCTCCCTGGAGGACCAGGTGGCCTTCCACGAGGAGTACGCCAGGGCCGAGGCCCCCGCCAGGGTGGGCCACATCGGCGAGGGGCTGATCGGCCCCACCATCCTCGAATTCGGCACCGACGAGCAGAAGGACCGCTTCCTGCCGCCCATCCAGCGCGGCGAGGAGCTGTGGTGCCAGGGCTATTCCGAGCCCGAGGCCGGGTCCGACCTCGCCAACGTCCAGACGAAGGCGCATCTTGAAGGCGACGAATGGGTCATCACCGGCCAGAAGGTGTGGACTTCGCTGGCGCACGTGGCCGACTGGTGCTTCGTGCTCTGCCGCACGGAGCCGGGCTCGCAGCGGCACAAGGGGCTGTCGTACCTGCTCGTCCCCATGGACCGGCCCGGCGTCGTCGTCCGGCCGATCGTGCAGCTGACCGGGACGTCCGAGTTCAACGAGGTGTTCTTCGACGGCGCGCGCACGGCGGCGGGGAACATCCTGGGCGCGCCGGGCGACGGCTGGCGGGTCGCGATGGCCACGCTCGGCTATGAGCGCGGCGCCTCCACGCTCGGGCAGCAGATCGGGTTCCGGCGGGAGCTGGCCAAGGTGATCGAGACGGCCAGGCGCACCGGCGCCATCGACGACCCCGTGCTGCGCGACCGGCTCGTCCGGTCGTGGCTGGAGCTGGAGATCATGCGGCTCAACGCGCTCAGGATGCTGCGCCCCGACCCGGGTCCCGAGGTGTCGATCGCCAAGCTCTACTGGTCGGAGTGGCATCGGAGGCTGGGCGAGCTGGCGCAGGCCGTACAGGGCAGGGAGGGGCTCGTGGCCGGGAGCGCGCAGGGCGAGCTCAATGAGCTGCAGCGGCTCTACCTGTTCAGCCGCGCCGACACGATCTATGCCGGATCCAGCGAGATCCAGCGCAACATCATCGCCGAGCGCACCCTGGGACTCCCCCGCTGATTGGAGCACGGATGCCCCCTCCATACCCGAAGGCGCACGGGCTGCTCGACGGCAAGGTGACGCTCGTGACGGCCGCCGCGGGGGCGGGCATCGGCTATGCGACCGCGCGGCGCTGCGCCGAGGAGGGCGCGACGATCGTACTCTCCGACAGGCACGAGCGCCGCCTGTCCGCTGCCGCCGACGCGCTGACCGAGCTCACCGGCGTCAAGCCGCTCGCCGTGCCGTGCGACGTGACTTCGGAGGCTCAGGTGCTGGCGCTGTTCGACGCGGTGGTGGAGGCGCACGGCCGGCTGGACGTGGTCGTCAACAACGCCGGTCTGGGCGGTACGGCGCCGCTGGCCGAGATGTCCGACGACCAGTGGCACGCGGTCATCGACGTCACCCTGAACGGCACCATGCGCTGCACCAGGGCGGCGCTCAAGCAGATGATCGCCCAGGGCTCCGGCGTCATCGTGAACAACGCCTCCGTGGTCGGCTGGCGGGCCCAGCGGGGGCAGGCGCACTACGCGGCAGCCAAGGCCGGGGTGATGGCGCTGACCAGGTGCGTTGCGCTGGAGGCCGCCGAGCACGGCGTACGGGTCAACGCGGTGGCGCCCTCGCTGGCCGTGCACCCGTTCCTGGCGAAGGTGACCAGCGAGGAGCTGCTGGCGGAGCTGGCGGCCAAGGAGGCGTTCGGGCGCTCGGCCGAGCCGTGGGAGGTGGCGAACGTCATCGTCTTCCTGGCCAGCGACTACTCCTCGTACATGACGGGAGAGGTGGTCTCGGTCTCCTCCCAGCACCCCTGACCAGCCCTGTCAGGGAAAGACCAGGGTAGGCGGCAAGGAGATCGCGATCTAGTGTCCGGAGTATGGGCGCACGCTCCTCCTTCCTGCTCGATGTCCTCATGACGGAGTTCGGCGAGTCGATTCAGCGAGACCCCGCCGCTTTCAGGCGGAAATTTCGGAAAATGGCGGCTTCTCCCTTCGCCTTCTACCGGGGCAGTGCCTGCCTGTTCTACGCGGACATGACCGGCTCGTACGCGGACGAGTCCTACCTCGACAAGCCGACCAGCCGGGTCTGGATCCACGGCGACCTCCACGCGGAGAACTTCGGCACGTACATGAACGCCTCCGGCGTCCTCGTCTTCAACGTCAACGACTTCGACGAGGCGTACGTGGGCCCGTACGTCTGGGACCTCAAGCGCTTCGCCGCCAGCGTGGCGCTCATCGGGTACGCCAAGGCGCTGTCCGACGACTCGATCAGCGTGCTCGTGACCGACTTCGCCGGCGCGTACCTGGTCGAGCTGGCCGCCCTCGCGGCCGGCGGGGACGACGCGATCGGCTCGCTCACCCTGGACACCACGACCGGCGTGCTGCACCGGGTCCTGCAGACGGCGCGGCTCAGCACGCGGGTGGCGCTGCTGGACGTCGAGACCGTGATCGACCACTACGACCGGCGGTTCGCGCTCATGGCGGGCAGGCAGAGCGTGGACGCGGCGGCCAGGCAGGCGGTGCTGGCCGCGTTCCAGGAGTACCTGGCCACGTTGCCGGGGCAGAGCCGCGGCGTCGAGCACGTGGTCAAGGATGTGGCGCTGCGCAAGGGCGTGGGCATCGGCTCGGCGGGGCTGCCCTCGTACAACCTGCTGCTCGAAGGGCGCTCGCAGGCGCTGGAGAACGACGTCATCCTCTACATGAAGCAGGCGGCGGTACCCGCGGTGGCGCGGTACGTCACCGACGAGAAGGTGGCCTCCTACTTCCTGCACCAGGGTCACCGCACGGCCGAGTCGCAGCGGGCCCTGCAGGCGTACGCCGATCCCTGGCTCGGCTACACGACCCTGAACGGGGTGGGCCAGCTCGTCGCCGAGGTGTCGCCGTACTCCGCCGACCTCGACTGGGACGACGTCAACGAGCCGGCGGAGCTGCGCTCGATCGTGCAGGACCTGGGGCGGGCGGTGGCGCGCATGCACTCGGTGGCCGACGACGAGTCCAGTCACGACCTCGTCGACTTCTCGACGGAGGAGGCGATCGTGGCGGTGATCGGCAACGACAAGCCCGGATTTATCGGGATGCTGGTGGATTTTGCCCACCGGTACGGGGCACAGGCCCGGGAAGACCATCAAAGGTTCGTCGACCTGTTCCGCAACGGCCGTCTCCCTGGCGTGTGACCCGGCGGCCGCGCGGGCGGGAGGAGAGGCGTCGTGCGACATCTGATCGGGCTGCTGCTCGGGACCGAGGAGGACTGGCCGTCGGCGTTCGAGACCGTGCTGCGGCGGCTCGGCCCGATCAAGGGGGTGGGCGAGTTCGACGTGGAGCGCCTCACGATCGAGCCGTTCGACCTGCGCGCCAGGCCGCGTCACGAGCTGGTGATCGACCGGCTGGCGTACTGGTACTACCACCCGCGCGAGTGGCTCAAGAAGGTCTCTATGATGGACGACGTCTACCTCCTGAACAGCCCGTTCACGTTCCAGTCGATGGAGAAGCACACGGCGTACTGCGCGATGATGCGGCTCGGGCTCAAGGTGCCGGAGACGGTGCTGGTGCCGTACAAGAACCCGATCGACAACGCGCGGTACGCCTACACGGCGGCCCGCTACAACCAGCCCTTCGACCTGGACGAGGTGGCGGAGCGGGTCGGCTACCCGCTCTTCATGAAGCCGTACGACGGCGGCGCCTGGCGCGGGGTGTCGCTGGTGCGCGACCGGGACGAGCTGCACCGGGCCTACGACCAGAGCGGCGAGATGCTCATGCATCTCCAGCAGGCCATCGAGGGCTACGACGCGTTCGCCAGGTCGTTGTCGATCGGGGCGGAGACGATGGTGATGCGATTCAGGCCCGAGGAGCCGATGCACGCCCGCTACGCCGTGGACCACGAGTTCCTGTCGCCGTCCGTGGGCGAGGAGGTGGTGACCATCGGGAAGCTGGTGAACGCGTTCTTCCGGTGGGAGTTCAACTCCTGCGAGACCCTGATCAAGGGCTCGGACGTGCACCCCATCGACTACGCCAACGCCTGCCCCGACGTGGCGCTGACGAGCCTGCACTACTACTTCCCCTGGGCGATCAAGACGCTGGTGAAGTGGAGCGTGTTCTGCGTGGCCACCCGGCGCAGGCCCAGGATCGACCTCGAGACGCACGACTACTTCGCCGTCGAGGGGACGTACGAGGAGCGGCTGGCGGAGTACCGGCGGCTGGCGGACAAGTACTTCCAGACCGAGCACTACCACGAGTTCTGCCAGGACCGCCTGGCGCACATCGACGAGGTGGTGCTGGAGTGGGTGGCCGGGGCCGAGTTCGACCGGTTACTGGTGGACACCGTGACCGCCACGTACCCGACCCACGAGCGCGACCGCTTCGTCGAGCACTTCCGCGGGCTGCTGCGGCTCTGGGTGAAAGAGTCCTAGAGCAGCTCGCGCAGCGCCGTGGCGAGGTTCGCCGCCGCCCGCGGCTCGTACCGCAGGTAGAGGTAGGGCTCCGTCAGCTCCACCTCGATGACCGCGGGCTCGCCGCCGGGTAGCCGGACCAGGTCGATCCGAGCGTAGAGAAGGGGCTGGGGTACGGCGGTGAGCACCTTCTCCGCGAGATCGACCTGGTCCGGGGCTGGTGTGCGGACCTTTGCCCGCGCGTTGTCGCCGTCCGTCATCCCGGGGGCCAGCATGGGCACCCGGCGTACGGCGTGGCTGAAGCGGCCGTTGAAGTACAGCAGCGAGGTCTCGCCCTCCGACTCGACCATGTCGAGGTACGGCTGCACCATCGGGGTGCGTCCGTCGGCCTCCAGCGCGGCGGCCAGCGCCTGGGCCTGGTCACGGCCGGTCGTCCTGGTGGTGTCGCGGGCGCCGGCGGAGATCGCCGGCTTGACGACGTACTCCGGCCAGTCCGGCAGGCCCTGCGACGACCAGTGCGTCGGCACGATCGGCACGCCGAGATCCCGCAGATAGGTCTTGTCGGTGTTGGTCTCGAGGACAGGGGACGGGTTGAGCAGCCTGGTGACGGACTCCACGCCGCGCGCCCACGCCAGGAACTCCTCCCGCCTGAGGATGTAGTCCCAGACCGAACGGACGACCACGGCGTCGTACGAGCTCCAGTCGACGGCGGGATCGTCCCAGCGCTCGACGCGCCCGTCGATGCCCGCCTCGCGCCAGGCCGACAGGGCGAGATCGCGCTCGTCGTCGCCGCCCTCGGGATCCTCGAACGTTACATATGCACAAATAGCCACCGAGGGATGCTATTACGGCGCGAGCCAGACCATTTCCGGCCCGGCTCGCGCCACGGACGCGCTCGCGGCTGCGCATCGCGGCGCGTCCCGCCTGGTCAGTCGATCTCGACGACGTCCTCGACGCGCGAGGTGCCGCGGTTGGTGGCGGTCACGGCGTTGCCGTTGACGTTGTTGACGCTCGTGGCGCCGAGGCCGCTGCGGTTGCTGCTGACGACGTTGCCGAAGTTGTTGCCCGACTGGGAGGACTCGCGGTTGGAGCTGGTGTTGCCGGCGTTGACGTCCGCGTACGCCGGCGCCGACAGCAGCGCCACACCCGTGGCCGCAGCGGCGACAAAACCGGTCACGCAGAGCTTCTTCATCATGTTTGTTGTTGTCCTTTCGGATCGTCTTGGTCTCGGACGTCAGCCGGTCAGTAGAAGATGTAGGTCACCGTGACCCCGCCGTCGGTGGCGGTCGGGGCGATGCCGTTGATGTTGTTGACGTTGGTGGAGGCGCCCTCGCCGCGGTTGACGGCGGTGACGTCGCCGAAGTTGTTTCCGGACTGGCTGGAGCCGCTGTTGCCGCTCCAGTTGCCGAACCAGCTGTCGCTGCGCCAGGGGCCGGACCAGCCGTCGTCTGCGTGTGCGGGTGGAGCCGGCAGCGCGCCGCCGACGGCCGCCGCCATTACGGCCGCGGCGCACACCCTTCTGATCACTCTCTGCTCCTTCGTCAGCGGGGCGTCAGGGTTGGCGGGCACGAGTCCCGCCCACCCCTTTGACCTTCCTTGACCGCAGGAGATCAAGGTCAGTGCGAGCATATAACCCTGCGTTGACGATAGGTAGCTGTAAGTTACCAGAACATTGTTCTATGAATGCTGGCCGTAGACCGGTTCGGGGGATGGGGCGGAGGCGAGGAGGGTGGTGACCGCCTCGCCGACGTGCGCCGGGTCCCAGCGAGCGCCCCGATCCACCTCGGGGCCGTGCCGCCAGCCGTCGGCCAGGGCGATCGTCGCGCCCTCCACCTCGAACACCCGGCCCGTCACATGGCCCGACCCGTCGGACCCGAGCCAGACCACGAGCGGTGCGATGTTCGCCGGGTCCATGGGGTCGAACCCGGACTCCGGCCTGGCCATGGTCGCGGCGAACACCTCCTCGGTCATGCGGGTACGGGCGGCGGGCGCGATGGCGTTCACCGTCACGCCGTACCTGCCCAGCTCGGCCGCGGCCACCTGCGTCAGCGCGGCGATCCCCGCCTTGGCGGCCGAGTAGTTGGCCTGGCCGACGCTGCCCAGCAGGCCCGCGCCGGACGAGGTGTTGATCACTCTGCCCTCGACGCGCTCGCCCGACTTGGACCTCTCCCGCCAGTGCGCCGCCGCGTGCCGCAGCGGCAGGAAGTGGCCCTTGAGGTGGACGCGTACGACGTCGTCCCAGTCCTGCTCGGTCATCGAGACGAGCATCCGGTCCCGCAGGAAGCCCGCGTTGTTCACCAGCACGTCGAGGCGGCCGTACGCGCTGACGGCGCTCTTGACCAGCCGGGCCGCGCCGTCCCAGTCGGACACGTCGTCGCTGTTGGCCACCGCCTGGCCGCCGAGCGCGTGGATCTCCGCGACCACCTCCAGCGCCGGGCCGCCCGAGCTGCCCTCGCCGGCCGGGCCTGTGCCGAGGTCGTTCACCACGACGCGGGCGCCCTGCCTGGCGAACTCCAGCGCGTGCTCCCTCCCGATGCCCCGACCGGCGCCCGTCACGATCACCACGCGGCCAGCACAGATTCCCACACAGACCTCCCAGAAGGATCATGAAGAGATATCAGGAAATGTCGCTGGAGGCCAGGTTTCGCCAGGCGGGGATCTCGCCGCCGCCGTCCACCCGTACCTCGGCGCCCGTGACGTAGCCGGGCGCGGCCAGCCACAAGCACGCCGCGGCCACGTCGGCGGGCGTCGCCATCCGGCCCGCGGGGATGGCCGCGCCCATCCCGTCCTCGCGCCCGCCGTAGTGCGAGGAAGCGTTCTCGGTGGCGGCGAGGCCGACCACGACGGTGTTGACGCGCACCTCCGGTGCCCACTCGGCGGCCAGGCAACGGGCCAGGTGGTGCAGCCCGGCCTTGGCGGCGCCGTACGCGGAGGTGCCGGGTGAGGGGCGCGCGCCACCGGCGCTGCCGATCATCACGATCGCCCCTCCGGCGGCGGCGAGCAGCGGGTACGCGCGCTGCGAGACCAGCAGCGGGGCCGTCAGGTTGAGCTCGATGACGCGGGCGTGCAGCCGCGGCGAGGTGCCGTCCAGCGGCGCGTACGGCGAGCCGCCCGCGTTGTTGACCACCACGTCGAGCCGGTCGAACCCGGAGATCAGCCGCTCGACGTCCGCGGGCACGCGCACGTCCGCCCGGACGAACCGGAGCCTCGGGATCGGGGCGGCGGGGTCGTTCCTGGCGCAGACCGTCACGTCGGCGCCCGCCGCGCGGAAGGCGCGGGCGATCCCAACGCCGATGCCCTTGGTGCCGCCGGTCACCAGGACGGCCTTGCCCGTGTAGTCGTAAGTCACGGTCACGGGTGCTACCGTACCAAGCAAGCGTTAGGTGCAACCAGACGGGAGCGGCGATGGGAATCACCCTGCGGGCCGGGCCGATCGCCGAGGTCGTGGTGGACGTGCCGCCGGTGAACGCGTTGACCGTGCGGGGCTGGGAGGAGCTGGCGGAGGCCGTCCGGCGGGCCGGGGACGAACCGGGGACCAGGGTGGTGGTGCTGCGGGCCGAGGGGCGCGGGTTCAACGCCGGGGTCGACATCAAGGAGCTGCGGGACGCCGAGGGTCACCAGGCGCTGGTCGACGTCAACCGGGCGTGCTACGCGGCGTTCGCGGCGGTCTATGAGTGCGCGGTGCCGGTGATCGCGGCGGTGCACGGCTTCTGCCTGGGCGGCGGCGTCGGCCTGGCCGGCAACGCCGACGTCGTGGTGGCGAGCGACGACGCGTACTTCGGGCTGCCCGAGGTGGACAGGGGCGCGCTGGGCGCGGCCACGCACCTGGCCAGGCTGGTCCCGCAGCACCTGATGCGCGCCATGGTCTACACGTGCAGGAACGCGACGGCCGCCGAGCTGCACGCGTTCGGGTCGGTGCTGGAGGTGGTGCCGCGCGACAAGCTGCGCGACGTGGCGCTGGAGGTGGCGGGGCAGATCGCCGCGAAGGACCCGTACGTGATCCGCCGCGCCAAGGAGTCCCTCAACGGCATCGACCCCGTGGACGTCAAGCGCAGTTACCGCTTCGAGCAGGGCTTCACCTTCGAGCTGAACCTGACGGGCGCCGGAGACCGGCACAGGGAGCGATTCACGTGACCAAGCTGATGTCGGCCGAGCAGGTCGCGAGCCGGATCGAGAGCGGGATGACGGTCGGGATCGGCGGCTGGGGCTCGCGCCGCAAGCCGATGGCGCTCGTACGCGCCCTCCTCCGCTCCCCCGCCGACGACCTCACGATCGTCTCGTACGGCGGCGCGGACGTGGGCATGCTGTGCGCGGCGAAGAAGGTACGCAAGGTCGTGGCCCCGTTCGTCACGCTCGACTCCATCCCTCTGGAGCCCCATTTCCGGCGGGCCAGGCAGGCCGGGGAGATCGAGTTCGTGGAGTACGACGAGGGGATGTTCATGTTCGGGCTGCTGGCGGGGGCGCACCGGCTGCCGTTCCTGCCGACGCGGGCCGGGCTGGGGTCGGACGTGCTGCGGGTCAACCCGGAGCTGCGGACGGTCCGGTCGCCGTACGCGGACGGGGAGGAGCTGGTCGCGGTGCCCGCGCTGACCATGGACGTGGCCCTGGTGCACATGAACCGGGCCGACGCCCGGGGCAACGCCCAGTACCTGGGTCCCGACCCGTACTTCGACGACCTCTACGCCAAGGCCGCGCGGCGGTGCTACGTGTCGTGCGAGCGGGTGGTGGAGGACCTGCTGAAGGAGGGGCCCTTGCAGTCGTTGCTGATCAGCCGCTCGATGGTGGCGGGGGTGGTGGAGGTGCCCGGCGGGGCGGGGTTCACCTCGTGCGAGCCCGACTACGGGCGGGACGAGGCGCTCCAGCGGCGTTACGTGGAGACGCCTTGGGAGGAGTTCGATGAGCAGCAGGGCTGACGTGTGCGTGGTGGCGTGCGCGGAGGCGTTCAGGGGCGACGGGGAGATCGTCGCCGCCGGGATCGGCGGGGCGGTCACGGTGCTGGCGGCGCGGCTGGCGCGGCTGACGTTCGAGCCGGAGCTGCTCACGCACGACGGCACCTGCCTGCTCACCGGCGACGTGCCCGCGCTGGGCGAGGCGCCCGAGGTGGTGGAGGGGTGGCTGCCGTTCCGCGAGCACCTGTGGCTGGTGCTGAACGGCCGGCGGCACGTCATGCTCGGGGCCAGCCAGATCGACCGGCACGGCAACACGAACATCTCCTGCATCGGCGACTGGTCGCGGCCCAAGGCGCAGCTGCTGGGCGTTCGGGGGGCGCCGGGGAACACACGCTGCGACCCGACCAGCTACTGGATTCCCCGGCACTCGACCCGGGTGTTCGTGCCCGAGGTGGACATGGTCAGCGGGGTCGGGACCGACAGGGGCGCCTTCGACCTGCGCCGGGTGGTGACGAACCTGGCCGTCCTGGACTTCCGCGGCCCTGACGGGACCATGCGGCTGGTGTCGGTGCATCCCGGGGTGCGGGTGGAGGACGTGGTGGCAGCAACCGGCTTCAATCTCGACATTCCCCGAAATGTCGCCCAGACGCGCGGGCCGGCCCCCGAGGAGCTCGACGTCCTGGACCGGCTCGATCCCCAGCGAACCCGCGACCGCGAGGTGGCGGCGTGAGGACCGCGCTGACCGATCTGGTCGGGTGCCGCCACCCGATCGTGCAGACCGGCATGGGGTACGTCGCGGGCGCCCGGCTCGCGGCGGCCACCTCGCAGGCGGGCGGTCTGGGCGTGATCGGCGCCGCGACGATGTCGGTGGCCGAGATGACCTCGGCGATCCGGCGGGTGAAGGAACGCACGGACGCGCCTTTCGGGGTGAACATCCGCTCCGACGCCGACGACGCCGCCGAGCGGATCGAGGTGCTGATCGGCGAGGGTGTGCGGGTGGCGTCGTTCGCGATGGCGCCCAAGCGCGACCTGATCGCGCGGCTCAAGGACGCGGGCGTGGTCACGATCCCGTCGGTGGGCGCCCGCCGGCACGCGGAGAAGGTGGCGGGCTGGGGCGTCGACGCGTTGATCGTCCAGGGCGGCGAGGGCGGCGGCCACACCGGCCCGGTCGCCACCACCTTGCTGCTGCCCCAGGTCGTGGACGCGGTCGACATCCCGGTGATCGCCGCCGGAGGCTTCTTCGACGGACGGGGGCTGGTGGCGGCCCTGGCGTACGGGGCCTGCGGGATCGCCATGGGGACCAGGTTCCTGCTGACCAGCGACTCCCCTGTGCCCGACGAGGTGAAGAAGCTGTATCTGGCCACGCGGGAGACGGTGGTCACGACCCAGTTGGACGGGGTGCCGCACCGGGTGCTCCTGACGCCTTTCGTGGCGTCGCTGGAGCGGTCGCGCCTGGTCCGTGCGGTGGTGAACGGGGCCAGGTTCAAGCGGCTGTCGGGGCTGTCGTGGGGCGAGCTGCTCCGCGAGGGCCGCCGGATGAGGCAGGCCCGCGACCTGACCTGGGCCCAGGTGCTGCAGGCGGCCAACACGCCGGTGCTGCTGCGGGCCGCGATGGTGGAGGGCAGGGCGGATCTCGGAGTGATGGCATCGGGCCAGGTGGTGGGCGTGATCGACGATCTGCCGTCATGCCGGGAGCTGATCGACCGCATCATGGCCGAGGCCGAGACCGCCCTCTCCCACCTGCCCCGGACATTCTCGTGACGCCGAGCCTAGACGACGGTGATGCCGCGGGCGGCGAGGATGGCGTTGGCCTGGGTCTGGTTGATGATGGCGCCCGCGAACGCCCGCAGCTTGGCGTCGTCCGGCTGGCCCAGGTCGGCCCCGCGCAGATCGGCCTTGGCGAACTTCGTGTGCAGCAGGCGCGTCCCGATCAGCCGGCAGTCACTGAACGTGGCCTCCGTGAAGTCGCAGCCCGACAGATCGGCGTCGTCGAAGCGCACGCCCTCGATGAGCTCCCCGCGCAGCGAGCAGCCGCCGAGGTTGGCCAGGGTCAGGTTGGAGCGGGTGAGCTTGAAGCCGGTGCCGCGCGAGGCGGTGAGCGCGGTGCCGATCATGCGGCAGCCCGCGAACGAGACGTCCGTCAGGAGCGCGCCGCCGAACTGGGCCGAGGACAGGTCCACGTCCGTGAACGTCACGTCGATGAGGTCGGCGTCGTTGAAGCGGGTCCGCATGCCGCCTCCGCCGGTGAACGAGGCACCGTCGAGGTCGGCCTTGCGGAAGTCGGTCTGGTCCAGCACGCACGACTCGAATCTGGCCCCCGCCAGCGGGGCGCCCCACAGGTCGGTCTCCGTGAGGTCGCAGTCGCGGAAGACGTGCGTCTCGTCGGAGGGGAGCCGGTCGGCCAGCGCTTTGCGTGAAAGATCCTCGCCGTCGAAGTTCACGGGATCACACCCTACCCATGAGCACCGGTGAGCACTTCGGCCGCGGCCTGCCCGCACACGCGGGCGGAGCCGTACGTGGCGATGTGCACGGCGCCCAGATCCGACCGCGCGGGAAGCCCCATCTCCACCACCACCGCGTCGGGCCGGGCGCTGAGCAGGTGCCGTAGCGACTGCTCCTGCCAGGCATAGCGGTGCACGTCACGGACCACGATCACCAGTGGCCGTCCTGCGGACTCCCTGAGCAGGCGCTCCAGCGCCGGACCCGTCGAGTCCCCCACCGCCAGCCGCCTCACCACGGTGTCCGGCAGCAGGCGGGACAGGGGCTCGCCGACGCCCCACGGCGTTTTCCTGTCGATGGCCAGGTTCATCTCCGGCGCCAGCTCCACCACGTACGCAGGGGAGGTCAGGGGCAGCACGGGAGCGGTCGACCGGCGGGTGAGCCTGATCGCCCGGCGCGCGGCGGCCAGGCCGATGGAGCCGTCACGGGGTGCCTGGCCGCCCGGGGAAGCGGCCCATGAGGCCAGCTCGCGGACCCTCCGAGCGGCGTCGGCCAGCCGCTCCTCGGGCAGCAGTCCCTGGGTCACCGCCATGGCGATCGCGTCGCGGATCCCGGCGGCGGTGGCCTCGTCGGCGCGCTCGCCGCCGACGCAGATCGCGTCGGCTCCAGCGGCGATGGCGCGGGCGGAGGCGCCCCCGATCCCGTACGCCCCCGCCACCGCCGCCATCTCGATGCCGTCAGTGATGATCATTCCTGGGAACCCGAGCTCCTCCCGCAGCAGCCCGGTGAGCACCTTGGGGCTGAGCGTGGCGGGCAGCTCGGCGTCGTACGACGGCACCAGGAGATGGCCGGTCATGACGGCCTTGACGCCTTCCTTGATCGCTTCTCGGAAAGGGAGCAGCGCGTCCTCGATCCCGTCGTCGGACACCACGGGCACGCCGTGATGCGAGTCGACCGAGGTGTCCCCGTGTCCGGGGAAGTGCTTGGCGCACGCGGCCACGCCCGCCGACTGCAGGCCGCGGACGAACGCCCTGGTATGCCGGGACACCAGGGCGGGGTCCGCGCCGAAGGCCCGCAGGCCGATGACGGGGTTGTCGGGGTTGGAGTTGACGTCGGCGGAAGGGGCGAAGTCGAGATTGATGCCCGCGGCGGCCAGGTCGCCGCCGAGATCCCTGGCCAGAGCCTCAGTCAGGCCCACGTCGTCCACGACGCCGAGCGCGTACCCGCCGGGGCGGCTGCTTCCAGTGGCCACCTCCAGCCTCGTGACCTCCCCCGACTCCTCGTCGGTGCCGACGAGCACCGAGGGGTTCTCGGCACGCAGCGCGGCGGTCAGCCGGGCCACCTGGGCGGCGTCGGCGATGTTGCGGGAGAACAGCACGACGCCGCCCAACCCGCCGCCGAGGCGGCGGCGGACCCAGTCGGGAGGCATGTGTCCCGTGAAACCGGGGAAGAGGACGGCGTCGGCGAGGCGAAGCAGGTCACCGCTCAAGGGCATGACCCGCAATCTAATAGGAAAGTTTCCTATTTGCTAGAGCTATTTTCTGACGTCAGCCGTCCTCTTTCGCAATGAACCCTCGCTACTCGGCGAGGCTGGAGATGATGCCCATGGTGAGTGCGGTGCGTTCCGGTATGTAGTCGACGATGGCGTGCTCCGAGCGGGAGTGGGAGCCCGCCCCGACGGGCCCGAGCCCGTCCAGCACTGGCCGGCCGAGCGCGGAGACGAAGTTGGCGTCGCTGGCTCCGCCGACTCCTGCCTGGCGCAGGTCCAGGCCCTGCTCGATGGCCGCCTTGTACGCCCTGGCGAACAGGTCTTCCGAGGCGGGGTTGGGGACCATGGGAGGCCGGTTCCACCCGCCGGTGAGCTCGATGGAGACGCGCGGGTCGGATGGGCGCAACGCGGCCAGCGCGGCGTCCACGCGGGCCATCTCCGCCGGGTCCGAGATGCGCACGTCGATGCCGCACGTGGCCTGGCCCGCGGTGACGTTGGTGCCGGTGCCGCCGCTGACGAGGCCGACGTTGACGGTCGTGCCGCGCTCGGGCGCGCCCAGCGTGGCGATCTCGGTGATCAGCGCGGCCAGCGCGTGGACCGCGCTGGCCCCTGCGGTGGGATCGAGACCGGCATGCGCCTCGACACCGGTGGCGGTCAGGTAGAAGATGCCGACGCCCTTCCTGGAGGTCTTCACCGCCCCGTCCACGGCGCCCTCGAAGACCAGGCTGGCCAGCGCGCCCTCGCTGGCCGCTTCGATCCGCTCGCGGGAGGCCGGGCTCCCGATCTCCTCGTCGCCGTTGAACAGCAGGTGGACCGAGGGGTGCGGCAGCCCGAGCTCGCGCAGCCCCCGCACCGCCCAGACCGCCTGGACAAGACCGGTCTTCATGTCGAAGACGCCGGGCGCGCTGATGACGCCGTCATCGATCCGCCACGGCCAGCCGGCGAGGGTGCCGGCCGGCCACACGGTGTCGTAGTGGCCGACCAGCAGGACGAATCCCGGCGCGGTGCCGCGGTAGGCCACCTCGAGCACGTCGCCGTGCTGCCCGCCATCGTGACGAGTTAGCTGGTCCGGCTCCCCGGCGCGGTCGGCGACCCAGAGGCCGATCTCGTCGAGCGTCCGGTCCAGGAGTCGCTTGTCATCGCTGGGGCTTTCCAGTTCGACGAGCCTGCGAAGGTCGTCGAGCATGGTGGGAAGGGCCTGAGAGGCCCACGCGGAAGCCGGTGTCACAGTCAAAATCCTTGTTGCAGAGAGGGGTTATCGGACAGGTACGCCCGGTCCGAGGGGAATGCCGAGCGCCCACCACGCCAGGAAGAACAGCGTCCAGGTGACGAGCATCACCAGGCACAGGGGCAGGACGAGGGCCATCAGGGTGCCGATGCCGGCGGATTTGCGGTAGCGCTGAACGAACCCGAGCACCAGCACGAAGAAGGGACTCATCGGCGACAACGCGTTGGTGCAGGAGTCGGCGATGCGGTAGACCGCCTGGGTGGTCTCCGCCGGAATGTCCAGCAGCATCAGCATCGGCACGAACACCGGGCCGACCAGCGCCCACTGGGCGGAGCCGCTGGTGATCAGCAGGTTGATGATCGTGACGATGAGCAGGATGCCGATGAACACCACCGGGCCGTTGATCCCGGCCGCCTTGAGCAGGTCGGCGCCCTTGACCGCGACGATCGTGCCGATGTTGGTCCACTTGAAGTAGGCCAGGAACTGCGAGATGGCGAAGAACAGCACGATGACCGGGGCCATCTCCTTCATGCCGTGCGCCATGAAGTCGGGCACGTCACTGCTCTTCTTGATGGTGCCGACGGTGCGCCCGTAGACGATGCCGACGACGGCGAAGGCGATGCCGATCAGCAGGGCGACCGCACCCAGGAGCGGGCCGAGCGCCAGGTCGCCGTTCTCGTCGCGCAGCGGCGAGCTGGACGGGACGATGGCCAGCGCGACCAGCGCGGCGATCACGATCAGCGCGATGCCGGACCGGCGCAGGCCGCGGCGCTCCAGGTCGGTCAGGTTGAGGTCGCCCAGGTCACCGATCTCGGCGTCGTCGTCGATCGGCATGCTCTTCGCCCGCTTGGTGAGGAGGGTCTCCGTCACCAGCGTGATGACGATGGAGAGCACGACCGAGGAGCCGAGGGAGAAGAAGTAGTTGGCCAGCGGCGTGACGGTGACGTTGGGGTCGATCGTGTGCGCGGCCCCGGTGGTGATGCCGCCCAGGATGACGTCCGTCGGGGTGATCACGGGGCTGGCGTCGAAGCCGGCCGCGACCGATACGTAGGCCACGATCACGCCGATGATCGGGTTGCGGCCGATCGCGTAGAAGGCCAGGCCGCCCAGCGGGATCAGCACGATGTACGCCGAGTCGGCGGCCGCGTGGGAGATCATGCCGGTGAAAGCGAGCGCGAAGGTCACCCATTTCGCCGGCACCCGGGAGATGCCGCGCCTGAGCACGGCGGCCAGCAACCCGGCCTTGTCGGCCACGGCCACGCCGAGCATGACCACCAGGACCGTGCCCAGCGCGGGGAAGGCGGCGAAGTTCTCGATGGCTTTGCCGAGCATCAGCTCGACGCCCTCGGCCGAGAGCAGGTTCTGTACGGCGACGGTCTTCTTGTCAGCCGGATTCACTGCCGACACGTTGGCGGCCGACAGTGCCCAGCTCAGCCCCATGAGCAGGACGCTCAGGATGATGAATAGCCAGAACGGATGGGGAAGCTTGTTCCCGGCGCGCTCAATGCCATTCAGAACGCGCATGGTCGCCTTCAGTGAACGCGACTCTTTTTCTTCCACGGACAGGGGGGTGGACATGAACCCTCACATTAACTCAGATTCCGGTCAGACCGCAAGTGGTAAGAACGCATACCGCTTCGCCGAAAACTCGTTCCGATGATTCGATCTTCAACTATAAGGCCAGGTCACACAGCCGTTGTCGCGTTCCAAAAAGCAAACTCGCCAACCACGTTACGGACGACCCGGCTTTCATCCGATAAGCCAGCGACTCAAATAGAACGCCGCTATGCCGACCGACGTGGACAGCAGGAATCTTTTCGAGACGAGGCCCGTCGCCAAGGTGACCAGACCGCCGATCAGATAAGGATTCGCCAGCGTCAGCTCGATGCCCTTTCCGGACGGCGCGAGAATGGCCGGGAACACCAGCGCGGCGAGCACCGCCGGCGGGGTGTACCGCAGCAGGGTCTCCACCAGCGGCGGCATTTCCCGGTCGGCGAGGATCGCCAGCGGCAGATACCGGGGCAGGAAACTGACCAGCCCCATGCCGAGGATCAGCAGCGCCATGTTCATCCCACGTTCTCCTTGACCTTGGCCTTGTTCTTCGTCGCCCACTCGCATCCGGCGCCGACCACCGCGCCGACGACCGCGGCCAGAACCACGCCGAGGTTGTACGGCAGGCCCTGCGCCACCATGACGGTCACTCCCGCGGAGCAGATGGCGGCGCCCACTCGCCAGTTCACGAGCCCGATCGCGAGCATGGCGACGAACATGCCGGTGACCGGGAAGTCGAGGCCGAGCTTCTCCACGTCCGGCACGGCGGACCCGAGCGACATGCCGACCACCGTGGACAGCATCCAGGGGACGTACAGCATCACCGACGCCCCGAGGAAGAACAGGTGCTTGCTGTGGGTCAGCGTGCCCTTGCGCAGGCGTTCTATCGCCACGAAGAACACCTCGTCGATCAGCCCGAAGCCGAGGAGCAGCCGCCAGCGCTGGGGAACCTCTTTGACGTACGGGATCAGGATCGTGGAGTACAGCAGCATCCGCAGGCCCAGGATGGCCGTGGTGAGGATGATCGCCGGCCAGCTCGTGCCATCGGCGATCAGCGCGAAGCCGACGAACTGTGCGGTGCCGGAGTTCACGGCCATCGCCAGGGCCAGGGTCTCGAACTCCGACAGCCCGCTGGACAAACCCAGCACGCCTCCCGCGATGCCCATGGGGATGGCGGAGGCGAGGAAGGGCATCGTGCTCCTGGCCCCAGCCAGGAACTGCCGGAGCGGCGTCGACGCCTCGGATGGATTGACGGTGGACATCTCAGTGCTCTTCTTTCCATAGCGAGCGCACCAGGTCGGCCACGGCGTGCGGCACCGTGCTGCAGAAGTAGTGGCCGGCCGGGCCGACTTCCGCGAGCCCGAGTTCGGCGGAGAACATCGACCACTCCTCGTATCGCCGGTCGTACTCGGGAGTGAGCGGGTCGTCGGTGGCGTACACGGTCGTGAGGGGGACGCCGAGCGTGGCCCTGGTCCCCTCTTCGGCGTGCGCGAGCAGGTAGGCGTTGGCGGAGCGGGAGTCGTGCCTGAACACTTTCGCCATGAAGGCCGCCTGGGCGGGCGTGAGCGGGCCGAGTTCGGTCACGCCGGCCAGCCAGGCCAGGACGTCGTCGTCGCTCATCGTGTCCGCCTGGCGCACGGCCTCGCGGGTGGTGCGGTTGTCGTGAAGGAGCTTGCCGCCCACGAAGACGTGCAGAGGCGGCCGGCCTGCCGCCTCCATCAGGCGTGCCGTCTCCATCGCCAGTGCCGAACCCACGCAGTGGCCCCAGAGCAGCACATCCCCGGCGAGGGTGGTGCGGATCTCGTCCGCCAGCAGCCTGGCGGCCTCCTCCACGGGCAGGAGGGGCTCGTCAGGATGCCCGGCGTCGTGCCCTGGGAGCTCGACGCCGTAGACGGCGATGTCGTCCTCCTTGCCGAAGGCGGCGGCCAGCGGTTCGAAGTTGATGGCATTGCCGCCGGCGTAGGGGAAGCAGACCAGGGCGCACCGGGCGTTGTCCGGGTTCTCCGACAGGGCCCGGAGCATGCCCGAATCCGGCCCGGCGTCCTCCTTCAGCCGCGTCTGGGCCACCACGGACAGCGGCCCGAGGGTGGAGTTCCGCATCAGATCGGTGAGCGACACGAGGCCGTCCAGCTCCATCACCACCCGCATCGCGGTCAGGGAGCCGCCGCCGAGCTCGAAGAAGTTGCCGTCGAGCGTGATGCTCTCCAGAGGCACGTCGAGGACCCTGGCCCACGCCTGCGCGATGCGGAGTTGCACGGGCCCTTCCGGGCGAGAGGCCTCGCGGGAGGCGCTCCGCCGGCGGGGCTGGTGGAACTCCCGGCGCGGGCGTTCCGGAAGGAGTTCCAGGCCGCCGGGCATCCGACGGCCGTACCGGCCGGTGGGCACCGCGACGCTCTCGTCGTCGGCCGCGACGAGGAGGACCTGGCCGGGGGTGGCGAAGGGCGCCCGGAGGCCATGGCCGTCCACTATCCGCAGGTGGAACCGGCGGGCGGGGTCGGGGACGAGCCCGGCCGCCGCTGCCGGGAGCGCTTCTGACCGCTCGGCCGCGGCCAGTGCCGTGCTCTCCTCGGCGGGCAGGAGGTCGGCGAGATGCTGCGGGGCGTCGGGGTCGGCGGTCATCGCCTCGAACGCGGCCGTGTAGTACGCGCCCATCCTGGCCACCTGCCAGGGCTCGAACAGGTGGGCGTGGTAGTGCAGGCTCAGCCGTACCTCGTCGGTGACGAAGTGCCTGGAGAACTCGGCACGCAGCACGAACTCCGTCTCCGAGTTCGCCCGTACGTCGAGCAGCGCGAAACCCTCGCGTGCCTCAAGCTGCTTGAGCAGGTAGAAGTGGGTGAAGTTGAAGGCGGTCTCGAACAGCGGGTCCTGGATTCCCAGGTCGCGCTTCATCTGCGCCATCGGATAGCGCCGCGCCGGCAGCAACTCGGCCTCGGACCGGTAGACCTGGCCTATCAGGTCCGCCCAGGAGCCTTCCTCGACGCGGGCGCGGAAGGGCACCGTGTTGAGGAACAGCCCGATCGCCTCGGTGGCGCCGTGGGTCTCCGGACGGCCGCTGTGCTCGTAGCCGGCCACGACGTCGCTCTCGCCGGCGATCAGCGAGAGCACCTTGAGATGCGCGGCCAGCGCGACGTTCTTGACCGGCACGGACAGCCTGTCGGCCAGCGCCACGATCCGGTCGGACAGCCCGCGCGGGAACTCCACCTCGTGGAACACCACGGGAAAGACGTCCGGCTCTGCCGAGTCCCTGGTCCTCGGCAGCTCGGTGAAGGCGCCTTGGGCGAGCAGCTGGGCCCAGTACGAGCGGTGCTCCTCGGTTGCCAGCGAGCGGCGTTCCAGCGCGACGTAGTCACGCAGATGGTTGCCCGGCAGGGCGTCGGGCAGCGGACGCCCCTCCAGGAGCCGGTGGTAGATGTCGAACAGCGTGGTGTGCACCAGCGTGATGCTCCAGCCGTCGAGCGCCGAGTTGTGCTGGCTGAGCGTGTAGCGGAACAGGTCGTCGCCGAGCACGTGCACGTGCAGCCGGACCAGTCCGGGCTCCGTCCAGACGAAGCGGTGGGCCTTCTCCCGCTCGGCCCATGCGCGATACCAGGCGTCCTGCTCCTGTTCGGTCTTGCCACGCAGGTCGGCGACGAAGAGCGGCGCGGGGGCATCCTGGTGGACGAGCTGCAGGTACTCGCTGTAGCCGGTGAGGTGGTAGCTGGTGCGGAAGATGGGGTTCCGCGCGACGAGGATCCGCACCGCCTGCTCGAACCGCTCGGCGTCGAACGTGCTCTGGATCGTGTAGCTGAGGATGTCGTGATATTCGACGGTGGAGTGCGACAGCTCGCTCTGGAAGACCAGGCCGGCCTGGAGCTGGGTCATCGGGTAGGCGTCCACCACCCCGTCCGGGATCTTCGCCCGGTCTTCCGGTCTCAGCAGCTCGAACGGCTCCGGCACGTGGGTCTCCGCGCCACCCGCCGCATCGGCCGCCAGCGCCGCGAGCCGGGCGATCGTCGGATTCTCGAAGAGCTGCTCGAAGGTGAAGTCCAGGCCGTGAGCGCGGCTCTTGGCCAGCACGGTGACGAACCGGATCGAGTCGCCGCCGAGCGCGAAGAAGTTGTCGTGCACGCCGACCCGCTCGCGGCCGAGCACCTCACCCCAGATCCGGGCCAGGTGCTCCTCTCGCGGCGTCCGCGGGGCGGTGTATTCAGCCACCTCACCGGGTTCGGGCAGCGCCCGGCGATCCAGTTTGCCGTTCGGCGTGAGCGGCCAGTGCTCCAGCGCGACCAGCCTGGCGGGCACCATGTACTCGGGAAGCGCGCGCCTGAGATGGCTTTTGAGCTCGTCCTCCGAGATCGGCTCTGGCGCCAGCACATACCCGCGGAGCGCACCGTTCTTCCCGTGAGCCACGACCACGGCGTCCCGCACGCCGGCGTGCTGCCGCAGGCACTCCTCGATCTCGCCCGGCTCGATCCGGTGGCCGCGCACCTTGACCTGGTGGTCCATCCGGCCCAGGAACTCGATCGCGCCGTCGGGCAACCGGCGGGCCAGGTCCCCTGTGCGGTAGACGCGTTCCTCGCCGGCGTGCGGGGCGGCGGTGAACCGCTCGGCGGTCAGCTCCGGCCGCCCGAGATACCCCCGGGCAAGTTGCACGCCGGCGATGCACAGCTCGCCGGGGATGCCGACCGGCTGCGGGCGCAGGTCGGCGTCGAGCACGTGGACGCGGGTGTTGTCGACCGGCCAACCGATCGGCACCCGGCTCTCGTCGCCCCGGCACGCGTAGTGGGTGACGTCCACGGTGGCCTCGGTCGGCCCGTACAGGTTCACCAGGCGCGCGGCCGGGACGACCTCGTGGAAGCGCCGGGCATGCTGCGGGGTCAGCGCCTCGCCGCTGGCGAACACCTGCCGTAGTGTGGCCGTCCCGTCCTGCTCGCCCGTTCCTGACAGGAAGTCGAGGAATGCGCCGAGCATGGACGGGACGAAGTGCATCGTGGTGACGCCGTGCCGCCGGATGGCGGCGACCAGCGCTTCCGGGTCCCGCTCCGCGCCCGGCTCGGGCAGGCACACCGCCGCGCCCGCCAGCATCCCCCAGAACAGCTCCCACACCGAGACGTCGAAGGAGGTGGGCGTCTTCTGCATGATGACGTCGGCGGCGTTGATCGGGTACGCCTTGTGCATCCAGCTGATGCGGTTGACCACCGAGCGGTGCTCGATCTGGACGCCCTTGGGCGCGCCGGTCGAACCCGATGTGTAGATGACGTAGGCCAGATCGCGAGCGGTGCCCTGCGCAGGCGGCGGGTCCGACTCCGGCGCGTAGGCGGCCTCGTCCGTCAGGTCCAGGACCGCCGTCTCCGCGCCCGCCAGGCCGGCGAGGTGGGGCTGGGTGAGGACCAGGCGCGCAGCGCTGTCACGCAGGAGGTACGCGATGCGGTCGCGGGGGTTGCCGGGGTCGATCGGCAGGTATGCGCCACCCGCCCGCAGCACGGCGTAGACGGCCACGAACATCTCCGGCGACCGCTCCGCCAGCACAGCCACGAGGTCGTCGCGGCCCACGCCGTGAGCACGCAACGTGTGCGCCAGGCGGTTGACTCTGGCGTTCAGTTCGGCGTACGTGAGGCGGAAGCCGTCGCCCACCACGGCGAGGTCGTCCGGGGTCGCGGCGGCCCGCCGGCCGAGCAGCTCGTCGAGCCGTACCGTGTCGTCGAAGGCGACGTCCGTGGCGTTCACCGCGGCGCTCAGCGCGCGGTCGGCGTCGGAGCGCAGGTCGAGCGCGCTCAGCGCCAGGTCGAGATGGGCGGTGGCCTGATCGAGCAGCGACGCGCAGTGGTCGAGGAGCCGCCGGGCGGTGTCCGCCGTGTGGTTCTCGGGCCGGTGCAGCAGCCGCAGGGCCAGGCCGTCCGCCTCGCGGACGAAGGTGAAGACGAGCGGGAAATCCGGCCGGTCGGCGCTGTCGCCCACGCTGTCACCCACTGGGCCGACGAGCACGTCGGCGAGCGGGCCGTCCTCGGCCAGCAGCTCGATCGGGTAGTCCTGATGCTCGACCGCGGCCCGCAACCGGGCCGCCACCTCGCCGAGCAGGTCGCGCAGCGTGCTGTCGCGGCTGATCGGCAGCCGGATCGGCAGCGCGGACGCCAGCGGCGGCGGACCGCCGGCGACCGGGAAGGCGGGCGTGGCCAGCACGACTTCCTCCCCGCCCGTGTGGCGCTGGAGCAGCGCGCCGACCGCGGCGATCAGCAAGGAGCGCAGGGCGGTGTCCTGACCTCGGGCCAGCTTCAGCAGCCGGTCCGCCAAGGCGGGATCGAGGTCGAGCGCGGCGGCGGCGTGCGGGCCGCGGCCGGGCGCGCTGTGGTCGGCGGGGAAGCCGGCGCGGTCGGGCAGCGCCGCCAGCTCCGCGCGCCAGTACGCGCCCTCACGGGGACGCTGCGCGGCCGCGACCTTGAGCCCGCCCAGGGTCTCGATGGATTGCATGGTGCTCTCCCAGCCGGATCAGAAGTCGAAGTCGAGCGCGAGCTCGGACAGGTCGTACGGAGTCGCGGCCACCCGCCCGAGTTCGCCCAGCGGCGTGCCGGGTTCGGCGAGCGCGGCGTCCAACAGGGCCAGCAGCTCATCGCGGAACAGTTCCACCGTGGGCCGCAGGAAGAGGCTCGTGGCGTAGGCCCACCGGGCGGCATAGCCGCCGGGCCCGGCTCCGTCGACCTCGATCTGCAGGTCGAGGTCGAAGATCGTGCGCCGGGTGGCGTCCGGCCGCCAGCGCGGCCGGCCTCCCAGGAAGCCGACCTTGTGGAGTCCGGTGTCCTGCACCGCGAAGAACGTGTCGAAGAGGGGATTCCTGCTGAGGTCGTGCTGCTCGTGCTGCGCCACGAGAGCGTCGAAAGCGTGGTCCTGGTGGTCGACGGCGGCGGTGGCGTGCTCGGCCACCGCCCGTAGGTACGCGCGGAACGGCAGCTCGGCCTCCGGCCGTGTGCGCAGGCAGAGCGTGTTCACGAACATCCCCTGCGCCCGGTCCACGCCCGGCAGGTGCCGTCCCGACGCCGCTGTTCCGACCGTCACGTCGTCGCTGCCGCTCACCCGCCCGAGGAAGGCGGTGTAGGCGGCCAGCAGCACGTGGAAGGGGGTCACTCCCTCGGCACGGGCCAGTTCCGCGATCGCGTCACTGCGTCGCGCGCCGAATTCGAAGTACAGGTGAGCGCCCTCGGTCCGGCGCACCGCCGGCCTCGGCAGGTCGGTGGGCAGGTCGAGGGGCCGGACCGGCCGGGCGAACGTCTCTGCCCAGTAGGGTCGCTGGGCCTCGGACAGCTGCCGCTTCTCCGGTCCGTTCGCCCACTGGGCGAAGTCCCGGTAGCGCAGCTCCACCTCGGACAGCCGCTCACCCCTGATCAGCGCCGCCCATTCGGACATCAGCAGGGTCAGGGCGTGACCGTCGGTGATCAGGTGGTGGATGTCCAGGACCAGCCGCGTTCCGGTGTCATGCCGCACCAGGGCCACCCGCCACAGGGGCGCCAGGGCGAGGTCGAACGGGCGGATCCAGCTCTCCGCCCACGCGTCGGGGTCCGCGCCGGGCGGCAGGTCCACCTCGTCGAGCGTGACGGCCACCCGGTCGCGGACGCGCAGGTGCGGCCGGCCGTCGCCGTCGACGGCGATGTCGGTGCGCAGGATCTCGTGCCGGTCGGCGAGCGCGGCCGACGCGGCACGCAGCGTGTCCGGGTCCACCGGCGCGGGGAGGTCGACGAAGATCGGCAGGTTGTACTGGGTACCGGTGGGATCTTTGAGCTGCTCGACGTAGATTCCCCGCTGCTGGGGCGACAGCGGGGTTCGCTCGGCGGCCAGGCCGGGACGCGGCCCGGCGGGGCGGGGGCTCGTACGGTCGGCCGTGCGGATGGTCCCGGCCAGCGCGGAGATCGTCCGGGCGGACAGCACGGCCGACACCGGGCAGTCCACGCCGAAGCGGCGCCGCACCAGGGCGGCCAGCCGGGTCGCCGTCAGCGAGCTGCCGCCGAGCCGGTCGAGCGGGTCGTCGACGCCGATCCCGCGGACATCGAGCACGTCCTCCCAGAGCTCGACCAGGACGCGCTCCACCTCGTCCCGCGCCGCCCGCCCGCCGCCGCGTGGTGCCGGGTCCGGCAGCGCGGTCCGGTCCACCTTGCCGTTGGCGGTCAGCGGCAGCGCCGGCAGCACCATGATGTGCGCGGGCACCATGTGCGGCGGCAGCACGCGCTCGATCTCCGCACGCACATGCCCCGCTTGGAGGCCCTCTTCGCCCGTGACGTAGGCGCACAGATGGCTGTCGAAGGAGTCACGCCGTTCCACGACCACCGCGCCGCTCACTCCGGTCGCGTTCTGCAGCGCCGTCTCCACCTCGCCTGGCTCGACGCGGAACCCGCGCACTTTGACCTGGTGGTCGGTCCGGCCGAGAAATTCGATCGATCCGTCGGGCAGACGTCGGGCCCGGTCGCCCGTCCGGTAGAGCAGCCGTCCCGGCCGTAGGGGGTGGGGGACGAAGGCACGCCTGGTCAGCTCGGGGCGTCCGTGGTAGCCGGGGGCCAGCCCGTCGCCGCCCACGTACAGGTCACCGGGGACGCCGATCGGCAGTGGGCGGCGGTCCTGGTTGAGCACATAGGCGCTGGTATTGGGCACGGGGCGGCCGATGGGCACCCGCGCGCCGATCGGCTCGGCGACGACGTGGGCGGTGGAGATGACCGCGTTCTCGGTCGGCCCGTAGGCGTTCACCAGCCGCAGGCCCGGGTTGGCGCGCAGCACGGACCTCGCGTGCTTGGGTGAGAGCACGTCACCTCCGACGAGCAGGTCGCGCAGCGGCCCGAACACGGCCGGGTCGTCGTCGGCGAGCCGGCCGAACAGTGCGGAGGTGAACAGCGCCGTGGTGATGCGCTGATCGGCCAGGGCCTTGCGCAACTCCTCGGTGTCGAGGAAGGTCTCCCGGTCGAGCAGGTGCAGGGTGCAGCCGTTGAGCAGCGCGCCCCATATCTCCCAGACGGAGGCGTCGAAACCGGTCGCCCCGATCTGCGCCATCCTGGTGGTGGGGTCCAGGCGTACGTAGTCAACCCCGCGCACCAGGCGGACGATGCCGCGGTGCGGGATCGCGACGCCTTTGGGCCGCCCGGTGGTTCCCGAGGTGTACATCAGGTACGCGGGCGCGGACGCGTCACCGGGAGCCGGGCCTTCGGGCTCCGGCTCGGCCGACCAGTCCAGGGCGTCCATCGCGATGGTCCGCGCCCCGGCCACGGACTCCTTCTCGGTGATCAGCAGGGTCGCGCCGCTGTCCGCGAGGAGGAGGGAGACGCGCTCCGGCGGGGTGGTGGGATCGATCGGCAGGTAGCAGCCGCCTGCCTTGAGCACGGCCAGGGCCGCGACGACCAGGTCGGGAACGCGCGGCAGGAGCAGCGCGACGGGCTCGCCGCAGGCCAGGCCGGCGCGCCGTACCGACTGGGCCAGCAACGTGCTGCGGCGGTGCAGGGCCGCGTAGGTGAGGGAGGTGTCACCGTGCACCACGGCCGGATGGCCGGGCGCCTGCTCTGCCTGTTCGGCGAAGAGCCGCTCGACCCTGACCTCTCGCGGGTAGTCGACGGCGGTGTCGTTCCAGCGGTCGAGCTCGGCATGCTCCGCGGGGGACAGCGGGTCCAGGTCGCGGATCACGGTGTCCTCGGGCGTGGCCAGCGCGGCGGCGAGGTGGTCCGCGTGGCGGGCGGTCAGGTCCGCGTTCCTGGCCGGGCCGGGCCGCAACCGTACTCCGTTCTCGTCCAGGACGAGGGCGAACGCGCCGGGCGGGACCGGATCCCCGTGGACCAGGACGGGCATGGAGCCGAGACCGGGGTCGTACGGGTCGGCGGCGTCGAGCGCCCGCGTCACCGACGTCACCAGCTCGGCGAGCCTCCCGCCTGGATCGATCGCGAACCGGACCACCTCGTCCGCACCGCCACGCACGACGCGGAAGGTGAGATCCTGCCGGCCGGTGTGGTGGTAGAGGAGCGCACCCCACGCCGCCAGGACCGCCGGCGCCCGCACGCCGGGCGGGCCCGCGACGGGGAACGGCCCGGGGTGGTCAGGGCCGGAGAGCCACTCGAGCAGTCCCCCGGTCTCACTCATGGCCGAGCACCCGCGCGAGACCGCTCACCGTCGGATGGAGATACAGCTCGCGCATGGGCGGCGCGGGCAGTCCCCGTTCCCGGATGGCCGCCGCCAGCCGCATCGCGAGCAGCGAGTTGCCGCCCAGCTCGAAGAAGTTGTCGTCGGCGCCGACCGGCACGCCGAGCACCGACTCCCAGATGGCGGTCAGTGTCTCCACGACATCGTCTGAGGGGGCCCGTACGGACGCCGGAGGCGCGGACTCGGGCAACGCGCGAACGTCCAGCTTGCCGTTCGCGGTGAGCGGCAACGCGGGCAGCGCCGTGATCGTCGCGGGCAGCATGTGCTCGGGCAGCACCCTGGCGGCCCGTCGCCGCACCGCGGCGGTGTCGCCGTCGGCCAGCACCACGTACGCGTCGATGCGCGCTCCCTCCAGGTCGCCGGCCCGCGGCAGCACGGCGGCCGCCGTGACCGAGGCGTCCTCGAGCAGCACGCGGCGGATCTCGTCCAGCTCGACGCGGAAGCCGCGGACCTTGACCTGGGTGTCGAGCCGTCCCAGGTGCTCCAGCCGGCCGTCGTGCCGCAGGCGTCCCCGGTCGCCGGAGCGATACATGCGACCTCCGCCGAACGGGTCCGGCAGGAAGCGCTGCGCCGTCAGCTCGGGACGGCCGAGGTATTCCAGGGCGACTCCGGCGCCGCCGACATAGATCTCGCCGGGAACGCCGCAGGGCACCGGCCGACCCCGCTCATCCAGGACGTACACGTGCCAGCCGGGCAGCGGGCACCCCACCGACCTGGACCCCGCCATGGCCTCCCGGCGGGTCACGGTCTGCGCGGTCACGTGGACGGTGGTCTCGGTGATGCCGTACATGTTGACGACGCGGCAGCGATTCTCCGGGTATCGGTCGAACCAGTCCCGCAGCGGACGGGCATCGAGCGGCTCGCCGCCGAACACCACCAGCCGGACCGCGAGCCGCTCGCCCCTGCGCCTGTCGGCGTCCATGAGCTGAGCGAACGCCGACGGCGTCTGGTTGAGCACGGTGACCTGCTCGCGCACCAGCAGCTCGTGGAACTCCTCCGGCGACCGCGAGACCCAGTAGGGGACCATCACCAGCCGGGCGCCGGTGAGCAGCGCTCCCCAGATCTCCCAGACCGAGAAGTCGAAAGCGCTGGAGTGGAAGTTCGTCCAGGTGTCGCCGGGGCCGAGCCCGAAGTCGTCCTCGGTCGCGGAGAGCAGGGCGACCACGTTGCGATGCGGCACCAGCACGCCCTTCGGGCGCCCGGTCGAGCCGGAGGTGTAGATGACGTACGCGGCGTCGTCCGGGCCGGGTGATCCGCCGGCCTCGCCGTCAGAGGCCGCCGTGCCTGCTCCGCCGCCCTTGGCCACGAGTTGCTCGGGCGTGACAATGCTCAGCTGATCGCCGTCGGGGAAGCTCCCACCTGCGACGACGACCATGAGCCCGGCATCCTGCGCCATGAACGCCAGCCGGTCGGCGGGATAACCAGGATCCATCGGCACGTACACCGCACCGGCCTTGAGCACGGCGAGCATGGTGACCACCAGGTCGAGCGAGCGCTCCAGGCAGAGGCCCACCCGCTCGCCCGCCCGCACCCCCATCCCGCGCAGGGCACCTGCCATGCGCTCGGCACGCTCGTCGAGTTCGGCGTAGGTCAGCGAGCGGTCCTCGCAGGTGAGTGCGACGGCCTCGGGCCGCTCCGCGACGCGGGCGGCGAACACCTCCTCGATCCGCTCCGGCCGCTGCTCCAGCGACCGGCTCGGGCGGCCGAGTTCGACCGTCCAGCGGCGCTCGGGCTCGTCCAACAGGTCGACGTCGTCGGGGACCAGATCATCGGCCGGGTCGATCAGCTGCTCGTACACGCGGGCGACGTGGTGGGCGAACCGCCGCGCGGTGTGCTCGTCCACGTCTTGGAGCCGGTGGTGCACGTCGAGCATGAGACCGCCGGCGGCGCGCCTGAGCGCGATGGTGAGGGGGAACGGGGCCGCTTGGCAGGGGAGGTAGGTCTCGCCCTCGCCAGTGAAATGATCCAGCTCATTGGCGACAAGCCCGGCCAGCACCCGGCCGCCGGGCTCGGCGAGGTCCTGCCGCGGGCCGTCGCCCCGTCCGCCTTCGCCGCACAGGGTCCTGTCGCTCCCGGCGACCAGCTCTCCCACGGTCTGCTGACCGGACAGGTCCAGCGCCAGCAACATCCCGGTGTCGAAGGCTCCCAGTGCTCCCGCCGGCCGGTCCGGTACGACGGCCAGCGCGCCGAGCAGCGGATCACGCTGGTCCTCGTACCGTCCCACGACCAGCCCGAGCGCCACCGCCACCTTGGCGGTGGCCTGTGCCGCCGCGCGTGTCCGCACGGTCACCACGCCCGTACGGTCTCCCGCGGCGGCGTCACCGGTGGCCCACTCGACGGATCCCGGACGGCCCGCCTCTCCCCGCCTCGCGATCATCCCGGCATCGGGGCCGGCCTCTTCAGGGCGGAACCGGTCGTAGGAGGCCCGGCCCGTGAGCACCTGGGCGACCGAGCGCAACGTCACCGAGTCGCACCTTTCCCGGTGCGCGACGAGCACGAGATCTGCCGGTCCGTCCGCGTACTCCAGCAGCACGGCCCGCAGGCGAGGCCCACTTCCTGACATGGGCCGGTGCAGCTCGGAGTCGAGCCGCCGGCGCGCTGCCGGCGAGTCGCCGTCAGCGGGAACGTTCTCCACCCACAACCGGGCGGGCTCCCCCCACCAGGCACGAGACGCCTGATCGAGAAGCCGGGCCATCCGCGCGGCGTCGGCGCCTTCGGACAGCCGTACCCGCCAGGCGTGGCAGTGCACGGACGGTGAGCGGGCGGCAGCGAACAGCCGCGAGACGCTGTCAGCTTGGTACACGGATAAATCTCCAGGGATCTGAGGGACGGCAGGTCCGGTGAGCGGCCGTCACCGGGTTGTGAAACCTCCGTCGACCGTGAGCACGCTGCCCGTGACCTGCCGGGACTCGTCCGAGGCCAGCCACACGGCAGCGGAGGCGACGGCGTCCGGCTCGATGAGCGCGTTCATCGGCTGGGACAGGAGGAACGCCTCCTCATGCGTACCGACCGGCACGTCGAGCGAGCGCGCGATCTCCGCCAGCATGCGGCCCTCGACCTGCGCGTCGTCGCGGACCGAGCCAGGGCACAGCGCGTTGACTCTGACCTGGCGCGGGGCGTAGTCCAGCGCCACCGCCTTGGTCAGGCCGACAAGACCGTGTTTGGCGGCGACGTATCCCGCGAAATGCCGGTAACCGACCAGCCCCGCGGTGGACGCGATGTTGACGATGCTGCCCGAACGCTGCTCGACCATGAGCTTGCCCACCGCCCGGATGGCACGCCAGGCGCCCGAGAGGTCGACGTCGAGCATCAACTGCCACTCGTTCTCGTCGATCTCGTGCGCCGTCTTGCCGGACGGCGCGGCGATGCCCGCGTTGTTGACGAGGACGTCGACGCGGCCGAAACGGTCGACCGCCGTGGACACCGCGTCCTCCAGCTCGAGCAGGTCCCGTACGTCCGCCTCTTTGACCAGCACAGAGACGCCGGAATCGCGGCAGAGCTCCGCGGTGTGTTCGAGCTGGCTCCGGGAACCCAACGGGTACGGCACACCCGGCAGATCCCGCGCGACGTCGATCAGCACCAGGTCGGCGCCCTCCCGCGCGAAGGCCTGAGCGCTGGCGCGTCCCAGACCACGGGCCGCACCGGTGATGATGGCCGTCTTCCCGGCCAGGCGCGCCGTCACCGTTCTTCCTGCGGGGCGAGCGCGGCCCCGATCAGCCTCAGCAGGGTCGCGGGATCGTCGGCGAGGTACATGTGACCGCCGTCGAGTTCGGCGGTGGCGAATCCGGCGGTGGTGGCCCGCTCCCACTGAGCGAGGTGTGATCCGTCCACGAGCTCGTCCCCGCGCCCTCGCAGCGCGGTAACCGGTATGGACAGTGGCTTGTCGGAGGCCGGCCGGTAATTCTCATGCATTTCGACGTCCGCCCGGATCACGGGCAGCAACAACGACCGCATTTCCGGGTCTTCGAGCGCCGGATGCGAATAACCGGAGAAATCGCGGACCCGAGCCAGGAACTCCTCATCGCTCAGACCGCTGGCCCGGCTCTCCCGCCCATTCCACGGCCCGGGGGAACCGCTCACGAAAAGTCGTGCCAGCCGTATGCCGGCCACGCCGCCGAGGCGGTGGGCCAGCTCGTACGCGAGCACCGCGCCGAGGCTGTGCCCGAAAAGAGCCACCCGGGCGGGCCCGCCGATCCGCGCCAGCACCTGGGCGTATGCCTCCTCCGCTGCGCGTGCGGCATCGGTGTGCGGGGGGTCGACAAAGCGTTCCTCGCGGCCGGGCAACTGCACCGGCAGGATGCTCAGTTCATCGGGGGCGTGTCGCTGCCACTCTTTGAAGAAAGATGCGCCTGCACCGGCGAAGGGCAGGCAGACAAGGTACGTGCGTTCCATGGAGGGGACTTTCTCCGTTCGATTGTCCAGAGGCGGAATCCCGGCCGTGGAATGTCACCGGTTGGGTGAGTCTCTCCCCGAGCCGATTATCGGTCTGACCACAGCCGGGCACTGTGGGTGAGATCCCCGGCCGGATCGCTAGCCTCTATCGCCTCCTCGCTATCCATGGCCGACAGGCTGGGCCAGGCCCAGGCAGTGCGGCGGACACTGTGCGTGCGACAGCGTCACGCGCCGCATGCGCCGCGAACAACGGCCAAAGGTATGGAGTTTCGGACATGTGGTCAAGATCTGCTGGGTGATATACGAAGACATACGACAATGGTCCATTTTTGTCCGCATTGCGTAGAGGGAACGCTCCAAAGTATGGCCGGCGAGCCACCACAACCCCTTTGACCAGCGGCGATGTAGCGGAATGACTCCTCGGCCGATTCCTGCCCCGAGCCGTCTGGCAGACTCGGGCGCACCCCCGGAGAAGTGGGCATACCTGGCTCACATGTCCCTAATCCGGTGTTACGGGTAGCCGTAGGCGAATTCTTTGTGTCAAAATGTGAGACAGCCGCTGATCTTCTCGCGCACTCGCATGGCCTCTTCAGGGCTGCGAACGCTGAGCGGGAGCAGCCTGGGTGCCGGCGCTCGGCCTCCAGCGTCCCAAGATCACATCTTTGAGGGGGGACATGCTTGCTCCAGGGCCCAACGCACCCAATCCGATCGGTGCCGCTGTCGATGACGCCATCGGAGGGCTCGTCGGATTGGTCCCTGACCCCGCCGTCGCGCGAGGCAGGGCCCAAAGGGCGGTGATCTGCCAGCCGGAAAGCCGACCCCGGCAGGAGAGCGTATTTCCTCCCGGGATTCAGCGGCGGCGGCTCGACCGCGTACAACGACTTCATCGAAGGCAAGCCGCTGGGTCAGAAGGCATTCGACAGTTCAACGCGAAGGCGACCGCGGACAGGCTGCCAAGCATGAATGCCCCGCTGGACTCCGGCCTGAACTAAGGCAAGCAGCAGCGCCGCGGCGACGTCTCTTGACGCAGAGGAGGATTCGATGGGTAGAGCGATGGACGGGTTCTCCTACAGCTCGGAGACGATGCGAACCGGGGCGCGAGGGGTCGCCGAATCGTCGGACCTGCTGGGGAAGCCACGGGCGGAAAACAACCCTCCGGACGACGTGATGCAGATCACCGAACAAGCTGAGTGGGACGACCGCCGGCTCCAGTCCGCGCAGCGGGAGATCCAGACGATCAGCGGTGTGGGTGAAGGCGCGGACGGCAAGGTCCGGGTACGCGCCGACGCCGACGGACGGATCGCCCAGATCTCGCTCGATCCGCGCGTCATGAAGCTGAGCAGCCAGGATCTGGCCGAGGCGGTCGTGCTCGCGGTGCGGCGCGCGCAGGAAGACAGCGCCATGCAATGCGAACGCGTGGTCCGCGATGCCGTCGGCGAGTTGCCGGCCACCCCGGAACAGGCGTTGGAGCAGTTCGACAGGACCCTGGACACCTTCAGCCGTGCCATGGACGAACACGAGTTCCGCCTGGACCAGATCTTCCGCGAGATGGACGGCCGCTAGCAGCCGGGGCGCACGGCCTATGGAGCCAGCCGCTCGATGACGGTGACGTTCGCCTGTCCTCCCCCCTCGCACATGGTCTGCAGGCCGTACCGTCCGCCGGTGCGCTCCAGCTCGTGCAGCAGCTTCACCGCCAGCACGGCGCCGGTCGCGCCGAGGGGGTGGCCGAGCGCGATGGCGCCGCCGTTCGGGTTGACCTTGGCGGGGTCCGCGCCGGTCTCCTTGATCCAGGCCAGGACGACCGGCGCGAACGCCTCGTTGATCTCGATCGCGTCGAAGTCGTCGATCGCCAGGCCGGTCATGCCGAGCGCGTGCGCGGTGGCCGGGATCGGCGCGGAGAGCATCATGATCGGGTCGGCGCCGCGCGCCGAGATGTGGTGCACACGGGCGCGCGGGGTCAGGCCGTGCTCCCGTACGGCTCTGGGCGAGGCGATGAGCAGGGCCGCCGCGCCGTCGGAGATCTGCGACGCGAGGGCCGCGGTGAGCCGGCCGCCCTCGACCAGGGGCCTGAGCCCGGCCATCTGCTCGATCGTGGTGCCCCTGCGCGGGCACTCGTCGGTGGTGACGCCCTCATAGGGGACGATCTCTCGGGCGAAATGTCCGGCGTCGATGGCGTGGACGGCCCGGCGGTGCGACTCGTACGCGTACCGCTCCATCTCCTCGCGCGAGATGTCCCAGGTGGCGGCCATCTGCTCGGCCCCGGTGAACTGCGAGACCTCCTGCGTGCCGTACCGCTCGATCCAGCCCTTGGCGCCCCCGAAAGGGCTCTCGTGCCCGAACGCCCGACCCGCGAGCATCGCGGCCGAGATGGGGATCATGCTCATGTTCTGCACGCCGCCCGCCACCACCAGGTCATTCGTGCCGGCCAGCACGGCCTGGGCGGCGAAGTGGAGCGCCTGCTGGGACGAGCCGCACTGGCGGTCCACCGTGACGCCCGGGACCTCCTCGGGGAGCCCGGCCGCGAGCCAGCAGGTGCGGGCGATGTCGCCGGCCTGCGGGCCGATCGTGTCCACACAGCCGAAGATCACGTCTTCGACGGCCGACGGATCGGCGTCCGCGCGGTACATCAGCTCCTTGAGCACGTGCGCACCGAGGTCGGCGGGGTGGGCCGCGGCCAGGCCGCCGTTCCTGCGCCCGACGGGGGTACGGACCGCGCCGACGATGTAGGCCTCGTTCACATCCGCATGGTAGCAAGCGCTTGGTGCAGTGTGGAATGCCGTATGAGCTGGGGCAGTTAGGTGAACAAGCGATTGTCTGAGGGCTCATAATGGTGTCGTGACCACGCGTAAGAACTCCGGCACCACGACCACCCCGGCCAAACGCCAGCGCGCGACCTCGTCGGGATCGGCCTCCGAGCGCCGCGACCACCTCGTCAAGCTCGCCGCGGAGATCTTCGCGCGCAAGGGCTTCCAGGCCACGACAGTACGCGAGATCGCCACCGAGGCGGGCATCCTCTCCGGAAGTCTCTACCACCACTTCGACTCCAAGGAGACGATCGTCGACGAGGTGCTGTCCACCTTCCTCGACGACCTCATCGCCCGCTACCGCGCGGCGGTCGACTCCAGCGCCGACGCCCGCACCGTGCTGTCGGAGATGGTCCGCATCGGGTTCAGCACGCTGGAGCCGCACCGGGCCGCGATCACGGTCATGCAGAACGACTGGAACTACCTGCGGCAGTTCGAGCGCTTCAACTATCTGGTCAAGGCCGAGGACGAGGTCGAGCAGATCTGGGTGTCGCAGATCAAGGCGGGCCAGGCGGCCGGGCTGTTCAGGTCCGACGTCGATCCGAAGCTGACGTACCGCATGATCCGCGACACGATCTGGGTGGCGGTGCGCTGGTTCCGGCCGGGCGGCAGGCTCAACACCAGCGCGCTGGCCGAACACTACATCACCGTGCTCTTCGACGGCCTCGCCACGGGCGAGCGCACCACTCACAAGGGATGAGCCTCGGCAAGGCCGTACGGCTGGCGCTGCAGGAGGCCGCGGAGCCCGGCAAGGCCGAGACCATGCGCGCCTACATGAAGTCCTCGATGCCGTTCCTGGGCGTGCAGGCCGTGCCCAGGCGGGCGGTGCTCCGGCGGGTCTTCGCCGAGCACCGGCTGGAGAGCGCACCGGAGTGGCGACGGGCTGTGCTGGGGCTGTGGCGGGAGGCGGAATACCGCGAGGAGCGCTACGCCGCCGTCGAGCTGACCGGCTTCCACCTCTACCGGGGCTTCCAGACCCTCTACACGGTGCCGATGTACGAGGAGATGATCGTCACCGGGGCCTGGTGGGACCTGGTGGACGAGCTGGCCACGCACCGGATCGGCGGCCTGCTGGCCGCGTTCCCCGAGTCGATGCGGCCGCTCATGCTGGACTGGGCGCATGACGACGACTTGTGGAAGCGGCGCACCGCCATCCTGTGCCAGAACCGGTTCAAGCAGCGCACGGACACGGCCCTGCTGTACGCGTGCATCGAGCCGAGCCTGTCGGACAACGACTTCTTCGCACGCAAGGCGATCGGGTGGGCGTTACGCGAATACGCCAAGACCAACCCCGCCGAGGTGATCCGCTACGTCAAGGCCAAGGGCATCTCGGGCCTGAGCCGCCGCGAGGCGCTCAAGAACCTCCCCGTCACCTAGTCCACAGGGCGTCCTGTACGGCCTGCACGAGTGCCATCAGCTCCGGCGTCACGCGCTCCTTCGACCAGGCCAGCGCGTACGTGATGCGCAGGTCGCCGGCGTCGAGCGGCACGAAGCGCACGTCGTCCCTCCTGACGGCCCTGACCAGGAGCTGCGGGATCGGCAGCAGCCCGGCGCCCGCCGCCACCAGGTCGAGCGCGGCGGCGAAGTCGTCGTCGGCCACCATGCGCGAGCGCCCCGGCAGCCCCGGCCAGGGGCGGCTGCCCGGCGTGAGCAGCACCTGGCCGCCCAGCTCGGCCGCGGTCACCTTGGACCGGGCCGCCAGCCGGTGGCCCGCGGGCAGGGCCAGGTGGTCGACCGTGACGTGGAACCTGGCCGCCGTCACGAACTGCGCGGGCGCCGGGGTGGCCAGGATCGCGGCCGACACCTCGCCGCCCGCCAGCGCCTGCGCCGCCGCCCCGCGGCCCGCCGCGCGCAGCTCCACGCTGATCGCGGGGGTGCGGCCCGCCAGCCGCCTGACGATCCGCGCCGCCAGTGCGCCGACGAGCGGTGGATAAGCGAGATGAATGGTCGGCCGCGCCAGCCGCGCCGACTCCGCCTCGAACGCCCGGACCGACTCGATCACCTGCTCCGCGTACGGCAGCAGCGCCTTGCCTTCCGCCGTCAACCGCACGTCACGGGCGGTCCGCTCGAAGAGCCTGACGCCGGCCGCGCGCTCGAGCCGGGTGA
Source organism: Nonomuraea sp. B19D2 (assembly GCF_040137845.1). Taxonomy (NCBI): domain Bacteria; kingdom Bacillati; phylum Actinomycetota; class Actinomycetes; order Streptosporangiales; family Streptosporangiaceae; genus Nonomuraea; species Nonomuraea sp. B19D2. Next base: position 127,491 of record NZ_JBEFAK010000008.1, on the reverse strand, counting down.
TGGCCTGGCTCATCGCGGGCTGGGACATCCCCAGGTCGGCGGCGGCCCGGGAAAAGCTGAGCCGTTCCGCGACGCCGGCGAAGCAGTGCATCTCCTTGAGCATAAGCAGCACCAATACATGATGCATCAGCTCCCGAGCGCTCGGCAGGATGCCTGCGATCACTCGAACGACGTCAAGGGAGCCGAGAGATGTCCCCATTCCCCAAGTCCACCGTGCTCGGATATCCGAGGATCGGGCCGCGAAGGGAGTTGAAGCGGGCGCTGGAGTCCTACTGGGACGGGCGTTCGACCCGGGTCGAGCTCGAGCAGGTGGGAGCCGAGCTCAGGGAGCGGACCTGGCGCAGGCTGGCCGAGCTGGGGCTCGAGGGACTGCCGTCCAACACGTTCTCGCTGTATGACCAGGTGCTGGACACGGCGGTGCTGCTGGGCGCGGTGCCCGCGCGGTATCGCGAGGCCGCTGACCCCTACTTCGCGATGGCCAGGGGCACCGAGGGGCTCGCGCCGCTGCGGATGACGAAGTGGTTCGACACGAACTACCACTACATCGTCCCCGAGATCGGCCCCGACACGGTGTTCAAGCTGGACGCGAGCAAGCCGCTGTCCGAGGTGCGGGAGGCGCGCGCGCTGGGGTTCGAGACGCGGCCCGTGGTGGTGGGGCCGGTCACGTTCCTGCTGCTGGGGGCGGCGCTGGACCGGCTGGACGACGTGCTCGGCTGCTACGAGGAGCTGCTGTCCGCGCTGGCCGCCGAGGGGGTCTCGTGGGTGCAGCTGGACGAGCCCGCGCTGGTGGGCGACCGGACCGCGGACGAGCTGGCCGCCGTGCGGACCGCGTACTCCCGGCTCGGGTCCGTACGCGACCGCCCCGGGCTCTTCGTCGCCTCGTACTTCGGCGACCTCGGCGAGGCCCTCCCGGTCCTGGCCGGCACACCGGTGGAGGCCATCGGGATCGACCTCGTACGGGGTGGCGTGCCCGGGCTCGACCTGACCGGCAAGACCGTGGTGGCGGGCGTGGTGTCCGGGCGCGACGTGTGGCGCACCTCCCCCGAGCGGGCGCTGGCCGCCCTCGGCGCCGTGCGGGCCTCGGACGTGGTGGTGAGCACGTCCTGCTCGCTGCTGCACGTGCCGTACGACGTGGCGGCCGAGCCGGAGCTCGACCCCGCGCTGACCGAGCGGCTGGCGTTCGCGGAGCAGAAGGTGGCCGAGGTGGTGGCGCTCGCGCGCTCCCCGCTGCGGGACGCCGCGCCCGCCGAGGCCTCGGTGGCGCTGTCGGGGCCGGTGGTGCCGGAGGAACGCGGCCCGTACGCGGTGCGGGCCGCGGCCCAGGCGGAACACCTGCGGCTGCCCGCGCTCCCGATCACCACGATCGGCTCGTTCCCGCAGACCGGCTCCCTGCGCGCCGCCCGGGCCGCGCTCGCCTCGGGCACGCTGTCGCAGGCCGCCTACGAACGGCAGGTCGAGGCCGAGATCGAGCGGGTCATCCGGGTCCAGGAACGCCTCGGGCTCGACGTCCTCGTGCACGGCGAGCCGGAGCGCAACGACATGGTGCAGTACTTCGCCGAGCACCTCGACGGGTTCGCCGTCACCAGGAACGGCTGGGTCCAGTCGTACGGCTCCCGCTGCACCCGGCCCCCGATCCTGCACGGAGACGTCGGCCGCCCCTCGCCGATCACGGTCCGGTGGGCCACCTACGCGCAGTCGCTCACGGACAAGCCGGTCAAGGGCATGCTCACCGGGCCTGTCACCATCGTGGCCTGGTCCTTCGTCCGCGACGACCTGCCGCTGCGCGACGTCGTGTTCCAGGTGGCGGACGCAGTCAGGGAGGAGGTCCGCGATCTGGAGGCGGCCGGAGTGTCGATCATCCAGGTGGACGAGCCCGCCCTACGCGAGCTGCTCCCCCTCCGGCGGGCCGCGCAGGCCGACTACCTGGAGTGGGCGGTGGCCGCGTACCGGCGGGCCACGTCGGGGGCGAGCGATCGCACGCAGATCCACACCCACCTCTGCTATTCGGACGCCGACCAGATCCTGGCCGCCATCGACGGGCTGGACGCCGACGTGACCACCATCGAGTCCGCGCGATCGGGTGCGCGGATCCTGGGCTCGGTCGGCTCCTTCGGACGCGGGCTCGGGCCCGGGGTGTACGACATCCACTCGCCCCGGGTGCCCGGGGCCGGGGAGGTGGCGGAACTGCTGCGCCGGACGTTGTCGGTGCTGCCGGTGGAGCGGGTCTGGGTCAATCCGGACTGCGGGCTGAAGACCCGTACGTATGCGGAAGTGGAGGCCGCGCTGGCCAACGTGGTCACGGCCACGCGGCGGCTGCGCGCGGAGCTTCAGGCTCCCTAGGAGGCGTGGCGTTCGATGAACTCCTCGACTGTCATGCCGAAGAGGACCTCGTCGTCGTAACGGCCGTTGGCGTAGTGACTCCTGCGCCGGCGGCCCTCCTCCACGAACCCCAGCCGCCGGTGCAGCGCCAGCGACGGCTCGTTGGAGCTGTAGACCCACGCCTCGGCCTTCTGGAAGCGGCGCTCGAAGAACATGTAGCGCAGGAGCAGGACGATGGCGTCGCCGGCGTAGCCCTTGCGGTGGTGCGGCGTCCCGATCCCGATCCCGTACCCGAAGGTGCCGTGCACGCGGTCGACGCTGTGCGTGTTCATCATGCCGACCGGGACGTTCCCGTCGCGGGTGGCGATCACCAGGCGGACGTCGTCCATGCCCTGATCCTTCTCGGCCAGCTCCGCGGCCCACTTCCTGGCCCGCGCCGCCGACTGCGGCGGGTGGAGCTGATGGCCGCTCCTGACGGCGTCGGAGTACTCGTTGAAGGAGTGGAACGCCTCCCAGTCCTCCGGCTCGATGGCTCGCAGCCGTACGCGCTGGCCTACCCATACCGACGTCATGACCGGCAGCCAACCACGCCGCCCCAGCCCCTCGCGAACGGTTTTCCGGTCCCGCTGGGCGACGTCGTGCTCCGGCGCGGCAAGGTCAGTCGAGCAGACCAAGATACTGAGCGCGTCGCCCCTGAACCTGGGTCAGCAGGTCTTCGTCCAGCACACCGGTGCGGTCTTCGAGAGCGGCTTTCGGCAGGGGTTGCACGGCCGGAATCCTGATCCAGGCTCGTCGTGGACCACTCGTTCTTCCTCAGGAATGAGACGAAGCGTCTTGTCGGTGACGAGATAGACGCCTCCGACAATGTAGGGACCCGGCACCTAGTCTCCCAAGAGACGGCGGATCGCCTCTGCCCGGTGCTCGGCGAGGTAGCGGCTCTCTTCGGCGAGATCGTCGACACCGCCGGGCTCGTCGTCAGGCAGAGGATTGCGCTCTGCCCACCGGCGCAGGCGGGTCAGACCGGAGCCCAGGTCGGGCAGGGGCGGCCCTCCAGCAAGATCGAGTCGCGCGTCGTCCCGACGCTGTCTGCCTGCCTCCCGCATGGGTGGGGTCTGGCAGGCGAGGTCCCGCAGCTGACCCGGCGAAAGCCGCCCATACTCGGTCAGAACGGCCTCCATGATCGTCGCGAACTCACCGCTCACAACGGTCTGAGGCACATCGACCAGATGGATGGTCCACTCACGGCGACCGGCGAAAGGATCGAGGCTCTCATCGAGGAGGATCACTCCCGCCTCACGAAGGTCACGCTCAACCTCGCCCAGCCGAAAGCTATGGGGACCGCTACGGCTCCAGCGCCATTCAAGGCCGGAACCAGCGGGCAATCCCTGCTCGACGGCTCGGAGGTCGGCAAGATAGAGGAGGTGGGAGAGCTTGGTGCGGCTCACACGCACGCCGGCGGCCCGGGCAGTCGCCAGCAGATAGGCGACGGCCGCCGCAGAGCCGCTAAGGGGCACAGGGGCCGACACGATGTCCAGTGTAGGCATCGGATGAAGCATCACCGGCAGCTCCTCGGGCTCGCCCTCGAATGCACGTTTGATTGTAGCTCTTTGTGTCTTAGACTTTACCCTCCGCTGTTGGTGGCCGCACAACTCTCGGATAAGCGCGGAACGAGCATGCCGACGGCTGCGAACGCGTCGCCGAGGACGGGGGAGGTGGACGGCTTGGCGTGCTTGTCAGGTCGCGCAGTGCATTCGACGCAGTACGTGTGGTCGTTTTGACCTGGATGGGCGGATTCGATAGGTATCACCAGATGATCGGACTACGCGCATTCGAGCCGAGGGACGCCCACAGAGTCGCGTCGTGGATAGACAGCCTCGAGGCGCTCATCACCTGGTCCAGCAACGCCGGGCTCACGTGGCCATTCGACCCGGGTCAACTCACCGACTTCCAGGCAGCCAACCCCAGCTGTCGCTTCCACATCGCCATCGACTCCGACGGGCAGCCGGTGGGCCAGTTCCGCCTGCGAACCGAGCCGTCCCGCCAGTCGGTGCGGCTCGGCATGGTCCTGGTGTCACCTGAGGCCAGAGGTCATATGAACGGTTGGGGTTCCGCATAGAGAGCGTCGAGCCGAAGGCCACGTACGTTGCCGGCAAGTGGTGGGCGTCGGTCACGATGAGCCTGCTTCGCGACGCATGGCGGCCTCGCACGCCGACCACCCGCTGACCGACATGGTCAGTGCCGCAGCAGTGTCAGGCTCGCCTCGCCCTCCGCGACGGTGAGCTCGCCCTGACCGCCGATCGGGAAAGTGGCCATGGGGTAGGTGTGACCGACGTCGATGTTGGCCAGGACCGGGACTCCCGCCAGCGACGGCTGGGCGGCGATGACCTGTTCCAGCAGCGAGCGGGTCATGCGGGTCGCTGTCTGGAAGCGCCCGATCACCAGTCCCCGGACATCGGCGGCATCGGGAAGCTGAAGCAGTGATGTCAGGTTCCGGGCGAACGTCGCCGGATGTGATTCGAGGTCGTCCTCGACGATCAGTATCGCGCCGGCGAGAGACGGCATGTTGGGGGTGCCCTGCAGCAAGTTCAGGGTGCAGAGGTTTCCGCCGACGATCCTTCCCTCTGCGGAACCGGGCCGGAGCCGCCACCACCCCTCGTTGGGCACCAGGTCGCGCTTGTCCTGGTCGAGGAACCAGAGATCGTCACTCCAATGGTCCGCGGGAGCCAAGGCGACCGGATCCGAGCCGAACATGACGTCGGTGAACCACCGCAGGATCTGCTCGAAGTGATCACGCATCCCGAACGTCGACCAGTGCGGCCCCGAGTAGGTGACCAGCCCGGTCCGGGCGAGGATGGCGTTCTGCAGGGCCGTGATGTCGGAGTATCCGCACAGGATCTTCGGGTTGGCGCGGATCAGGTCCCAGTCGAGGAACGGCAGGAGCTCATTGCAGTTGTAGCCGCCGATGACCGTCATGATCGCTGCCACCGACGGGTCCGCGAAGGCCTCGTGCAGATCGGCGACCCGGGAGGTGATGCTGGAGGAGTCGAAGGCGTCCCGCTCATCGACGTGGCGGCCGTAGGACAGCGTGAGACCGAGCTCGGCGAACCGGGCTTCGATGATGCCGGTGTGGTCGTGCTCCGTCACCATCGCGCGGGATCTGGCCGGCGCCACCACACGTACGACGTCGCCTCTGTTCAGCTTGGGCGGGAAGATTGCGTCCATTGTCGGGAGCGTAGCGGCCGGTGTTACCTCGTCGAACACTTGGCGGGCACGCTGCTGCTCCTCTGCGGGCACGGGGCCGTTGCGGCGCGCGTAATCGGCCAGATACTCGTCCAGTATCTGACCACGCAGCTCATGCTTCACCGCCGCAGTTGTCCCTTCGGCCAAGGAGGAGCTCATCCGGATCGAGGGGCCTTCAGCGATGCCGAACGAGGTCTCAGGCATGGTTCCGAGATATCACAGAGTCGAGCAACGCGCAGGCGGAGTCTGCGCCTGGATAAGAGCGCCTGAGCGCAGCGAAGCCCGACAGGGGTTGGGACTGGGCCCGACTGGGAGCGACGGCTGAGCCCTCTGAGCGCGAAGCGCCCCTGGCGAAGACCTTGCGCGCCGCCAGGCGCATTTCGGGACGAGCGGAGCGAGGCCCGCCCGGGGTGGGCTCCAGCAGGCCCACCCCGTAACCGGGCAACGGGCGGGTGGCCTTGGCGCAACCTACCCGAATGTCCAGGCCAGTTCGCGCAATCTACGCGAACGTCCAGGCCAGGTGGGTCAAGGCGGCGTCGGCGTAGTGGCGGGGGCCCGTGCTCAGGCCGTACGCCAGGTCCTCGATGAGTGCGCACCGCGCGTAGAAGAGCACCCTCTCGCGGTCCGTCTCGTCCAGGTCGGAGCCGTAGTGCGCCACCGTCACCTCGAAGACCTCCGGGCCCAGGTCGCGGTAGAGGAGGGCGAAGTCGTGGGCCGGGTCGGTGATGGCGGCGTCGGTCCAGTCGATGATGCCGGTGATGGTGCCGGCGTCCGCGTCCACCAGTATGTGCTCGGCGCCCAGGTCGTTGTGGCAGAAGCGCAGCGAGCGGGGCTCGTCCGGCGGGGGCTCTCGGAAGAAGCGCTCCACCAGGGGGCGCTGCTCTTCCGGGACGTGGCTCTCCACGTCCCGGAAGTCGAGCTCGGCGTCCCGGAGGAGCGTCGGCGCCGGGTAGACGTCCAGTGGCGCCAGGTCGCGCATCCTGCCGGGCGAGGCGGCGTGGAGGGCGGTGAGGAACTCGCCCAGCGGCTCTGCCAAGTGCCACAGGTCAAGGACCGGGCGCGGCCCGTCGTGTGCCGGGTGCCGGTTGAGGGGCTCGCCCGGGAGCTTGTGGTACGCGATCACGCCAGACTCGTCGTCGGCGAAGACCACCTCGGGGACCGGCAGCGGGGAGAGCTCTCTGACGGCCGCCAGGCGGGCGACCTCCTGCCGGTTGGTTTCCGGAGTCGTCGCCTTGTTGCGCCGTACCAGCAGCTCGTCGTTGACCTCGTACACCATGTTGTCGAGGCCCTGGCCGAGCGGGCGGATGGAGCGCACCCGGTAGTCGGGGAGATGGCGGGACAGCAACGTGCGGATGTCGCCGTTCACACACCGCAGAGTAAGCCCCCCGCGCCGGGCGCGCGAGCTATTTGAGCGCTCCCGAGGTCAGGCCGCTCTGGATCTGGCGCTGGAAGACCGTGTAGACCACCAGCATCGGGAGGATGGCCAGGGTCAGGGCGGCGAAGAGGGCCGACCAGTCCTGGTCGTATCCGGCGGCGGTGGAGATGTCGGCGATGCCCTGGGTGAGGACCCACTTGTCCCGCTCCTGCAGCAGCACCAGAGGCAGCTGGTACTGGTTCCACTGCCCCAGGACGTTGAAGATCGTGATGCTGATGATGCCGGGCCGCGCCATCGGGAGCATGATCTGGAAGAAGACCCTGGTGTGTGACGCGCCGTCCACCATCGCGGCCTCCCCCACGGCGGTGGGGAGCGTGCGGAAGAACGCCGACAGGAAGAAGATCGTGAACGGCATCGAGTACGCGATGTAGACCAGGACCAGGCCCGCGTGCGTGTTCAGGCCGATGAACGGGCCGATCAGCGGCACGTTGCCCAAGTTCTGGACGACGAAGAAGAGGGGGGTCAGGGCCAGGTAGACGGGGAAGGCCAGGCCCGACACGAAGAGCAGGTAGATCGCCCGGTTGCCGCGGAAGGGGTAGCGGGCCAGCACGTACGCGGCCATCGACCCGATCAGCATCGTCCCGAACGTGCTGAACGACACGACGATGATGCTGTTGAGCATGTACTGCCCGATGTGCGCCTGCTCCCAGGCCCTGGCGAAGTTGTCCCAGTGCAGTGAGGCGGGCATCGACCAGGCGTCGCCGAAGATCTCGTCCTCACTCTTGACCGAGGCCAGGAACGTCCACAGGATCGGCACCACCACCAGCAGCGTCCAGACCAGCAGCGCGACATGCGTCAGCACGCCCAGCGGGCCGAGCCGGCGCTTGCGCTCCTGGCGGGCGATCTTCCGCGAGTTCGCCGCCGTCCACGAGATCATCGTTGTCATCAGTACTCGATTCGTTCGCGCCGCGAGAGGCGCAGCGAGAGGATCGCGAAGCCGACGGTGAAGAAGAACATCACCACGCCCAGCGCCGAGGCGTACCCGAAGCGGAAGTACTGGAACGCGTTGCGGTAGATCTCGGCGGCCATGACCGTGGTCGACCAGTCGGGGCCGCCGTGCTGGTCGGTCATCACCCACACGATCGCGAACACGTCGAGCGCCATGATCCCCAGATAGACCCAGGCCACCTGCACGGTGTCCCAGAGCAGCGGCAGCGTGATGCGGAAGAACAGGCTCAACCGGCTGGCCCCGTCGATCTGCGCGGCCTCGAACATGTCCTTCGGGATGGAGGCCAGGCCGGCGGAGAAGAGCACGACGTAGAAGCCGACCGCCTGCCAGACCATGACGCCCAGCACCGACCAGAACGCCACGTCCGGATCGGACAGGAACCCGATCGGCTTGACCCCGAGCGCCATCAGCGGGCCGTTCAGCATGCCGCTGCCGTCCGGCCGGAACACCTGCTGGAACAGCACCGCCACCACGGCGACGGCCAGGACCTGCGGGAAGAAGAACACCACCCGGTAGAACTTCGACCCGCGGATCCCCGTCACGCCCTGCGCGCCGCCCACGTTCAGGAGAAAGGCGAAGAACAGGGCGATGACGATCGTGATCAGCGGCAGCAGCACGAGCAGCGCGCCGTTGTGCGTGACGGCCTTCCAGAAGATCCCGTCGCTGAAGAGCCGGATGAAGTTGTCCAGACCGATGAACGTGGGCGTGGCCGTCACGCCGCGCCAGTCGGTCATCGCGATGTAGAACGCCTGGATGTACGGCGAGATCACGTAAACCAGGTAGAGAATCACCGGGGCTGCCAGGAACGAGGTGATGAACAGCCCGCGGCGATACCTGTTGAAGATCATCAGCGCTTGTACTTCTTGATCGAGGAGTCGTTCTTGATCTCGTCGGCCTTCTTCTGGATGCGCTCCAGGTACGCCTCCGGCTTGAGCCCGCCCGACATGAGCTCGCCGGTGGCGGCGATGGCCTCGTCCTTCAGCTGGAGATACCACCTGTCAAAGCGGAAGTAGACGGTGTTGGTGCCCGCGGCGGTCAATGCCTTGGTGGCGCTCTGGGTGCCGGGCGACAGCGTGCGGCCCTCGCCCGCGCCCTTGACCACCGACACGGTCCGCACCATCTCGCTGAAGTCGCCGGCCGCCTTCTTCGACAGCATGGCCCGCAGGTATTCCATGCCCCCCTGCGGGTTGGCTGCCTTGGCCGGGACGATGAAGGTCTCGCCGGGCTGGGAGCGCAGCGTGCCGTACGGCAACTTGTCGGAGCCGGTGAAGTCGGGGACGGGGAACATGCCGTACTCGAAGTCCGCCGGGGTGGTGGTCTTCTGCTCGTTCTCCAGCCAGGAGCCGCTGGGCAGCATGGCGACCTTGTACTTGTTCTGCGCCGTCTGGGTCTGCACGTGGTCGAGACCGGCGGTGCCCTCCATCAGGTACTTGGCGCCGATCTCGGCCCAGGCCGTGGCCGAGGTCTTCATGGCGTCGGTCTTCCAGGCGCCGTCCTCGAGGTTGTCGATGTTGACCAGCACCTCGGCGCCGCCGATCTTCGCGGCCATCGTCAGCAGCGGATCGTAGAGGTATTGCGGGAACTTCCCCGCGTAGGTGAAGGGCGCCATCTTGCCGGACTTCTTGATCGTCTCGCAGAGCTTCAGGAACTCGTCCCAGGTCTTGGGCACCGTCCATCCGTTGTCCCTGAAGACCTTCTGCGAATACCAGATGCCGAAGATGTAGTTCACGTAACCGAGCACGCCGAACGTGCCGCCGTAGGTGCCGTACTCGATGACCGCGGGTTCGATGGTGTCCCTGACCTTGACGGCGGGGTCGTCCCAGCTCGGCGCGTCGAGCAACGGGCCCAGGTCCTGGAGCTGGCCGTCCTGGGCGAGCGCGCCGAAGTCCATGGCGTTGGCGCCGGAGTTGTCGATGACGTCCGGCGGGTTGCCACCCGCGAAGCGCGGCTGGAGGACCTTCGTGATCTCCTTGGTCGCGTTGTGCTTGATCTCGACGCCGGGATGCTTGCTCTTGAACAGCGGCTGGTGAATGGTCTTGGCGTAGTCCTGGCCGAAGCCGCCGTCGAAGATCCACACCTCCAGCGGCTTGTTGTCCGCCACGCCGAACGGGTTGGCCGCGCTGGTCGCGACCGGCGCCGCCGAGGACGAGGCGGAGGGCTTGGCGGCGGGCGTCGCGCACGCGGCCAGCGCCCCCGCCACAGGTACGAGTGCGGCGCCGCGAAGGAGCTCACGCCTGGTGATGTGGGGGGTGTTGGGCATATGACTGCTCCTGACTTGTCTATGATCCGCGTCGGATACGTCCTGCGTAGCGGCTCTCCAGGGCCTTGTTGTGCTCGTCGCCACCGGTCACGTTGACCGACATGTAGACAGGGGGCGTCTCGCCCATGGCCACGAGCTCGTCCACCGCCTCGGTGACCACCATCTGCGCGAGCAGCGCCGAGGTGACCGTGGACACCGCGCCGTACGTGCCGCCGCCGGGCAGCTCGAGGATGGCGTCGCCGTACGGCGCGCCGTTGTCCAGCACGACGTCGGCCAGGTCGAGCAGTTTGCGGCCGGACGGGTGGCGCGAGGTCATCTGGGTGCTGTGCTTGACCGAGGTCAGCGCGATCAGCGCGTGTCCGCGCTCCTTGACGAGCGTGGCCAGCTCGACGACCGTGCCGTTCACGCCGGAGCTGGAGATCAGCACGAACACGTCCTGCGGCTCGACCGGCGCCAGGTCGTAGATCTCGTGCGCGACGGCCGGGTCGCGTTCCAGCTCGGGGGTCAGCACGCCGGCCGGGCGGCCCCCGTACAGGACGAGGTCCCTGGGCGTGAGGCGGTTGCTGGGGACGAGGCCGCCGGCCCGCCCGGCGATCTCCATGGCGATGGCCTCGGAGTGCCCAGAGCCGAACGCGTTGACCACACCGCCCGCCCGGATCGAGGCCACCACCAGCGCGGCGGCCTTCTTCACCGGCTCGGCCTGGCTCTCCGCGACCTGGCGTGCCAGATCGAGAACCTTGGATGCGTACGTCAATTCAGCCTCTCTCCACCCGGTGGCTCTCCACCGCGCTGATCGTGCGCTCGAACGCCTCGTTGGTGCGCTCGTAGGTGCGCTGGGCCACCGCCACGTACACGGCGTCCAGGACGAACAGCTGCGAATGGACGGCGGCCAGCCCGCCGAGCCTGAACGTGGTCTCCCTGCTGGCCGTGGTCAGCACGAGGTCGGCCAGCTCCGCGAGCGGCGAGCGGGCGAAGGAGGTGACCGCGACCGTCAGCGCGCCGTGGCTGCCCGCCTCCGCCAGCGACTCCATGACCTCGCGGGTGCGGCCCCTGTGGCTGATGCCGATGGCCACGTCGCCCTCCTTGAGCAACGCCGCCTCCGACAGGGCCACGTGCGCGTCCCCGGCGCTCCAGCCGGGGATGCCGATGCGGCGCAGCCGGCCTTCCAGCATGGTTGCGACGTTACCGCTGGTGGAGACCCCGACGAGGAGGACACGCGGCGCGGCCACGATCGCGTCGGCCACCTTGGCGACGACGTCGAGGTCGAGTTGGGCGGCGGTGTCCTGGATGAGCCTGGCGTCGGCGGCGGCCATGACCTCGATGGCCGAGTCGAGCGGGTCGTCCGGGCCGATCTCGTGGCCGACGCCCGCGCCCCAGCCCGCCTGCGCGGCCCTGCCGGTCTCGGTGGCCAGGGCGACGCGCAGCTCGGCGTACCCGGAGAAGCCAAACGCCCGGCAGAACCTGGTCACGGTCGCGGGCGAACTGCCCGCCCGCTCGGCCAGCGCGATGATGGTCGAGCGCGCGGCCTCGGCAGGATCGCCGAGAATCACCTCGCCGACCCTGCGCAACGCCTCCGGCAAACCGGGTAGTTCTGTTTCGACGCGCCCGAGCGCTCCTGAAGTCACGAATATTCCTTCCGAATACCCGGTCTTCTGGCGAAAATTATTCTTGCTTCCGGTCCACGTCAACCCCCAGACTCGGACCGTGACTGAATCGCGGCTAGTGGTCGGTGTCGACGCCGGGGCCACGTCCACGCGGGTCGCCGTCCACACGCTCGACGGCGCCAGGGTCGGCTACGCGCGGGCCGGTGCGGGCAATCCCACTGCTCACGGACTGGGCAAGGCGGTGGCGGCGATCGCCGCCGCGCTCCGGGCGGCGCTCGGGACACACGACGGGGGGCGGGTCGTCGGCTCGCTGGCCGGGGTGGCGGGGCAGGTTGCAGAGATGGTCCCCGAGCTGGCGAAGGTCTGGGCCGAGCACGGCATCACGGAGGGGCCGCGCTACATGGGCGACACTCCGATCGCCTACGCCGCGGGCTCGCCGGAGCCCGACGGCTCGCTGCTGCTGTCGGGCACGGGGGCGGTGGCCGCCAGGATCAAGGGCTTCCGGCTCGACGCGCTCGCCGACGGGCTGGGCTGGCTGCTGGGCGACGAGGGGTCGGGCTTCTGGATCGGCCGCCGGGCCGTCAAGGCCGTGGTCCACGCCCTGGACCGGGGCGCTGCTCCCGGTGGCGGCGGTCTGAGCGAGCTCGTGGTGGCGCACTTCCTGGGCGACGACCGGCCCGCGGCGCCGCGTGCCGCCGCCGACCGCATCGTACGGCTGGCGCAGGCCGACCACATGCGCCTGGCCGCCCTGTCCGCCCTGGTCAGCCAGGCCGCCGCGGCAGGCGACCCGGCCGCGCTCGAGATCATGCAAGAGGCCGCCGAGCGCCTGGTCGCCACGCTCAGGCGGGTGCACGAGTCCGGCCCGGTGGTGCTCGCGGGGAGCGTGCTGACCAGCGAGGGCCCGGTACGCCAGGCGGTGACGGAGCTGCTGGCGGGCGAGCGCGTCACGACGGCGGGTGACGCGGCGGGGGCGGCGGCGTGGCTGGCGGCCCGCGACCTGCTCCCGGAGGCCGAGGCACGCGCCCGGCACGCCGCCTTCACCGCCTGACTCCGGCTACTCGTCTGCGATCTTCGCGTCGCCGTAGACGGGGTTCTTCCGCAGTCGCTCCTTGGTCACCATCAGGCGCACGACGCCGGCCTCCTCCGACTGGACCTCCCAGACCATCCAGTCGTCGCCGACCTTGGCCGACTGCTGATTCGGGTTCACCGAGTAGCCGCCGCGGTCCGGCAGGGGAGCGATGATCTGGAAGACCGCCTTGAGGCCGCGCCGTCGGACTTCGGCCATGACCTCGCCCACGGTCTTCCCGCCGGCACGGTAGCCCTCCAACATCTCGCCCTTCTTCATGGCCGAGCGCCAGTTCTGGTACTTCTCCCCCGGCCGCGCCGCCCGCCCCAGCTGGACCAAGGCCCAGCCCTTCCAGCCGCGGGCCACCTCGATGGTCATCGCGCAGCCTGCACTGCCGAACGTGCAGCCCTCGGGCGACGTGCCGTTGGTGATGGACTCGCCGTTGGCCGCCAGCCGGCCGCTCAGCCGCATGCCCGTGATCCGGCCCACCTGGGTGGGAGACACCGGCACGACCTCCAGGTTCACGTCCAGGTCCACGGCCTTGAAGCCCTCGGTGTATTTGGCGTAGTCGGCGAACGGGTCCTTGATGGTGGCCACGTACATGTCGCCGTGCAGCTCGATGTCGATGGCGGAGTTGGCGTAGGAGGTGGCGGGGCCGCGCGCGCCGAGGACGGCGGGGGCGATCACGGCGGCCGCGGCGAGCCCGGTGACGGCCACGGCGCCCACGGCCAGGCGGGTGCGCCACCGAGGGGTCCGACGGCGGGCCGGCTCGGCGGCGGGCTCCTCGGAGGTGATCGAGGAGAGGAGCGCCCGCGCCCCCGCGCCGGACGCCTGGCCCGCCAGATCCTCGTCGCGGACCCTGGCGAGGTGCTGCAACTCGTTCATGCGGACTCCATGATCAGATGGTTGACGGTCACGCCGGCGGCGGCCAGCGCCTTGGAGAAGCGCTTGCGCGCCCGGTGGAGCCGGATGCGCACGGCGTTGCGCGAGCAGCCGAGCACGGTGGCGATCTGGGCCCGGTCCAGGCCCTCCCAGGCCACCAGCGAGATCAACTCCCTGTCGTCCTCGGGCAACTCGCCGAACGCCCGCGCGATCGCGCTCAGCTCGAGGCTGGTCTCGGGTGAGTGGGCGTACAGGTCGGCGAGGTCGGCGTCGAGCTCCACGCTCCGGTGCCGGTGCCTGGCCTGGCCGCGGCGGTGGTTGGCCAGCACGTTCCTGGCGACTCCGTACAGCCAGAGCCTGGACTCGCCGCCCGGTGGCAGTGCGTCCATGCGGCGCCAGGCGATCGCGAACGTCTCGGCGACCACGTCCGCCGCGTCCTCCGGCGAGTCGCAGCGGCGCATGGCGTAGCCGAGTATGTGCTCGTACGTCTGCTGGTAAACGGCCTCGAACCGGGTTTTCCGGTCGTCATCCACGGGCGGTCCCCATGGTCGGCCTCCTCGGGTCTCGGGATCGGATCACCCCGTACATGTCGGAGGCATCATCGGCATTTCAGCCGATTTTTCACCGTACTAGCAGGGCGGCACTTCCGTAGCTGCCGCCGAGCCCCGTCACGAGAGCCACCTCACGCCCCTCCCGGAGCTCCCTGACGGCCTGGGCCACGTTGTTCAGGCCGTGCACGTAACCCTCCGAGAGCAGGCCGCCGTGCGGGTTCACCCAGGCGTGGCGGCGCTCCAGCAGGTACGCCCCCAGGTCCCCGCGCTCGACCAGCCCGAAGTCCTCCAGTTGCCGGGGCACGAGCCACGAGTACGCGTCGTACGGCAGCGCCGCGTCCACATCCGACGGGCGCATGCCGGACGCCTCCCAGAGCATGGGGGCCACGTACGCGGAGAAGATCGCGGTGACGTCCGGCGCGCGGTCCATCGAGGAGCAGCCGGGGCCTCCCCCGCGCACGACCGCCTGGACGCGCGGACCGTCGAGGACGCCGCTGACCAGCAGGGCACAGGCGCCGTCGGTCTCCTGGCAGCAGTCCGCCGTGCGGAGCGGGGTGCAGACGTACGGCTTGGCGAGGTAGTCGGCGAGCTCGAGCGGCTCGCGGCGCAGGGCTCGCGCGTTGCTCTTGGCGTTCTCCCTGGACTGGGCGACGACCGCGTGCAAGTGCTCCGAGTTGAGGCCCGTGTCGTGCAGGTAACGGGTCGCGGCCAGGGCGAACAGCGGGATCGGGCCCGCCAGCCCGTACGTGAAGCGCTCCTGGGGTCCGGTGGAGACGGTGTTCATGCGCTTGCCGGAGCGGCCATTGAGCGCACGAAATATCACGATATTTCGCGCTAAACCGGCGTGTATCAGCATCGCCGCGTCGCCCAGGATCGACGCCGCCTGCGTGCCCCCTCCCGCGATGTCGTTGTGCCACCCGAGCCGCTCGATCCCCAGAGCCCGCGCCACCTGCACAACGGGTGCGGAGTCGTTCATGTGGTAGCTGAGCACCGCGTCCACGTCGCGCGGCCCGATCCCCGCGTCCGCGCAGGCCGCCCGGCACGCCTCGACCGCCAGCTCCAGCTCGGTGCGCCCGGACTCCCTGGTCAGGGCCGTCATCCCGATCCCGGCCACGGCCGCCCGCCCCGCGAACGGCTGCATCCCCCGCCTCCTCCGCTCACCCGCCGGCACCGGACGCCCGAACGATCGCGCCCGGTCGCCGCCACGCTAGCCGGAGCCCTCATCCGCCACAAGCGCTTGCTCGCCCACTGCCATAAATGTCCCCTATGGCGGATAACACCGTATCTTCACCGGAGCCAGCCCCTCTTGTAATACGGAGGTGTGATCAACCGATAGCCCATCATCACGCCGAGGTGAGGGATGGATCTACGCTACGTCCGGTACGCGATGGCGATCGCACGGGCCGGCAGCCTGCGCCGGGCCGCCGCCGTGCTGCACATCGCGCAGCCGACGCTGTCAGAGCAGCTCAGGGCACTGGAGAAGGAGATCGGGGTCGAGTTGTTCAGCCGCTCGTCGAGCGGCGTCCAGCTCACCGAGGCCGGCGAGGCGTTCCTGGCCCAGGCCACCGTCGCGGTCGACGCCTTCGACCGGGCCGTGGCCGCCGCGAGGTGCACGGCCCAGAGCGCGCGCCTGGGCGTGGCCGACGGGCTGGCCGACGTGGTCGCCCGCCTGCTCGCCCAGCTCCAGACCTCGAACCTGCGGGTGGCGCCGATGGGGACGGCCGAGCAGATCGTCTCCATCGTGGACGGCACCCTGCAGGCCGGGCTCGGCTACGCCCCGGGCTCGCTGCCCAGGGGCGTGGCCCGCATGCTGGTCCACCGCTTCCCGGTGCGCGCGCTGCTCCACCGCGACCACCCCCTGGCGGCGCACGAGACGCTCTCGCTGGCGGACCTGGCGGCCGAGCCGCTGGTCATGCCGGAGTCCGACGCGGTGGCCGGGGCCCGCCGCTTCCTGGAGGGGTTCGTACGGCACCACCTCCACCCCCGCCTCGGCCCGGCCGCGGCCACGCACGACCTGGTCGTCAACATGGTGGAGGAGGGCGCGGGTTACGCGTTGTGCGTGCACGAGGGCACGACAATCCCCGACGCACTCAGATTTATCCCGATAAAAGAGGACGTGCCACCGCTGGAGGTGGTCTTCCTCTGGAACCGCCAGACCGACGTGCACGAGCTCCTCAGCGCGGCCCGCCACCTCGCCCGATCTGGATAGCGCTATTATCTAGCGATGCGCATCTCCGAACTCAGCGCCAAGTCCGGTGTCGCCATCCCGACGATCAAGTACTACCTCCGCGAATCCCTGCTGCACCAGGGGCAGCAGACGGCCGCGACCAGAGCCGAGTACGACGAGTCCCACCTGCGCAGACTGCGCCTGATCCGGGCCCTGCTCGAAGTCGGCAAGCTCCCCGTGGCCTCGATCAAGAAGGTCATCGCGGCGGTCGAGGACGAGTCCCTCCCCGTGCACGAGATGCTGGGCACGGCCCACTACGCCCTAAGCGCCGCCGTCGAGCCGGAGCCCGGCGAGGACTGGCAGATCGCCCGCGACCATGTCGACCGTCTCATCGCCGACCTGGGGTGGGACATCGCCCCGCACGCCCCCACCCGCGACGAGCTGGCCCAGACGCTCGTCCGGATGCGCCAGCTCGGCATCCACATCGACCTGGCGCCGTACGCCGAAGCCGCGCGGAAGCTGGTGTCCGAGGTCGAGATGGACACCGTCCCGTTCCACGGCCCGCGTGACGCCGCCGTGGAGGCCCTGGTGCTCGGCACCGTCCTGTACG
This sequence comes from Nonomuraea sp. B19D2, assembly GCF_040137845.1. Taxonomy (NCBI): domain Bacteria; kingdom Bacillati; phylum Actinomycetota; class Actinomycetes; order Streptosporangiales; family Streptosporangiaceae; genus Nonomuraea; species Nonomuraea sp. B19D2. Next base: position 110,408 of record NZ_JBEFAK010000008.1, on the reverse strand, counting down.
GCAGGGCGTTCGACGCGCTGCGCCGCATGGCCCAGGAGTCCGAGTCGGCCCGCCGCCTGTCCCTTTAGGCGACCTTCCTTATGCGACTTTCCCCCGGCGGGGCCTAGATCACGCCGTTCGCGCGCAGCACCTCGATGGCGTGCACGGTGGCGGCCCCGCGCCACTCGAGCGCCCCGGCGGGCGAGATGCGCGCGTAGTCCACGCTCCAGCCGCCGTCGTCGTGCTGCTCCCCCGCCAGCCGGACGAGGTCCGCGGCGATCACCTCGGGTTCGAACAGGTCGCGGACCGGCCGGCCCGGGTCGGGGGCGAAGTCCAGCGGACGCAGCGCCTCGTTCTCGGTGCCGCCCTCGACGGGCACCCGCCCGTCCGCCGGAATGTGGGCGCCGAGCCGTTTGAGCAGGTCGGCCGCCCCGGGCCGGCTGTCGTACACGGCGTCGAGGAAACGCACGGCGAACACCAGCACGTACGCGTGCGGCGCCGCGTCGAGCGCCTGGATCGCGTCGAGGCAATAACGCGTGGCCCGCTCCAGCCACGGGTGCCCGGCCACGGCCGGGTCGTGGGCGGCCACGCGGTGGGCGGCGGCCGCGGAGATCGAGGTGATCTGCAGGGACGAGGTGGTCGCGTCGCCGCCCGCCCACCAAGGGGCGGTGGCCGCCGAGACGGTGAGCGGCAGCGAGAACGGCAGCCCGCCGTCGGGCAGCGTGACCGACTCCAGCCAGTCGCACAGCGCCACGGCCTGCGGCGCGGTCGTGGGGGCGGCGTTCTCGAACACCTCGAAGGCATGCAAAGCGGCTCCCGGCTGGCTCTCGGGTGAGCGCAGGTCCGGCTCCAGCCCCCAGCCGTAGCCGCCGTCCGGGTTGCGGTAGGCGTCCAGTGCGGCCAGCACGGAGGCCGCGTCGCCGTCGCCCATGAGCAGGTCGTAGCGGCGGCGATCCAGCACACGCGCGTGCCCGGCGAGGAAACCGGGGACCGCGGCAAGGTTCACGTTCATGCGGTCATCCTGCCCACGCGGGCGACATGCGGTCTTGTAGGTTCCGGACGCCTTTCCCGGACACCACAATGAGGGGATGGACGGGGAGCGGGCCCGCGCGAGGTTCCGGGGAGAGCGGGTGGCACGGCTGGCCACGGCGAGCGGCGACGGCACCCCTCACCTGGTGCCCGTCACCTTCGCCGTCGTCGCCGACCAGGTGGTGACCGCCATCGACCACAAGCCGAAGAGCACCACCGACCTGCGGCGCCTGCGGAACATCCGGGAGAACCCGCGGGTCAGCCTGCTGGCCGACCACTACGAGGACGACTGGGCCCGGCTGTGGTGGGCGCGCGCCGACGGCCTGGCCAGGGTCGTGGAGGAGGGACCGGAACGGGAGCCGGCGGTCGAGGCGCTGGCCGCCAAATACGGCCAGTATCACGAGCACCGGCCCGACGGCCCGGTCATCCTCGTGGACGTCACCCGCTGGACCGGCTGGTCCTTCACTCCGTGATGGTGACGGGCCGCTTCAGCAGCCACAGCGCGGCCCGCTGGAGCAGCGTCCTGTGCACCTCGTTCTCGTACGACCTGGTGTCGTGGCCCAGGGCGTCGTAGAACACCCGGCCCCGGCGCACCGGCCGCGACCAGATCAGCGGCTGGCCGTTCGACGACGCCAGCGGCCGGACGTCGGACAGGATGTCGAGGTCGCTGTAGACCTCGTCCACCACGTCGAAGTCCCGCAGGCCGTCCACCACGGGGTGTCCGCCGTGCACCCGCACCCCCGTCCACCCCAGCGGCGGGTGGTGGGACTTGGGCCAGGACCAGCAGCCGCCCAGGACGCGTGACCAGCCCTGCCAGTCGTCGAAGCAGATCGACGCCGAGTGCATGCACAGCAGCCCGCCGCCCCGCTCGAGGTGGTCGAGGAGAGTGGTGCGGGCCTCGGCCGGTAACGCGAAGCGCCACTCGGCACGCAGGTCGGCGAAGCGGTCCTGGGCCATCTGCCAGCGCAGCGCGTTGACCGTGATGAGCTGGACCTCCGACGGCTCGCTCAGCGCGCCCGCGATGTCCTCGGTGATCTCCGACTCGACCCCCACCTCGGCGAGCACCTCCGCGAGCGCGGCCGACGTGGCGGCGAAGTCGTGGAACAGTCCTCCTGACAGGATCAGATTTCTCGCCACTTCCCAAGCTCATCATGCTTACCGCGGCATTTCCAGCCGGGAAGTTCAACTGGGGCCCGGCACGCCGACCGCCTTGGCGACGGGAGATGATGCCGCCGTGGAGTTCGAGGAGTATCGCCCCATGTTGTTGGGGCTGGCCTACCGACTGCTCGGCAGCATGTGGGACGCGGAAGACATCGTGCAGGAGGCCTGGCTGCGGTGGGAGGGCGCCGACCGGAGCGAGGTCAAGGAGCCGCGGGCCTTCCTGCTGACCGTGGTCTCGCGGCTGGCGCTCGACCAGTTGCGTTCCGCGCGGGTCAGGCGCGAGGCGTACACGGGGCCGTGGCTGCCCGAGCCGGTGATGACGGCGGAGGCGGGGCCGCTGGACACCGCCGAGCTGCGTGACACCGTCTCGTACGCGACCCTGCACCTGATGGAGCGGCTCTCGCCGCCGGAGCGGGCGGTGTTCGTGCTGCGTGCGGCGTTCGAGCTCCCGTACGACGAGATCGCGGAGATCGTCGGCTCCTCCGTGGCCAACGCCAGGCAGCTGCACCACCGCGCCTCCGTGCGGCTCGCCCAGGGGCGTGACAGGTTCCAGCCGTCCGCGGAGGACCACACCAGGCTGCTGACGAAGTTCATGGACGCGGCCTCGGGCGGCGACCTGGCCGCGCTCACCGAGCTGCTCCACGACGACGTCGTGGCCTACACCGACGGCGGCGGCAAGGTCAGGGCCGCCCTGCGGCCGATCCTGGGGCGCCGCAAGGTGGCGGCCTTCGTGCTGGGCCTGAGGAACAAGTACGGCTCCCCGGAGACGCAGGTGCTCGACGTCAACGGCCATCCGGCCATCTGGACGCGGGTGTCCGGATACCGGCAGCTGGTGGCGTTCGACATCCGGGACGGCCGCATCAAGGAGATCTACAGCATGGTGAACCCGGACAAACTCACCCGCGTCACCCCGGACTGAGCGCTGGAGTGCCGGCCGGGCGACCTGCTCAGCCACCCCCGCACGATCTATAGTCGCCCCTATGGATCTCGGCATCTCGGGCAAGGTCGCCCTCGTCACCGGAGGCAGCGCGGGCATCGGGCTCGCGGCGGCCAAGAGCCTCGCACGGGAGGGCTGCGACGTCTGCGTCAGCGCCCGCAACCCGGACCGGCTCGCGGACGCAGTGGTGCAGCTGCAGGAGTACGGCAAGATCGTGCACGCCGTGCTGGCGGACGTGGAGGACCCGGCCGCCGCCCGGCGGGTGGTCGAGGAGACGCGCGAGGTGCTCGGCCCGATCGACATCCTGGTGGCCAACGCGGGCGGGCCGCCGGCGGGCCGCTTCGACCAGGCCAGCCTGGCCGACTGGGAGGTCGCCGTCGAGCGCAACCTGCTGGGCACCGTACGCCTGATCCGCGCGGTCCTGCCCGAGATGCGCTCGCGCGGCTGGGGGCGCATCGTCACGGTCACCAGCAGGTCGGCCAGGGAGGCGATCGACGGCCTGGCGCTGTCCAACGCCACCCGCTCGGCCGTGGCCGGCGTCGTACGCACCCTGGCCCGCGAGGTCGCCCGCGACGGCGTGCTGGTCAACAACGTGATGCCCGGGCCCATCGACACCGAGCGGCTGCGGAGCATGGCAGGCGACGAGGAGGCCCTCGCCCAGCGGGGCGAGGCGGTGCCTGTCGGGCGCATCGGGCGTCCGGAGGAGGTGGGGGACGTGGTGGCGTTCCTGGCCAGCGAGCGGGCGTCGTTCGTGAACGGGATCTCGATGCTGGTGGACGGCGGCGAGAGCCGCGTCATCGCCTGAGCGTCACTTCCTGACCAGCGTGCGCACGATCGCGGCGGCCCAGAGCCCGTCCTCGTCGGGGAGCTCCACGAAGTAGGACAGGTTCGCCCGGTGGAAGCAGGCGCCCATCAGCATCGCGGCGGCGGCGTCGGCGTCCATCACCTCGTCGAGCCGGCCGCCGCGCTGCTCGGCCCGCAGGATCTCGGCCAGCGCCCGGATCGGCAGATGCGGTCCCGCCTCCCTCTCGGCCAGCATGCCCCTGAACCCCGCCATGAGGGACGGGTCGGCCAGCACGCCGGACGCGATGCCCGCGGCCTTGCGGTAGAACTCCAGGGCCATCAGCGCGAACTCGGTGAGGTGCGCGGCCAGGTCGCCCTGGCCGGCGCTGAGGCGCAGCCGCGCCAGCGCGGGGGCGAGCGCGGGCAGCCGCTCCAGCAGGACCGCGAGGAAGAGCGCCTCTTTGCCGGCGAAATGCTTGTAGAGCAGCGCCTCCGAGCAGCCCGCCAGGTGGGCGATGCGCTTGGTGGTGGCACCCGCGATGCCGAACTCACGAATCGCCTGCTCGGCGGCGTCAATGATGCGATCGCGTGTGCGCATCCGCCCATGATATGAGCGAGTGCTCACTGACTCTGCCGCACATGACATGCTTCCTATTAGGGACCAGTGGGGAGAAAACATGGACAAGCCGGTCATCGTTACGGTGGACGACGACCCAGGCGTCTCGCGGGCGGTGGCCCGCGACCTGAGACGCCGCTATGGCCAGGAATACCGGATTGTCCGCGCCGAGGCGGCCCGGGAAGGCATCGAGGCGGTCAAGCAGATGCGCCTGCGGGGTGACGACGTGGCGGCCATCCTGGCCGACTACCGCATGCCGCAGATGAACGGCGTCGAGTTCCTCGAGGCCGCGATGGACATGTATCCGTACGCGCGCAGGGTGCTGCTGACGGCCTACGCCGACACCGACGCCGCGATCCAGGCGATCAACGTGGTGGACCTCGACCACTATTTGCTCAAACCGTGGGACCCGCCGGAGGAGAAGTTCTACCCGGTGATCGACGGCCAGCTCGACGCCTGGATGCGCACGGACCGGGTCGAGCGGGCCGAGCTGCGGGTGGTGGGCGACAGGTGGTCGGCGCAGTCGTACAAGGTGCGTGACTTCCTGGCGCGCAACCACGTGCCGTACCGGTGGATGCTGGCGGAGGACCCGGAGGGCGCACAGCTGGTGAAGGCCGCGGGCGAGGGCTGCCACCTGCCGCTGGTGGTGACCGCCGAGGGCACCACGCTGGAGTCGCCCGACCAGGCCGCGCTGGCCACGGCGGTGGGCCTGTCGACCACCCCGGCCACCGACTTCTACGACCTGATCGTGGTGGGCGGCGGCCCCGCCGGGCTCGGCGCGGCCGTCTACGGCGCCTCCGAGGGGCTGAACACCGTGCTGGTCGAGGCCTACTCCTCGGGCGGCCAGGCGGGGCAGAGCTCCCGGATCGAGAACTACCTGGGCTTCCCCGACGGCGTCTCGGGGCAGCAGCTCGCCGACCGGGCCCGCAGGCAGGCGCTGAAGTTCGGGGCGGAGCTGCTGACCGCGCGCAAGGTGGTCTCGCTGGAGACGCGCGGCCAGGCACGGGTGGTCGGGTTCAAGGACGGCGGGGAGATCGCGGCGCACGCGGTGATCCTGGCGACCGGCGTCACCTACCGCCGCCTGCAGGCGCCGGGGCTGGACGAGTTCGTGGGCCGGGGCGTCTTCTACGGCGCGGCTCTGACCGAGGCGCCGTCCTGCAAGGACACCGAGGTCCACATCGTGGGCGCGGCCAACTCGGCCGGACAGGCAGCGGTCTACCTGGCGGGATTCGCGAGCAAGGTCCATTTGTTGGTGAGGGGTGATGGTTTGGAGAAGTCCATGTCTCACTACCTCATCGAGCAGATAGCCGCGCTCCCCAACATCGAGGTGCACCTCCAGACGGAGGTCGTCGGCGGCGAGGGCGACGACCACCTCGAGCGGCTGACGCTTTCGACCAAGGGCGAGATGCGCACGGTGGACGCGCAGTGGTTGTTCGTGTTCATCGGGGCCGAGCCGTACACGGCCTGGCTGGGTGAGACGATCGAGCGGGACGAGAAGGGGTTCGTGCTGACCGGTCCCGACCTGGTGCAGGGCGGGAAGCGGCCGCGTAACTGGCCGCTGCGGCGCGAGCCGTACTACCTGGAGACGAACGTGCCCGGGGTGCTGGCCGCGGGCGACGTACGCGCCGAGTCGATCAAGAGAGTGGCCTCCGCCGTCGGCGAGGGCGCGATGGCCGTCGCGCTCGTGCATCGCTATCTGGAGAAGCAATGAGCGAAATTGTCGACATCGATGAACTGCGCAAGCTCTTCCTCTTCGAGCGGCTGACCGACGAGCAGCTCACCAAGCTCGCCAGCAGCGGGCAGGTGCGGACGTTCGCCCAGGAGGAGATGATCATCCGGCAGGGCGACCCGGCCGAGTGCTTCGCGGTGCTGCTCGATGGCGAGATCCAGATGATCAGCGAGACCGTCAGCGCCGGGACCGTGGCGATGCCCCGCACCTCCCAGCCCGGCGTCTACGGGGGCGCCACCAGCGCCTACCTCGGGGACCGGGCGCCGCAGACGTACCAGCACACGCTGCGGGCCACCGCGCCGACGCGGATGTTCCTGCTGCCGGCCAAGAAGTTCGGCTACATCGTGGCCGAGTGGTTCCCGATGGCGATGCACCTGCTCGACGGCATGTTGTCGGGCGGACGGATGCAAAGAGAGATCATCGACCGGCGGCAGCGGCTGACCGCGCTCGGCACCATCACGGCCGGGCTCACGCACGAGCTGAACAACCCGGCCGCGGCGGCCGTGCGCGCGGCGAGCGAGCTGCGCACGCTGGTCAGGACCTCGCGGATCCAGCTCGCCCAGCTCGCCGAGGCGGGCATCCCGCCGGAGAAGCTGCGCGCGCTGATCGACTGGCAGGAGTCCTGCACGGACAACCTGGGCAAGATGCCGCAGCGCACGCCGCTGGAGATCTCCGACGCCGAGGACGAGCTGGGCGAGGCGCTGGACGAGCTGGGCGTCGAGAACGCCTGGGATCTCGCTCCCGCGCTGGTCAACGCCGGGTTCTCGAACAAGGAGCTGGAGAAGGTCCGCGCCAAGGTGGGCGAGGATCGAGCTTCCGACGCGCTGCACTGGCTGGCCAAGGCGATCGAGATCTCCCAGATGCTCAACGAGGTGACGGAGGCCACCGAGCGCATCACGTCGCTGATCAGCTCGGCCAAGCAGTACTCGCAGATGGACCGGGCGCCGTTCCAGCAGGTGGACGTGCATGACCTGCTCGACAGCACGATCGCGATCTTCCGCGGGAAGATCCCGCCGGGCATCAGCGTGGTCACCGACTACGACCGCACGCTGCCGCTCATCCCGTGCTACGCGGGCGAGCTCAACCAGGTGTGGACTAACCTCATCCACAACGCGCTCGACGCGATGGGCGAGGCGGGCACGCTGACGATCCGCACCGCGCACGACGAGGACGAGGCGATCATCGAGGTCGGCGACACCGGTCCAGGCGTGCCCGACGCGATCAAGGAGCGGATCTTCGAGCCGTTCTTCACGACGAAGAGCGTGGGCCAGGGCACCGGTCTCGGCCTCGACATCTCCTACCGGATCGTGGCCGGACGGCACGGCGGGGAGATCAAGGTGCGCTCGGTGCCGGGCGAGACGTGGTTCGAGGTACGCCTGCCGCTCAGGGAACCGGTCCCGGTCGCCTGAACGTCCATCCCTCGACCGGAGCACTTGTCAGGAAGTGCCCTTACCCCATGTAATGGTTGACCGAAATATGGGGAAAAGGAGACGGGCTAATGCCGGCTGATTCATCGGAAGGATACCCGTGTTGATCACCGACTGGACCCGGCAGGCCCTCCCGGCCATGCTCGACGACCTCAAGGCCGCCGTGGAGCTGGAGACCTACAGCTATGACAAGCCCCTGCTGGTCAAGGGGCTGCGCGCGATCCGCGCCCGGGCCGTCGAACGCCTCGGCACGCCGGACGAGGAGGTGCTGCACATCGGCGGGCCGCACGGCGACATCCTGGAGCTGATGTACGAGGGCACCGCGCCGGGGACCGTGCTCATGCTCTGCCACTACGACACCGTCTGGCCGACGGGGACGCTCGCCGAGTGGCCGTTCGCGGTGGCGGACGGCAAGGCCACGGGGCCGGGCGTGTTCGACATGAAGACGGGCCTCGTCCAGTCGATCTGGGCGCTGCGCGGGCTGCGGGAGCTGGGGCTGCCGCATCCGAGCGTGCGGTTCCTCTTCAACGGGGACGAGGAGATCGGCAGCCTGACCTCGCGCAAGCACATCGAGAACGCGAGCGCGGACGCGCTGGCGAGCCTGGTCTTCGAGGCGTCACTCGACGGCGCGCTCAAGACCGCCCGCAAGGGCGTGGGGCTGTTCAACGTGAACGCGGCCGGGGTGGAGGCGCACGCCGGGCTCGACCCGTACGCGGGGGCGAGCGCGATCCACGCCCTGGCCGAGATCGTCACCACGGTGGCCCGGGCCGGCTCCCGCGAGCGCGGGACCACCGTGAACGTCGGACTGATCACCGGCGGCACCGGGCGCAACGTGGCGGCCGGGCACGCCAGCTGCGGCATCGACGTGCGCGTGACGGAGCCGGCGGAGATGGGGCGGATCGACGACGTGTTCGCCGCGCTGCAGGCGTCGGATCCGCGGGTGTCGATCTCCACCACCGGGGGCTGGAACCGGCCGCCCATGACGTCCAACCCGGCCTCGCGGCGGCTGTTCAAGGAGGCGCGGGAGGTGGCGGCCGGGTTCGGGTGGCTGCTGGAGGAGGCGTCGGTGGGTGGCGCCAGCGACGGGAACTTCGTCTCCGCGCTGGGGCGGCCCGTGCTGGACGGGATGGGGGCCGTGGGGGACGGGGCGCACGCGCGGCACGAGCACGTGCTGGTGGAGCACATCCCGGAGCGCACGGCGCTGGCGATGGGGCTGATCACGGCCCTCGCCTGACCCGCCCGAAGCGACGGCGGTCAGCCGAAGACGTGGTCGCGGGCCAGGTCCAGGGCGGTCAGCACGGCGCCTTGCAGCACCGCGTTGCCCTTGACCGTGCTGGCGCGGACCTCGGTCGGCGTCGGAGCCAGCTCCCGCAGGTGCCCGGCGACCAGCTCGGCCAGCTCGTCCCCGCCCTCATGGCCCGTCGAGCCGCCGAGGACGACGAGGCCGGGGTCGAGGAGGGTGGCGAAGGCGAAGGCGCCGTGCGCGATCCGCCGGGCCAGCTCGTCCTGCCCGAACCCACGTACGACGCCGGCGTCCACCAGATCGCAGAAGGACACGCCCCCCACCTCGAGGAACCCGATCTCGCCCGCGCCGCCCGACACCCCCCGGCGCAACCGCCCCCCGAGCACGACCGCCGCCCCCACGCCGTCGTCCAGCCAGAGCAGCACGAAGTCCGCGCTCCCCACCGCGGCCCCGGTGCGGAGCTCGGCGACGGCGGCGAGGTTCACCTCGTTCTCCAAGGTCACCGGCACGCCCACGCGCTCGCGTACGGACGCCATCATGCCGCGCCGCCACCCGGGCACGTCGTTGGGCGACACCAGCTCCCCGTCACGCGGATCGACCAGCCCCGGCGCGCCGACCACGACCGTGTCCAGCGCGCGCTGCCCCACCGCGCCCCCGACCACCTTCGCGATGATGTCCGCCAGGTCGGCTCGCGCGCCGATCGTCGTCCTGGCCTCGCTGACCACTCGCCCGGTGATGTCGGCGACCGTGACGTTGACGGCGTCGCGCCGTACGTCAACCCCGGCCACGTGGGCCAGGTCGGCCACGAGCCCGTACAGGCGCGCGTTCGGGCCCCGCCGGTCCTCCCCGGTCTCGCCCGTGACCTCGATGAGGCCGCCTGCCATGAGCCGCTCGATCAGGTCGGACACGGTGGGCCTGGACAGCCCGGTCATCGTGCGGAGCTGGGGCGCGGTCAGCGGCCCGTGCTCCAGCAGCAGGTCGAGCGCCAGCCGGTCATTGATCGCCCGGGCCATGGCCGGGGTCGCGGTCCTCACGGCCCTCATAATAGTCAGGGAGCCTGCCTAAAATCTGTTTCCATCAGGAAGCCTGCCTGATAATTTTCAGGACGTGAGCCATCATCGTGCGATCGCGGCCGTCTTCGCCGCGCACGGCGCCGTCGCCGGCAGCCTGTCCACGCGCATCCCCTGGATCCAGGAGCACCTGCACCTCAGCCCCGGCACCCTCGGCCTCGCGCTGCTGTGTCCGTCGATCGGCGCCTTCGTCGGCATGCCGATGGCCGGCCGCCTCGCCTACCACTTCGGCAACCGCGCCGCCACGCGCGCCCTCCTCGCGCTGTGGTGCGCCGGGCTGGCGCTGCCCGCCCTCGCGCCGTCGCCCGTGTGGCTGTTCGGGGCGTTCCTGCTGTTCGGGGCGGCGGCGGGCATGTGCGACGTCGCGATGAACGCGCACGCCGTCGTCCTCGAACGGCACCTGGGCCGCTCGATCATGTCGGGGCTGCACGGCATGTGGTCCGTCGGCAGTCTGGCCGCCGGCGGTGTCGGCGCCCTGGCCGCCCACGCGGGCGTCGACGCCCGGATCCACCTCGGGGCCATGTCGCTCGCGTTGCTCGGCCTCGGGGCGGCGGCCGGCCGCGGCCTCCTCCCCGACAGCGGGATGGCGGGTTCCGTGCCCGACGCGCCCCCGCCGCGGCGCTTCGCGCTGCCCACGCGCGCGATCCTGGCCATCGGGCTGGTCGGGTTCTGCGCGACGTTCGCCGAGGGCGCCAGCTCGAACTGGGCCGCCGTCTACCTCACCGCCGTCGCCGACGCCGGTCCCGGACTGGCCGCCGCCGGGTACACCGTCTTCATGCTCTGCATGGCGAGCGCGCGGCTGCTGGGCGACCGCGTGATCCGCCGGCTCGGTCCGGTGGCGACCGTCAGGGCGGGCGGGGCCCTGGCGGCGGTCGGCGGCGCCCTCGTGGTCGCGGCCCGCACGCCCGCGCTCGGCATCGCCGGGTTCGCCCTGGTCGGGCTGGGAGTGGCGCTGATCGTGCCACTCGTGATCGCGGCGGCGGGCAACGCGGGCACGACTCCGGGCGAGGGCGTGGCCGGCGTGGCGACGATCACCTACATGTCGGGCCTGATCGCCCCTGCCGTGACGGGCTGGGTCGCGGGCGCGCTCAGCTACCCCGCCGCGTTCGCGATGATCACCGGCGTGGTCGTGCTGCTGACGTTGCTCGCCCCGGTCCTGCGCCCCTCCCCCACCTCTCAGCCAGAAGGAGCCGTTCGTGTCGACGTCTGAACCCCAGGACCCGCTGATCGACGAGGCCCTCGTACGCCGCCTGCTCGCGGCGCAGTTCCCCCAGTGGGCGGGCCTGCCCCTCCGCCCCGTGCCGCGCTCCGGGATGGACAACGCGACGTTCCAGTTCGGGGACGACATGTCCGTACGTCTGCCCCGCTACCGCCGGTGGGTCGGGCAGGTGGAGCGCGAGCACCGCTGGTTGCCGCGGATCGCCCCGCACCTGCCGCTGCCGATCTCCGAGCCGCTCGCGAAGGGCGAGCCCGGCGAAGGCTATCCCTTCCCCTGGTCGGTCTACCGGTGGCTGGCGGGCGAGACCACGGAGGAGCTGGCGGATCCCCTCCAGGCGGCCAAGGAACTGGCCGGATTCGTCCGCGCGCTGCAGGGGATCGACGCGACCGGCGGCCCCGGCCCTTCGTGGAGCAACGCGTTCCGCGGCGTGCCGATGGGCGACGAGCGGGACTCACTGGCCGTCGAGGCCCGCGTCCGCCCCAAGATCGAGGCGCTGCGCGGGATGGCGGACACCGACGCGGTGACGGCCGTGTGGGAGGCGGCCCTGACGGCCCCCGCCTGGGACCGCCCGCCGGTGTGGATCCACGGCGACCTCGCCACCGGCAATCTCCTGACCGTCGAGGGCAGGCTGAGCGCCGTCATCGACTTCGGCACGCTCGCCGTCGGCGACCCCGCCGTGGACCTGCTGGCCGCGTGGAAGTTCCTGCCTCCGCAGGCTCGCGGCGTCTTCAGGGAGACGCTCGGCGTGGACGACGCGACCTGGGCGCGGGGCCGCGGCTGGGGCGTCGCGGCGTCGCTCCCGGTGCCTGACGATCCCTACTACGACGACCCGGTACGCGTCGAGGTCGCCCTGCGCCACCTCGAGGAGATCATCGCCGACTTCCGTGCCGGCTGAGATCGCGGTCAGTCCGGGCGCAGGGCCTTGAGCGCGAGGTCGACGAGGGCGTCGGCGTACTCCGCGGTGAGCGGGCCAGAGCGGTGCAGCCAGCGCTGGAACAGGGGGGCGTACAGCAGCTCCAGGGCCAGGTCGAGGTCGGCGTCGGCGGCGATCTGGCCGGCCTGCTGCGCGCTGCGCAGCCGGGCCTTCTTCGCCTCGTCGACCGGGCCCGCCAGCTTCTCGCGGTACTGCGCGGCCAGCTCGGGATCGTTGATGATCTCCGTGTTGAGCGCCCTGATCGGCGCCTCGAACTCCGGATCGGCGAACTCGGCCGCCGTCGCCCGCATCACCGCCTTGAGATCGGCCTCGATGTCACCCGTGTCAGGCAGCGCGATGGTGTCGCCGACCTGGCTGAGGGCGAGGAAGGCGTCGAAGACCACGGCCCCCTTGGACCGCCACCAGCGGTAGATCGTCTGCTTGCCCACGCCGGCGCGTGCGGCGATGGCCTCGATCGAGAGCTTGGCGTATCCCACCTCGGAGACCAGCTCGCGGGCCGCGTCGAGGATGGCCTGGCGCGAGCGCTCGCTGCGGCGGGCCGGGTCGGGTGGTTTGGACATGCGGCTCAGCATAGCAGCAGAGCGAGACGAGACGGTCCGTCTTGACGGCGATTGACGGTCGTATAGAGTGTCCGCTTAGCGAGACGCCACGTCTCGTCTCGTTCCGAGGAGGATCTTCATGACCCGTGTATGGTTCATCACCGGCGCGTCCCGAGGCCTGGGCAGGGCGTTCGCCGAGGCGGCGCTGGCCGCGGGAGAGCGGGTCGTGGCCACCGCGCGCGACGTCGAGCCGCTGGCCGACCTTTGCCGGAAATATCCCGACACTCTCGTACGGATGCCGCTCGACGTGTCCGACCGGGCCGCCGTACGCGAGGGCGTGGACCGGGCGGCAGCCGCGTTCGGACGGCTCGACATCGTGGTCAACAACGCCGGCGGGCTGCTGTACGGCATGCTGGAAGAGGCCACGGAAGAGCAGATCAGGGCCCATTTCGACGTCAACTTCTTCGGCGCGCTCTGGGTGGCCCAGGCCGTCGTCCCGCACCTGCGCGAACAGGGCTCAGGACACATCCTGCAGGTCACCTCGATGGGCTCGGGCGGCGGCGTCGCCTCGGTCGGCCTGTACGCGGCGGGCAAGTCGGCGCTCGACTCGGCCAGCCAGTCCCTGGCCATGGAGGTGGAGCCGTTCGGCATCAAGGTCACCATCCTGCAGATGGGCGGCTACAACACCGGACTGTTCACCACCGGCACCACGGCCACGCAGCCGAACCCCCGCTACGACCCGCTGCGCGCCAAGCTGGCCGAGATGTGGGGCGACGACGCGGGACCCGACCCGAGCACCGCCGCCCCGGTCATCATGGAACTGGTCGACCTGCCGGACCCGCCCCTGCGGCTGATCGTCGGCGGCCACTCCTACGACCTGGTGCAGCAGATGGACCAGGCGCGCGCCGCCGAATACCGCGCCTGGGAACACCTCAGCCGCAAGGCCCCGGGATAACCCCGCGCATCAACTCCTGTGCGGTGGCAGCACGCTGAGCCGCGGAGAGCGCAAGGTGATCGCGGGCCGCTGCCTCAATCGCATCCCTGCGTGGATACGGTCGCGGTGGCGGCCGTGCCGTCCATCGCCGAGCGGATGATTTCTGCGGCTGAAAGCGCGTAGCCGCTGGGCTTACGAATATCACTAGCAAAGACCATGCCGGAGACCGTTCCGTCGGACCTGAGCAGAGGTCCGCCCGGAACCCCTGCCTTGACGGGCGCATGAACGATGTGGACTTCGCGGCGGATTTGGCGCTCGTGGTAGATGTCCGGGCCATGCGCGATAGTGCCGCGGCTGACCTTGCCCGACGTCACAGTGAGGTCCTCGCCCTTTGAATATCCAGCGACGATAGCGCTTTCGCCGGCTTTGATCGGGCCGAAGACCAGCGATCTGGCGCGCAGGCTCGGCACCCGCAGCACGGCGACATCACGGCTTGGGTCGAAGAGGACGACTCTGCCCTTGTAGCGCTTTCCGTCTGGTCCGATCACCGTAATGGGGCCGGCGGTGCCTGCGACCAGGTGCGCGGTGGTCATCACTCGTTCAGGCTCGTAGGCGAATCCCGTCCCTTCTGGCCTGGTGTTGTTGCAGGAGGGAGCGTTACCGATCAGCTTGACCACGTTCGATCGGCTCGCTGCTACCTGAGCATTCACCCTCGATGGATCCGACATCTGCGGGGTTGGTCGCGTGGCTTCTCCTACAGGTGCCGGTCTGTGGGATTCGTCCGCGTTCCGGAACCACTGTGCGCAGCCCGCCGCAGTGGTGAGAACGATCAGGACCGCTCCGAGGGCGGGCAGCCTCGCCCAGGAAACGTTCCCCTTCTTCTCGATCACCTGCGGGATCTTAGTGCGACACGCCAGGCAATTCGCCCAACTTGGTCCTCAATTCGAGTCATTGGCCGATCCGCGCGGGTGCCGACCTACCGGCACATCGGATTCGCCGAGTTGGTCGAGCAGGTCACGGATCCGTGCGGCACTTCATGAGCCTGCCGTCAGCAAGCTTCAGGGGGCGGCAGCAGGGGTGTCCTCTGCCGCCCACGCCCGCCGTCAGAAGCGCTTCGTGTAGCGGGTACCCCGGTAGTAGATCTTCACGCCGTCGGGCTCGGAGGCGCCATGCCCGAAGGAGTACTTGCCGATGTTGCGGCGGTGGGTCTTACCGGGGGCGACCTCCACATAGCCGAAGTCGGACTGATGGTCGCGCACGATCGCGTACTTGATCCTGCTGGCGCAGCTGTTGGACACCGCGACCTGCCACTTGGGATCAGACCAACCGCTGTTGTTCAACTTCGTGCGGCCGGCTTTCACACAGGCGGGCCAGGCGGCCGCACGCTGAGCGCTCGCAACCGGGGCCAGGCTGGCGGCCGGCCCCGTGGTGGTGGCCTGCGCGGTCGATGGGGCGGCAAAGAAAAGCGTGGTGCCCAGAGTCATGAGAGCGAGGACTCGCATAGTGCTCCTTCCGAAGGATCAAGTTCCGCCGTGGGGCGGCATTCACATGAAGATCCATCCTGCACCAGATCGGCCCATCATGGAGTGTTCACCCGGATTTGCCCAGATTGATGGGCGCACTGAGGCTTTCTGAACACCACATCTTCCGCACCGACAGCGCCCAATACATCGGCCCGCCTACCGAGGCATGGGAGGCCGAACGCGTCGAGTGGGTTCCGATCACGGACATCCGCCGCCTGATCGACAAGCGCGACATCGTCAGCGGGACCAGCATGAACGCCCTGCTCTACGCCCTTACAGCGGTGTAGTTGCCCACGACCGCGGTCCCGCCAGCTCTCACCGCTCCGCCCTTCGGACGCTTCGCATAGGCGCCTGCCGCACCAATTCGCAAACTGCCCGTCCTCTCGCGGGCGGGAGAGGGCTCCAACGAGCCCATCCGGTAACCGGGCAGCGGGCGGTCGACTGGCGAGCGGAGCCAGCAGGGTTTCGGGGGGCGGAGCCCTTCCCGGGAGGCGCTGCCGGAGCTCCGTCGCGCGGAGCGCGCCCGTCAGCGGAGGACCATGCGTGTCGCCGCGGCAGCCGTCCACCGGGAACCACAGTTGTTCGTCCCTGTTGCAGTCAGCGTAGCCGTCAGGGCGCATGTGGTAGTCAATGCCTGAGGCGGCTACAGCAGGTCGGTCAGCTCGTCTGCGGTGATCCCGGTCAGGGACAGGATGTTGCGCGAGGTTCCTTTGGGTAGATCCCGGCCGAGGTGGACGGGGACGCTGACGACCCGCCCGTCGTCGTGGCGCAGGACATGGTGACTTCCGCGCACACGGGCAATGGCGAAACCGGCTTTCTCCAGAGCTCACACGACCTGGGCGCCGGACAGGGCAGGGACGGGTGGCATCAGGCGACGTTCACCGTCACGGTCACTTCGGATGAGAGGCCCACTTCCTCGATCAGCGCGATCAGCGCCTCGCGAAGGTCGGCCACCGCCGCCTCGGCGGTGGGGCCATCACCCACCGCGCCCACACCGGGCCGGAGCTGGGCACTGGCACACCAGATCCCATCTTCGTCTTGCTCCAGAACGTAGGGCACATGCTGGGTCCTGCTCATGAGCCCCAGTGTACGGCTCCCGCATCCACCCGGCAGGTCCCTTGATCGGAGCCACACGGGTCTCGCACCGCCGTTCGGCCGCTGTGCTCCCGTCCCGGATAGCTGCCGAAGATCGGCGACTCGCGCCCGGGGTTCGGTCAAGGGTAGCGCTCGCGCGGGGATACCAGAGCTTGGAGTTCGAGGGGTAGGTTCCGCGCTGAATCTTCAAGCCACAAGCGTTACGGCCTGACCGCTGTAACGGTCGCTGGCAGGCCAACGCCAAGACCACCAGGGGCCGGTCACCGTCGCCCGGCCAAAGCCGTGCGGCACCACCGAGAGGCTCGCCTCCCACCTGTTCGGCGCGGGGGCGCGGGCGCACACGCACACCCTCGAAACGCTGATGGTCTCGTGGTTCGCCATGTCGAGGGCGCCCTGACCGATGCGCGCCCGAAGCCGCGTTGAGTAAGTTCGCAGTCACGGCCACCGTGACCGAATACGACTCCTGCGCGGCATGAGGCGACGTGGATGCGTCGATGGTGTTCAAATTGAACGCCGATGGCCTGCGTCACATCACAGGCATGTCTGGCTCGTCGTCTTCGCCGATTCGAGGAAGTTGTTTGGCAATGTCTCCGGACTTCACTATGTCGCGAACCACGTCGACCATTGCTGATGCGCCTTTATTTTTGATGATGACCAGGTCCGGCTGACACAAATAGCTGCCACTAAGTGACTCGCCTGACATTTCCTCGCGTTCCATGATTCGTGTGACCTCTTCTTTGGTCATCATGCAAGCGCTGTATCTAACGCCGTTTGGCAGTGTGATAATAGAGTCCCCCAACTCCATGGATTCGTCGTCCACTCCCCCCAGTCGAAGAATGTCAACAGTGAACGACTCTTCACTCCAAGAGTAGTATGCACTACTTGACATAGAGTTTTTTGAGTTTTGCAATGACTCCGGGTTCATTATTTTTGTTGGCCTTCCCGACAATCACAATCGTGTCGCCGACTTTTCTAAAGAAAAGTCGTCCGCCGTTTTTAGCTCGCGCATACATTACGTCGGTTCCCGTTAGATACCCATTGCCTCTTCCGGGATTCATGTTCCCCTTCGAAAGTTCATTGAATAGGCGATCCAAGTCTTTCTGATTGCTTCGTCCAGCTTCTTGGGCGGCACGAACAAGGTAGGGATCGTCGCCGATGGCCGATGCCATTTTGCCGCCGCACGACGTTTCGTTGTGGACGAGAACGTCAACGCTTCCGGCGGTCACGTGGTAGGTATGGAGATCGGAAACGGTGAGGTTGTACACCCGCTGGACTGCCGTCCACGCGGTGACCGCGCTGACTTCAGCATAGCCATTGGAGGCAGTCCGGAGGATCATCCCGGGCCGAAGATCGTCCGCATCTACCCATCGCCTCCCGTCGGCGGCCCAGAGGGGGTGGCCTGCGGTGGCGATCACGATGCCGGTAGCTTCTCCCTTGTCGCCGTCGATGTCTATCGTTATCTGTACGAGTTTCTTGCTTCCTTCGCCTGCGATCAGCGCAATGACAGGTTTGGCCTCCGTTTTGCCGGTCTCCGGATCGGTGGCGATCACCCGATCCCCGAGCTGGACCTCCTCAATCCGCTTGCGACTGCCGTCGGCCATGAGCACCAACGTGCCAGGGACGAAGCTATTGCATACGATCTCTTTGTATCTCTTGGCATACTTTGCCAGCTTTGCGGCGGGGACGGTGTCGAGCATGGCCTCAAAACAGGCGCCTGTGTCCTTGCTGCCCAGGCATTTGTCGATGCCGTCGAGCGGGAAGAACAGGAAGAAGAATCCTGCGACGTAATCCTTGCCCGATTTGTACTCGCAATAGTATTCGGCGTCAACGGGCGCGTCCGTGTTCCCGCATGCCAGCGCGAATCCGTACTGCGGAGAAAGGTGCCCCGCGATGCGATCGGCTTCCTTCTGCAGTTCGGTCGTGAGCGTGCGCTTGCGCCATGCCTGGCACTGCTTAGAATCGGGATTCTTGCAGTTCTTCCGCTGCTCGCCTCGACGCTGTTCCCATTCCTTGCACTCCCGGTAGTCCCGAGGATTCTTGTAGTCGGCCTGGACGCAGGGCGAGAGCCCGGTCGGGTCGGACAGGCCGATGGGGTTGTTGCCGGCGTAGCTGTAGGGGTTGGCCCATTGGGGCCTGGTCAGGTCGAGGAGCGGGTCTGTGGAGATGAACTTGGCGATGGACGGGTCGTAGTAACGGGCGTCGAGCAGGGTCAGGCCGGTGTCGCTGTCTTCCGTCTTGCCGAGGAAGCCACGGTCGGTGAGAGGAAAGTCGTCGATTCCGCGGCGTTGCCCGTAGGGCAGGTATCGCTCCCGCCGAACGTCGCCCGTCGCGTCATTGATCGTCAATTGGGTCGAGCCGTGCAGGCCGGACATCATCCAGGTGACACCCTGGGCGACGGTGCGCATGGCGACCATCGCACCGTCGGGTGAGGCGTAGTAGCGCCTTCCCGTGAGCCTGCCATCGGTGAGCTCGATTTCCGAGCTGCCGAGGTAGAGGACAGTCTTGTCGGGTCCGCGGCGGATCAGGCGGTCACCGTCGGCGTCGTAGACCATGGTGGTGTCGTCTTCGCCGACGGTGGTCTTTTCCAGTTGTCCGAGTTCGTTCCAGGTGAAGGCCGCCTGCTTGCCTGCGACCGTCCTTGATGTGAGCTGTCCCGCGTCGTCGTAGCCGTAGGTGTCGCTGCCGGTCGGGCGGTCGATCGAGGTGACGGCGTTGGGCCTGACCGACGAGGGCCCCGCTGTGGGATAGCGGTAGGTCGAGCTTTGACCGTTGTCGTCGATCGAAGTGATGTTCCCGACCGCGTCGTAGGCGTAGGTGTGGTTGTAGGGCTCGGTTCCCTGGCTGTCCGGCGGGGCCGTGCACGACGACCCTGTCGTGGTGTAGGCCTTCTCGAGCCGGTGCAGGCCGTCATAGGAGTAGCACTCCGACTGGCCGACTGTTGAGCCGGACACGGCGGAGGCGGCGTCCAGGATGCGTGTGACCTGCCCTGAGGCGTCATAGAAGAACTGGTCGTCCTGGGAGGTGACCGGGCTGGCAGTGTCGGCCTTGGTCATGGTGATCATGCGAGAGAGCCAGCCGGTGCTGTTGTCCCAGGTCAGGGCTCGTTTGACTTGCCCGTTGCCGCCGTACGAACGTTCGGCCAAGCGGCCGGTCGCGGAGAACATCGTGGCCTTGACGTATACACCCAGGTCGCTGCTCAAGCCGTCCGGCAGGCCCAGGTCCGTGTAGGTCGACGTCACTTTCTCCGCAGGCAGTCCGGCGGCAGCGGGCATGCCGAAGTCAGCCACCGCCCCGGACGGCGTGTAGGAGGTGGTGAACTCGTACGAGCCGGCCAGGAGTCCTTCCACGGGGGGAATCGTCAAGGTCGAGGCCGTGGGACGGTCCATCGAGTCGTAGCTGGTGATCGCGTCCGTGTACGGCTGTCCGTTGACGTACCTGGTCGCCGAGGTCAGCTGTCCCTTTGACACCGTGTCGTACACCCATGCGGCGAGCTTGGTGCCCGTGTCCGGATCGCCGACCCACTGCGCGGTCTTACGCCCGAGATCATCGTAGGTGTAGGAGATCTTCTGGCCCTTACCGTTCTTGGACCAGGTCAAGCGGCCGGCGGCGTCGAAGCTCTGCTCCGGATCGCCGGCATCGGGATCGTGACCCGTAAGGCGGCGGCCCAGCAGGTCATATCCGAACGTGCGAACATTGCCGTTGGCGTCGATCTGTTTGGTGAGCTGGCCGTTCAGGTCGTACTCGTAAAGGGTGTCGAAGTGAGCGCTTCCGTCCTTCCATTCCTCGACCTTCGTGACCTGGTCATCGACATCGGTGTAGGTGACCGTCTTGCCGCCGGTAGGTGGCGTGACCTCGCTACGGTCGCCGAGGTATGCGGTGGTGGTCCGGCGCAGTTCGGCGGAGAGCGCCATGTCGACTTGAGCGATCGCCTGCCCGAGTCCGTCATAGACCGGCTTGGACCATTGCGGCACAGAGGTGAGCGCTGGATTGAGAAGACCAGATCCGGGTTGCGCGGTGTTGTGCACCGGCGCGGTCGTGGCCGCTGTCAAGCCGCGTGTGTCATAGGTGACGAGGGACACGATGCGGCCGTCGCTGGGGGAAGTCGTCTGGCTTTCCCGAGTACGGCCTAGTCCGTCATCGTAGGAATACTTCGTGGCGTACTTTGCCGTCGCGCCCGATCCGGAGAGCAGCCGGGCTACGGTGGTCTTGGCTGGGCCGTTCACCGCGCCGCCGGCGTCTGTCGGGATGGTGTATGACACCGTGGCCGCCGGGGTGCCCGCGCTCTTCGGCTGGGCGGGTGTCCACAGTGTTGTGGCTCGGCCCAGCGCGTCGTAGTCGATGTTCACGTCGCGCCCGTTGGCGTCACGGGCGCCGATCACTGAACCGGAGTACGGGGAGGTCCACGTGGTGGCGGTGTGCCCAAGCGGGTTGGTGACGGTAATGCCGTCGGTGGGCCAGTCGACCGGCGGAGCGTAGCTCGTCGTCGTGGTCTTTTGCAGCGGATCGGTCGCCGACACTTTCCGCCCATAGCCGTCGTAAGTCGACGTTGCCGTGGTGAACTCGGTGCCGCTGGTGTAGGAGCGAACCTCGGTGGGGTTCCCCCTCGTCGGGGCGTTGGAGGTTTCGCTGGTCGCACCATCGTACAACGTGATCGTCCGGCCCAGGAGCGTCCCGGCCGCGCAGTCATCCCCGGCTCGACGCGCTTGCGAGGCCGGATAGGAGATCATCCATGCCCCGGACGACGTGTTGCGTGCGTACGTCGTGGCAGCGCATGAGTTGTCGGCGGCCACTCCACGCTCACCGTAATCGTTCACCGTGACGGGCAGTCCATCATCGTTGTAGGCGGTCTTGATTTCGCTGTACCGCCACCCCGACGACACCTTCTCCCTCGCGACCTGCCTGGTCTGGTTGACCAGGTGCGGGTCGGAGATGGCCGGCCCGTCGCCCGTCACCGCGATCTCGTACTCGTATCGCGTCGATGCTTCCTCGGCGAAGGCGCTGGGCGCTTTGAGGGTGATCGTGGGGCACGCGCCGAGGTCGCTCCAGTCGGTCGACGTCCCCGGCTCCGCGGTGGTCATTCGTACCGCCTGCCAGTGCCGGGCATTGTGCGACACCTTGTCACCTGCGGCTTTGGGGTACCACTCCGGGCCCGCGTCCGCCCATTCCGGGTAAACGCACGCCACGATCGGGCTCTCATTAGCGGTGGCTGTGGCGCGCCAGGTCTGCTCCTGCAAGGTCCTGCCCGACAGGCCGCGTAGATCGTTGACCGCGGTCCCGTCGAAGTCGGTCACCGTCAGGTGGCGCGGAGTTCCGTCAGCGAGGGGCTCGTCGTACAAGCCTCGGAAGAACGACGTCGTGGTGACGCTGTAGCCGGCCGGGTCGTCCCCGCTTCCCTTGAACACGCGGACGCTGGGATAGCCGCGGAACTCGGTCCATTCGCCGCCCAGCGCATCGCAGACGAAGTCCCAGTTGCTGTCGAAGTGCCCCGATGCGCACCAGCTATCGGTGTAGTAGTTGGCGACGGGTCGTCCCCAGGCAGGAGAGCCGAGATACCGATAGCGGGTGATGACGTCGGGGGAACCACCGACCAGATCCTTGTCGGTCGTCTGCGTGACCAGCCATTTGTTGTACACCGAGCCGACGAAGTGATAGTCGTTGTTCACATCGGCGTAGCTGCCTTCGTCCACCCAATAGCAGTCCCAGCTAGCGTCATCGCGAACAAGGGCGTCAGCGGAAGTGGTCAGACCGCACCCGGATGGCTGGCCGTAGCGCACTTCGGTACGCCCACCCAGGCCATTGTCGACCCCGGCGATGCGCAGCATGCGGATACGTGGCCGGGTGTCATAGTCGTAATTGTCGCGGTTGTCCAGGAAGACGCCATCGAATTGAACTGCGGGCAGAGCCACGTCGGGACCGCTTCCGGCCATCCCGACGAGGCGGATGGTGTCCAGCCAGGCCACGTCCGCTCCACCACGACGCAGCTCGACGCGCGAGACGTCATCCCACCCGTTCGCCTGGCTGTTCCAGGATTGGACGAGTGCCGTGTCCAGCCACTTCCTGACGAAGAACGAAGGAGCTCCCACACCACACTTGATCTCCGGGCACACCAGGTCGGTTGGGACGTCGCTGTAACCAGTGGTGGTGTTCTCCCGGTCCACCACGTTGAAGACCACCCGATGGGTGGGCTTCGAGCCGGCGACGTTGCCGTTCGCGCCGTAGGCGACCTGCGCCAGATATCCGCCGCGGTCATAGGGCAGCGCATCGTCCCAGCAGTAACCGGTGGAGTCGGGCTCGAACAGGCAGTATTCGTTGCCCTCGACCGTGTACGTGTAATCGATGACGTTGCCTTTGGGATCTGTCTCCCGGTCCACCATCCAGCGGTACGGGAAGCGGCAGAACGCCCCAGTCCCCTCCAGCTGATACTTGTCGTGACACGGCGCGGCTTCGTCTCTTCCCAGATACGGGACCTGCCAGCTCGAATCTCGGTGATAGCCGAGCCGATACGTCGTACCGTCCTGCGTGGTGATGGTCCAGTACGGGAAGCCGGACTCCGCCCCGGAAGCCACATAGTTGATCTTCCAGCCGAAGTCCTCAACGGTCTTCCATGCACCCGAACTGGAGTCCTTCACGATGCGTGATGACCTGCCGCCCACCGACAGGGTCAGATCGTCGTCGGTGTTCCAGCACCTGTGGTTTCCACCGAGGTTGTAATGGGGGCAGGAGTCGTATTTGCGTTCGATGAACCCGACTCCGAGATCCCACCCGAGCCCTGCCCAGGAAGCCTGGTTGTTGGTCGCGCCGGTCAACCCGTCCAGGGACGCCGAGGAGTACTCCAACGACAGCTTGGGGGCGCCGCCAGAAGGTCCAGGAGGCACCGGAATGGGATACGAGTAGGTGAAGTCCCCGCTCGATGGGCCAACCTGCCAACTGCCGGACGGTTTGAGGTCGGTCGCCTCGAATGAGCCGGTGCCATCGCTCGCCGTGGACGACGCCGTGCTGACGATCGTGTAAACGCTGGCCGCGTCCGGTGAAGCAGATGCCGCGAGGCTTCCAGTGGCCGGGGCGGCCTTGACCATCGTTGTGAGTGCGTTATGGGCTACGTCGTTGAATACCGGCAGCACCTTCCGCTGACGCGCTGCCTCTTTTGCGCAATCCTTGGAGAGGGGCGTGTTCAGAACGCATGCGGGCAGTTCCACGACCGACAGTCGTGAGGCGAAGCCACCGCCGTACGCGTCACGGAAACCCGAATAGTCCAGCATGATCGACAGTTGCCCTGGACGCTGAGCCCCATCGCTTCGCGTGAGCCGTAAAGCAAGACCCACACCACCGAGCCGACGAGCCGTCGCGTCATCGAAGGTCTCCGCCTTCACCCTGGTCACAGGGTCTGCTGAAGGATCCGCAACAACGGCGGCAGCCTCCTTCGGCTTCTCGCCGCCTCTCTTGCCTTTCCGTGTTTTCTCAACCGCAACTGGACGTCTGTTCCGGGGTGGAGCCGTACCCAGACCGGCTGGCAGAGTCTTAGGCGGACCGACCTTCACCGGCAGAGAGGCGAGCGCAATCGGGCCGCCGGTCGTCGGCACGCTCACTTCGGCACTGCCAGGCTTCGGCCACGTGGGGTTGGCGCGCTTCGCCACGGATCGGTTCTCTTCCGCCCCCTTGATCACATCCTTGCGGGCAGAGACGGGGCGGCCCGGCACGCTGGGCTCTTTGGCCTGTTCGGGAGTCGAAGCGGCAGCTTGCTGAACGAGGTCCGGAACAGCGAGACCAGAGATCATGACAGCCGCAGTAGTCATCATGACGCCTGCCAACAGCCGAGCACGTGCACGCAGCAGCCCCACGCCGCACCCTCCACACAAGACGAAGGGCACGCCGCATCGCTGCCCCAGTTATCTATAAGATCAACATAAGGATGATCAGCTGGAGATCATGCCCCATAGCGTCATAGCTAGTAAAGAGGCATGTAAGTCGGGCACCGGACTATAAACTTCACACAGAGCGACATACCTGCAGCTAACAGCGGCTATCGCTGACCCAAGACTCACCGCATACATGACTGTGATCTACATCACTGACGTTCGCCTGGCCCCGGTTGGGTAGCACAACTCTGGCAGGAACCCGAGCGCCTCGCCGAGCGCATCGAGGCGGTGACAACCGCACTGAGCACATACGACACGTAGTTCGTCAGGGTGTTTGTCGCTCGCGCCAAGCAGCGGGCCGACATCCCCTTGTAGCGTGGTGCCGATTCAGGCGTCCACCATGGGGAGCAGCCACATGCGCTGGAAGGTGCACTCCGAAGAACAGCTCTACACCGACCCATGGCTCGATGTCCGAGTGGCCGATGTGGGGCTTCCGGACGGAAGGCATCTCGCTCACCGTCTTGTCCGCACCGCGCCCGGAGCCGGTGCGGTCGTCACGGACGAACAGAATCGTGTGCTGCTCATCTGGCGGCACCGCTTCATCACCGACACCTGGGGATGGGAAATCCCAATCGGCAAGATCGACGAAGGTGAGGAGCCGATCGCAGCCGCCGCCCGGGAGGTAGAAGAAGAGACCGGCTGGCGGCCGGGCCCCTTGCGTCCGTTGCTCTACGCACAGCCGACCAACGGCATCTCCGACTCTGAACACCACATCTTCCGCGCCGACAGCGCCCAGTACATCGGCCCGCCTACCGAGGCGTGGGAGGCCGAACGCGTCGAATGGGTACCACTCACGGACATCCGCCGCCTGATCGACAAGCGCGACATCGTCAGCGGGACCAGCTTGAATGCCCTGCTCTACGTCCTTGCAGAGGTGTAGTCGCCCCACGACCGCGTTCCCGTCGGTTCTCGCCGCTCCGCGCCTTCGGGGCGCTTCGCGGAGGCGTCTACCGCACAGATCTGCACACTGCCCGTCCTGTCGCGGACGGGAGAGGCTCGAGCGCGCCCATCAGCGGAGGACCTCGCGTTTCCCCCGGGGCAACGGATGCTCCCCGAGGAGCAGGAGCATCTTCTTTGTTTCCTCCAGGACCATTGACGTGACTGGTCACGGAATGAAATATCGATGAGCACACGCGCTATCGCGCGCAATCGCTTCGCGGAGAGGACGGCTCATGCGACTGACGTACCTCGGCAAGACCGGAACGAGCAACGAGGGCAGCTGCCCCGCTCTGTACAAGACCGACCGCAACACCGCCGTAGTCCAGGGAAAGCAGATCATCGATCCTGCGGCCCTCGCCGACCTCCGTGACCTCGCCCCTGACGAGATCGCCGTCGAGGTCCCGTGGGACGTCCTCGACCTTCCCCGGGAGGTGCAGTGACCCGGGAGGTCCCGGCTGACGAGTTCCTCGACCTGTTCCGCCAGGCCAAGTCGGACGTGTTTCGCCTCGAGCTCCGCGACCGCTACAACGTGCCGGCAGAGCATGATCGCTGGGAGGCATTCCAGGCGCGAGACTGGCCACGGCTGGAGGAGCTGAACAAGGCGCAGCGCGCTGTCTGGATGCAGCTCATGCGAGACGTCACCTCGACCGGCCGCCGCGTGGAGCGGGTCCGGGTCATCACCGAACCACCGACCCGGTACATCCAGTTCGAGCTGCTGCTCAACGCAGGCAACGCCGAAGCGGGAGAGGATATCCGCTATCTCCCGCGCGATCATGCACAGGAGCTAGCTCTGCCCTCGGTGGATTACTGGCTGTTCGACTCCACCGCTGCGGTAGTGCTTCAGTTCGGCGATGACGACGACCTGCTCGGCATGGAGCTGGTCGACGAGCCTGCGACCATCAACGGGTTCTGCGCCGGCCGGGACTCGGCGTGGCACCATGCCGTTCCCTACTCCACGTACGCCACCAAGTGGGTTTACCTTGCCGAATCCCCGCCAGGTGCGTGAGGCTCTCGGAGCACGTCTGCGCGAGCTGCGAAAGGACGCCGGCCTCAACGGCAAGCAGCTCGCGCAGACCCTCCGATGGCAGGCAACAAAGGTGTCGAGGATCGAGCTCGGCAAGCAGACGCCCACCGAGGAGGACATTCGCGCCTGGCTCACCGCCTGCGACGCTGCCAATCAACAGTCGTCGATAATCGCGCAACTCCGCGGCCTCGAGCTGGCGTATGCCGCGTGGCAGCGCCAGCTGCGCACGGGGACCCGCGACCGGCAGAGGCAGATCGCAGCCATCGAGGCAGAGACCGATCTGATCCGCGGGTTCGAGCCCGCTACCGTGCCCGGCCTCTTTCAGACTCGGGAGTACGCGAGGCACATCATGGCCCAGTCGATCGCAATTCACGAGATCACGGATGACCTGGAAGACGGCCTGCAGGCGCGCATGGACCGCCAGCAGATCCTCTATAAGCCCGGCCACCGCTTCCACTTCATCCTCAGCGAGGCGGCGGTACGCAACCTCATGTGCCCGCCTGAGGTGTTGATGGGGCAGATCGAGCGGTTGATTGCGTCGGCCACGCTCCCCAACGTCGCCCTTGGCGTGATCCCGTTCACCGCCCGGCTCCCCAAGTCGCCTGTGCACGGCTTCTGGATCTATGGCACACGCCTGGTGACTGTCGAGACGTTCGCCGCGGAGCTGTCACTGACGCAGCCAGAGGAGATCGCGCTCTATGGCAAGATCTTCGGCCTGATGAAGGAGGCTGCACTGTACGGCAAGGCCGCGCGCGGCCTGATGACCAACATTTTGGACGACCTGGCTGCCGCACACTTCCCTGAGGGAGAGTCTGCGGAGCCATCATGAGCCATTCTGGCTTGCTGCCATGCGATGGCGCGCAATCATCTTGAGACCCTGTTAGCGCCGCTCCTACCGTCCGTATATGGACAGGCACAGGTCCGCAACACCCACACCATCGCCCGCCGCGGGCGCCACGAGTAGGTCTGCCCGCGGCGCAGCCGTGACGCGACGTCGGCAGGCCGCCCCAGTGGACGCTTGCGCGGTGACGATGTGACCGGCTACGACACCGTCCCGTACACCATTGCGTACGCCGCCGAGTTGGTCGACGACCCGATCGGGTTCGAGTGGCACGCGGGCCAGTTCCGGTTGTCCTACCTCCCGCCCCGGCCGGGCGACTGGGTCACGCCGCCCGCGCAGTGGAGGGGTGAACCGGCGCAAATCCTGCGCGGGCGAGTGCGAGACCTGCACAGCAAGCCGGACAAGCGCGGCCCCGAACGCATGCGCAAGCTCAACACGCGCCGCCAGTGGCGGTGCATCGATAAGCTGCTGTGCCAGGTGTGCGGCGGGCCCGCAACCGACCCGGAGACGGGCCTGATCCCGTGGCTGCTCGCCCAGACGGTGTTCGAGGGCACCGGTGAGAACTCCGGCCGGACCAACGCGCCACCGACGTGCTGGGATTGTATCCCCAAGGCGCTGGAACAGTGCCCGATGCTGGCTGACGCCCCGATCCAGTGCACGGTCACCTCCGTCAAGCCCGCCGGAGTGCTGGCCGACGTGTACGCGCCTGGGATCGCGCGGGCGGGTGTCCTGACCGCCCACAACGCATTCGTCGGCTGGGACTGGCACGAGTTCCACCATCGCGCCCTGGCCGTGGCCCAGGTAGTTGAGCTGCACGGCATGCAGCTGGTGAAACAGCCCATCCGCCGGTCGGCTGCGGCGGCGGCCGGCGAGTCTCCCCAGAGGTGACCCCAAGGGCCACGACGGATATGTGCTGTCCGCATGGCTGCCGCTTTGGCCAGTGTCCGCACTTCGGGGCGAACCCCTGGGGGTTCCCCGGGCGGCGTGGTACGCTCCCAAGCGAGCGCTTGGTTTACATCCGAGGGGCCGCCGCATGAAGTTCTCGACCTTCCACCTCTTCCACCGCTTCGACGGGCAGAGCTTCAAGGACGTCTACGACTACCACCTGGAGCTCATCGAGCTGGCCGAGGAGCTGGGGTTCGACGGGGTGCGGCTGGCCGAGCACCACTTCCGCGACTACGGCGTCGTCCCCAACCTGTTCACCATGCTGGCCCACGCCGCCGCCCGCACCTCCCGCATCAGGCTGGGCACCGGGATCGTGGTGCTGCCCCTGCACAACCCGATCCACGTGGCCGAGGAGGCCGCGCAGGTGGACGTGCTCTCGGGCGGGCGGCTCGACCTGGGGATCGGGCGGGGATACCAGAGCTTCGAGTTCGAGGGGTTCGGGATCGACCTGGCGGAGGCCCGCGACCGGTTCAACGAGGCGCTCGAGGTCATCGTCGGGCTATGGACGCAGGAGTCATACCAGCACGAGGGGAAGTTCTACAAGACCGGCACGGAGGTCTCGCTCGCGCCCAGGCCGCTGCAGAGCCCGCACCCGCCGCTGCACGTGGCCGCCGTCTCCCCCGAGACCGTGACCATGTACGCCGAGCGCGGGCTGCCCATCCTGGCCGACCCCGCCGCCCCGTTCCGTAAGGTCGTCAAGGCGGCCGAGACCTGGCGGGAGACGGCCGCGCGGGCCGGGCACCTGACAGGGGCCGACCTGGTGGTGGCGCGCACCGTGTACGTGGCCCCGACGCTGGAGCAGGCCCGCGAAGACCTGGCGAGGTTCGAGGCGTCGTTCGACCGCTCCCGCATCTTCAACGAGAAGAGCGCCCCCATTGACCCCAAGACCGGCAAGGCGGCGCAGGGTTTCGAGTACTACCAGGACCGCTATCTCAAGGGCGGCACGGTGTCGGCGGACTTCCGGTGGGAGCAGCTGGAGGTCATCGGGGACCCGGACCGCGTCGTCGAGCAGATCTCGCTGCTCAAGGACGCCGGCTTCACGAACCTCCTGTGCGACTTCGGCAGCACCCGGCCGATGCCGCTGGAGGACATGAAGCGGGTCATGCGCTTCTTCGCGACCGAAGTCATGCCGGCCTTTGGAGACTGAAGATGATCCACAGCCTGTCCCTGTCCGACGTCCTCGCCGACCACGCCCGCAGCCGCCCCCAGGTCACGGCGGTGGTGGACGGTGAGGTGCGGCGCACGTACCCGGAGCTGGACGAGCGGGTTACCCGGCTGGCCGACGCCCTGGCGGGGCAAGGGGTGGCGGCCGGTGACCGGGTGCTGTGGCTCGGCCAGAACTCTCATGCCGTGCTGGAGCTGCTGCTGGCCTGCTCCCGCCTGGGCGCGATCCTCTGCCCGGCCAACTGGCGGCAGTCGGAGGACGAGCTGCGGTTCGTGCTGTCCGACCTGACCCCCGAGGTCGTCGTCTGGGAGCACTCGGACGCCACCGCGGCCGTGTCCGCCGTGTCCGGGAGCACGTGGGTGCGGGCCGGGGACGAGTACGAGGAGCTGGTGGCAGGCGGCTCGCTGCGGGACTTCCCGCAGGTGGCGGACACCGAGCCGGTCCTCGCCCTCTACACGGCCGCCTTCGCGGGGCGGCCCGGCGCCGCCCTGCTCAGCAGCGCCGCGCTCGTCGCCCACAGCGCCTCGCTCCTGGTCGTGCGCCAGATGGAGCCCGGTTTCACGTTCCTCAACAACGGGCCGCTCTTCCACGTGGGCACGATGATGTTCTGCCTGGCCACGCTCCAGATCGGCGGCACGAACGTGTTCACGCCCGCCTTCGACGCCGAGGAGGTCTGCCGGCTGATCGACGCCGAGCGGGTGACGCAGGCGTTCCTGTTCGGGCAGATGATCGACGCGGTGGTGGCCGCGAACGCGGGCGGCAAGTACGACCTGTCGTCGCTGAGGTTCGTCTCCCACTCGGCCGAATGGGACGACATGATCACCGTCGACGACTCTCCCTGGTGCCGGTCCAAGATGGGCGGGTACGGGCAGACCGAGGTGGGGGGCATGCTCACGTTCCTCGGGCTGGCCGAGGGCGGCGCCGGGTTCGCGGGCCGCCCCTCTCCGCTGGTCCAGGTACGGATCCTGGCCCCGGACGGCGCCGAGGTCCCGCCGGGCGAGGTGGGCGAGATCTGCGCCCGCGGCAAGACCCTCTTTTCCGGATATTTCGCCCGACCCGACTTAAATGCGGCCAAGTCGGCGTTCGGCTGGCACCACACCGGCGACCTCGGCCGCCGCGAACCCGACGGCACCATCACCTTCATCGGCCCCAAACTTCGGATGATCAAGTCGGGCGCCGAGAACATCTACCCCGCCGAGGTCGAACGCGCGCTCAAGTCCCATCCGGCCGTGGCCGACGCCGCGGTGATCGGCGTGCCGGACCCGGCCTGGCACCAGGCGGTCAAGGCCGTGGTGGCGCTCAAGCCGGACGCCACCGCCACTCAGGACGAGCTGGTCGAGCACGTCAAGACGCAGGTGGCGTCGTACAAGAAGCCCAGGGAGGTGGCGTTCGTGGACGCGATACCCAAGCGCGGCTTCACCCCCGACTACGACGCCCTGGACACCGCACACGGCGGAGGGAACTACCCCGGGACCTAGCGACCGGGACGGGTCGACGCACTGGGGCGGCGTTCGCGCATCTGCTGAGCTTCAACCTGCTGCCTCAGGCAGAAGAACATCGGGTCAGCCCGGCTGTACCGGCCCGGCGTCGGCGACGAACACATCATCGGGCACCTGCTCACCGCGCTGCTCGGCACGCAGATCACCGCCACCCTCATGCCCACCCTGGAAACCACCCAGACCCTCGCCGCGCAGATCACTGGACAGCCCCTCCTTCAACTCCGAGAAGCGGGATGAAACGGCCCCCGAGTGGTTTGTGGCTCTAGTCGGTCAGGTGGAGGGTGGCGAGTTCTGATCTGGAGGTGACTCCCAGCTTGGGGTAGGCCTTGTAGAGGTGGTGGCCGACGGTTCGTGGGCTCAGGAAGAGCTGGGCGGCTATGTCGCGGTTGGTCAGGCCCTGGGCGGCCAGCCGGGTGATTTGCAGTTCCTGGGGGGTGAGCTGGGAGAGAGCGCCTTGGGCCTGTCGGCGTTTGACGGCCAGGCCGGTGGCGTCGAGTTCGATGCGGGCGCGTTCGGCCCAGGGCCTCGCGTTGATGTGGTCGAAGGCCGCCAGTGCGGCGCGCAGGTGCTCGCGGGCCTCGGATTTGCGGCGCGCCCGGCGCAGCCACTCCCCGTACAGGAGCATCGTGCGGGCGTGTTCGAACGGCCTGCTGTCGTGTTCGTGGCTGTGCAGCGCAGCGGCATAGTGCTCCTCCGCCCGCTCGTCGGGTGACAGCAGGGCCCGGCAGCGTTCGAGGAGGGCGTCGATGGACGCCTGCCTGACGCGGCGGGCGACGTCCTCGAAGCGGGCGTACGGGCCGGTCGCCCGCTCGGGCACGCCGATCCGTACTGCTGCCTCGATCAGGTCGGGGGCGCTGCGTTCACCGGGTAGCTGATGGCGCCCGTCACCCAGGCCGAGGGGCTCGAGCCGCTCCAGTGCCGTCTCCGCCCGGCCGTACCCGAGGTCGAGCAGGCCGAGCGCCCACTCGGCCCGGTGGATGCCCGGGGAGGAGACCCGGTCGCGGGAGTCGGTTCGGGTGCCGGCCGCCAGGCCGCGGGCGCGTTCCTCGTCGCCTTCGATCGCGGCGTGGTAGGCCAGGACACCGCTCGCGAGGCTGATCCACTGCCACTGGCCGGTGTCCTGCGCGATGCTGAGCGCCTCGGTGGCGCTGGCGGCGGCGTCGCGGTGACGCCCGAGCAAGGTCTCGGTGATGGCCGCGTGATAAAGCGCCGCGGGCAGGTCTGCGATCGCCCCCCGCGCGCGGCTGTCAGCGACGACGGTGTTCGCGAGGTCGAGTGACCAGGCGTCCAGGCCTGCGATCAGGCCGAGCCCGATGATGTGCGTACGGTTGCGTGCGTGGTCGAGGTGGATGTCGTTGGCCGCGAGTACCACCTTCGCCATGGAGGGCAGGTGGTCGGTCGAGCGGCCCAGGACGAGCGAGATGATCCAGTCGTTCAACTGATGCACCGGCAGAAGCGGGTCGCCTGCGTCCAGTTGCAGGGCGTCGAGGTGGACGGCGGCTTGGACGGCCATGTCGAGGTCGCCCGCGAACCAGGCGTTCCCTACCGCTTCCATCACAACCCCGAACGCACTGTGCTGATCAGTCTTGACAGCCTCGGCGAGCAGCAGGTCGTTGGCTCCCCGGAGCGAGCCGTCCCCGGCCATGACCGCCGCCAACACCCGGACGAGCCTGGCACGCGCAAGGGGGCGGGTGACCTGCGGCGCCGCCCGCTCGGCCAGAGCACGGGCGGTGCTGAGCAGCCCGGCCTGTGCGGCGGACTCGGCCGCCAGCGTGAGTCGTCTGCCGCGGGCGTCGCCGTCGGCAGAAAGACTCGCCGCCCGCTCATATGCGGTGGCCGCCGCGGCGTGCCCGTTGCGCTCGCCGGCCTGCACGGCGGCGCGTTCCAGCTCCGCGGCCACGTGCTCGTCCGGGCCGGTGGCGGCCGCGGCCAGGTGCCAGGCTCTCCGGTCGGCGTGCTCTGGTCCGCCGAGGGACTTGGCGAGGGCCCGGTGGGCGCACAGGCGCAGGTGCAGCGGCGCGCCCTGGTAGACGGCCGCCCGGACCAGGGGATGGCGGAACGACAACCGCCGGTCGCCCTCCTCCAGCAGCACCAGCCCGGCGTCGAGGGCCGGTGCCAGATCATTGATGCCCGATGACATCGATTGTGCGGCGTTCAGCAGCACCGGCAGTTCGCCGGTGTCATCGGCGGCGGCGATCAGCAGGAGAGTCCGCGTGGCCTCGGGGAGCCGCGTGACCTGGCCGTGGAAGGCGGCCTGCAGACGATCGGTCAGCGGCAGGTTGCCGCCCTGCGGCGAGCTGCTGCCCGCACCGGTCGACAGGGCCGTCGGCAGCTCGATCAGCGCGAGCGGGTTCCCCTCAGCCTCGCGCAGAACGCGGTGACGCATGTCGGGCGCCAGACCCCCGCCCTGCGCGTCGACGAGCGCGGCCGCGTCCTGCGGGTCGAGCCCTCGCAACCGCAGTTCGGACAGGCCTGTCGTGGGCAGGTGCGCCGTGCCATCCCGTACCGCCAGGATCACGGCAACGGGCTCGGCGCCAAGGCGCCGCACCGCGAACACCAACGCCTCTGCCGATGGCCGATCCAGCCACTGCGCGTCGTCCACCAGGCACAGCAGCGGGCCCTCGTCGGCAAGCGCCGACAGCAGCGTCAGGACGGCGAGCCCGACCAGCATTCGATCGGCCGGGATGGCAGGGCCCAGCCCGAAAGCGGCCTCCAATGCACGCCGCTGTGGCTCGGGCAGGCCGGCCAGGTTCCCGAGCGCGGGCCGCAACAACAGATGAAGCCCGGCGAAGGGAAGCTGCGCCTCGGACTCGACGCCGACACCGCGCAGCACCCACATGTAGTTCCCAGCTCGCGCCGTCTCGGCGGCATCGGCCAGGAGCGCCGACTTCCCGATGCCGGGCTCGCCTCGGATGACCAGTGCACCGCTGACCCCGCCGGCCGCCTCACTGATCAACCGCCGGAGAACCGCCTGCTCGGCGGTCCTGCCGTACAGCACGGCACCCCCTTGCCAATTCCGCGCCACTGCGCATCGCCGGATTACCTATGCGATGACTGATTCCCGCGCCGACCATCCTACGTACCGTTCCACCTGTACCGATTCCCGAGGCCGCACGACGGCCTACCCCTGGAAGTGAGACGACTATGGATCATTCCTTCACCGCGTCGGTTTTCATCGGCACGAGCGTGGACGGCTTCATCGCCCGCGAAGACGGCGACCTCGGCTGGCTGATCAGCAGAGGCGAGGCCGCCGGCGGTGGGGAAGGCTACGGTTACCCCGATTTCATGTCCACCGTGGACACCGTCGTGATGGGCCGCGCCACTTACGAAGCCGTTACGGCATCCGGCTGGTGGGAGTATGACGGCAAGCACGTGGCCGTGCTGAGCAGCCGCCTGCCCGCCGACCGCGACCCCCGCATCACCGTTTACCCAGATCTGGACCGGCTCATCGCGGGCCTGACCGACCGCGGTACCAAGAGCGTCTACGTCGACGGAGGACAGACCATCAGAACCTTCCTGCAGGCCGGCCTGGTCCAGCAGATCACGATCACCCAGGTTCCCGTCCTGATCGGCTCCGGTATCCCGCTCTTCGGCCCGCTGGAGGCCGACATCTCTCTCACGCTCCTGTCCGCCCAGGCACTCAAGGCCGGCCTCGTCCAGACGACGTACGCCGTCGAGAACTGATCGAAAAGCGGCGCACCGCGGGTCGTCCGATTCAAGGGCAGCGGTGAGCATGCCGCCTCAGACACCAATGTGTCAGGGCCGCCGTGGGTGAGCAGGGCGAGCAGTTGGAGCATGCCGTGGGCGGTGGCCATGGTCTCGGCGGTGAACGCCACGGTGCGTCCGGCGCGGGTGATGCCAGGAATGAGCGCGGCCAGGTTGGCCGAGCGAGGCTGATGCACGGTCGCCCTCGATCTGGCGCTCGAGCTACTGTACGCACCCCTCTACCAGCGCTGGCTGTCCAGTGGATCGCCCCGCCGCTGACCACCGTGCGCCAGCCGCCGACGAACATGGCCGGCATGGCCGTCAGGCTCCTCGTCCAGCTCATCAACGGCGAGCAGCCGGAGACCCTGCGCGTCGAGCCGGCGACCCGGCTGATCGTGCGCGAGAGCACCGCCCCGGTCGTGAGTTCATAGAGGTCGCCTGATCGGTCCGTCCCGTACATCGGGGAGAACGGTTCAGCGCACGCGCTCCAGAGTGCGGTCCTGGCAGCCGGCGGGCGCGTTCACCGGGTTGCAGCGGACCGTGGCGCCGCCGGGCAGTTCGGCCACGTAGTCGCTGCCGTTCCTGGCGGACAGGCCGATCACGGGGAAGTCCGTGCTGACCATCTGCGCGCCGCTGTCCAGCGCCGCCTTCAGCCGGCTCGTGTCGCCCGACCTGGCCTCGGTGAACGGCACGTCGGAGCGGGTGCGCACGTAGTAGCCCTTCCGCACGAAGTCCTGGATCTGCGCGGTGTTCGTGCCCTGCGGGTCGTTCCAGCCGATGAAGGCGGCGTCCGCGCGGCCGGGCCGGGAGTTCGTGAACAGCACCCGCCCCTCCAGGCTGGGGTGACCCGTGAGATAGGGCTTCTGGATGGCCTCGGCCTGGTTGTCCATGAAGAACATGACCTTGCCCCGCGAGGACGACAGTTCCGGCCAGCCGTGCTGGAGCACGGACTGTTCGAGGGTGAGCCCCGGCCTGCGGACGTCGTCGGGCGTGATGAGCCGGTCGTCAGGGAAGACCGAGCGGATCTCGGCGTCCAGCGCGTCCATCAGCGCGGCGTCCCACGCCGGGCTCTTGGCGCCGCCCATCGCCTCCTTGGCCGGGTCGGTGCTCTTGAGCTCGGTGAGGATCGTCAGCGGCACGTGCCCAGGATGGGCATCGGACCATTCGCGCACCTGGCGCAGGCAGGTGGCCAGGGCCGAGCAGTTGGTGCCGTAGTCGTGGTCGGCCCAGTGCAGCACCTTGAACCCGGGCTTGGCCAGCGCGGGGTCGTTGAGCGGCGGCAGCCCGGCGTCCCGCCTGACCAGCGGGTTGGTGTACAGGCCGCCCTTGGGGTCGGGGAAGACGTCCAGCTCGATGCCGCGCACGTGCTGGGCGGTGAACTGGTTCGGCAGGGCGGTGTGCGAGTACTGCAGGTTCCACCAGTTGGCGTCGGTCCTGCGCTGCACGTCCTTCTCGGCGTCGGTCAGCTCGCGGTGATAGCTGTTGTGGGTGGCCATGGTCTGGATCTGGTTGATCCGCAGCGGGCCGCGTCCCGCCGTGGCGGCGTCGGCGGCTGGTACGGCCGCGAGCGCGGTCAGGGCGGTGGCGGCGATGCCGATGAGGGCGAGGCGGCGCATGGGTCTCCTAGCACGGGGAGTCTTACCGGGACAGACCATTGGGGGCAGGGGTGAACGGCTGATCACGAAATATCCAAATGCGCCGGAAAATATGCGGAAGCGTCCGGATCAGAGGATGGCCAGGGGAGTGACCGGGCTGCCGGTTCCGCCCTCGATCCTGAGCGGCGCCACCACGAAGACGAACTCCGTACGGCCGGCGGCCCCCAGCTCCTCCAGCCAGAGCATCTCGACGAGGTGCACGCCGTGCCGGTGGAGCAGGATGAGGTGCAGGTCGTCGGCGAGGTCCTCGTCGGCGAGCCCCTGGGCGTTGAGCCCGCCGATGGCGGCGTTGTCCGAGGCCACCACGGACACGTCGTGCGCGGCGAGCCAGCGGCCCGCCGCCGCGGACAGCCCCGGCTGGCCCGCCCAGTACTCCTCGTGCGAGCGCCGCCACACCAGCGGCCAGCCGGTACGGATCACCGCGGCGTCCCCCGGTCGTGGCGTGGCGATCTCCGACAGCAGCTCCGCCGGGATCCTGAAGTCCGCGGGCAGGTGGTCGAGGCCGAGGTGGCGGGCCACGTCGAACAGCACCCCCCTGGCGACCACGCCGCCCACCTGCTCGATGCCGCACCTGGTCGCGCCGTAGGAGCGGACCCTGGCCGCCGGATGGCCGTTGTAGAGCTCGTCGCCCGACCACATGTGGCACAGCGCGTCCATATGGGTCGTGGTGCCGTGATGGCTGACGACCAGCGCGTCGTCGGCCACGTACAGCCCCTCCCCGATCGGGCGGGCGCCGGCCGCGTAGTCGCCGCCGTCCACGGACATGAAGTGCTGCGGCAGCGGGCGGCCGGGCAGGTGCGGCACCGTCGTGGGGGCGGGCGAGGAGGTGGCGCCCCTGATCGGCATGGCCAGGCTGAGCACCTCGCCCGTGGTGGCGCTGCTCAGGGCTTCGAGCACCACGGCCGGGGTGAGCAGGTTGAGGGTGCCGCGCTGATCGTCTGGGCCGAATCGTCCCCAGTTGTTAGGCTCGTGAACCAAGTAAGCGCTCCCTTTCTCCTGCGCGCCGCCTGGCGCGGATAACCCTGCTCCGGAGGTCCGATGCACTGCGATCCGCGGTTCTCCCGCGTACGCGAGGTGTTCGACCGGCATCTCGCCGACGGCGCGGAGCTGGGCGCCGCCTTCGCCGTCTACCTGGACGGCGAGCCGGTCGTGGATCTGTGGGGCGGTGTGGCGGACCGGCACACGGGGCGGCTGTGGGAGGGCGACACGCCTGCCTTCGCCTACTCCTGCACCAAGGCGATCACCGCCACCGTGCTGCTGCAGCTCGCCGAGCGGGGGCTGGTGGACGTCTCCGGGGCGGTCGCGGATGTGTGGCTGGAGTTCGCGGCCCGGGGCAAGGGGGCGATCACCGTCGAGCACCTGCTCACTCACCAGAGCGGGTTGCCGGTGGTGGAGGAGCCGGTGCCGGTGGCGGAGTTCGGGGATCCGGCGGCCATCGCGGCCCGGCTCGTCGGTCAGGCTCCGCTGTGGGAGCCGGGGTCGGCGCACGGGTATCACGCGCTGTCGTACGGGTTCCTGGTGGGGGAGGTGATCAGGCGGGTCACCGGCAAGTCGGTGGGCGAGCTGGTCGCCGCGGAGATCGCCGAGCCGCTGGGGCTGGAGCTCTGGGTGGGGGCGCCGGACTCGGTGATCGCCCGCACGGCCCGGCTCAAGGCAGGCGAACGCCCCCGCGCAGCGGTCACCGAGGCCACCGGCGGGGTGCCGGATGTGCTGGCCGAGATGGCGAAGGCGGCGCTCGATCCGCAGAGCCTCATGAACCGCTCGCTCGGCAACCCCGGCATGCACCTCCTCAAGGGCGGCGCGAACCACCCCGTCATCCTGCGGGCGGGCTGGCCCGCGGCCGGGGTCGTGACCACGGCCAGGGGGCTGGCCGGGTTCTACCGTTCGCTGATCGCGGGCGACCTCCTGCGCCCCGAGACGCTGCGGGAGGCCGTACGCCCCCGCGTGCACGGCCCCGACCGCGTCCTGCTCCTGGACACCTCGTTCGGCCTCGGCTACATGCGGCCGTCCATGACGTTCCTGATGCCGTCGGAGACCGCGTTCGGCCACTCGGGCCTGGGCGGCTCGCTCGGCGTGGGCGATCCCGAGCGCGGCCTGGCCATCGGCTACGTCATGAACAGGATGGCCAACGCCGTCTCCGGCAACCTGCGCGGCCTCCGCCTGGTGCAGGCCGTCTACGACTCGCTCTGACCGCATGACCGCTCAGTGCATGGTCACGCCGCCGCTCACCGACAGCGTCTGCCCGGTGATGTAGGCCGCGCGATCCGTGCACAGGTAGGCGACCAGGCCCGCCACGTCGGCGGGGGTCCCGAGGCGGCGCAGCGGGATGCCGCGCGCGATCTTGTCCACCAGCCCCGGCTCGGCCGCGGACACCCGATGGAGCATGGGCGTGTCCGTGGGGCCGGGGCAGACCACGTTCGAGGTGACCCCCGCCTTGGCCGCCTCCCTGGCGAGCGTCTTGGCCAGGCCGAACAGCCCCGCCTTGGTCGCCGCGTACGCCCCTTCTCCGCCGGATCCCGCCCTGGCGCCGTCGGAGGAGACGAACACCAGCCGCCCCCATCTCCTGGCCAGCATGCCGGGCAGGAGCAGCTTGGTGAGGAGCATCGGCCCGCGCAGGTTGACCTGCCACATGAGGTCCCAGCCCGCGGGATTGCTCTCGGCGAACGCCTCCACGATCGACACCCCGGCGTTGTGCACCAGGATGTCCACCTGTCCCACCGCTTCGGAGAACTGCTCGACGGACGCGGGCGAGGCCAGGTCCACGACCGCCGCCCGCCCGCCGGGCAGATCGGCGGCCACCGCTTCCGCGTTCCGCACGTCGGCGACCACGACCTCCGCCCCCAGCGCGGACAGGTCCGTGGCGATGGCCGCGCCGATCGCACCCGCTCCCCCGGTCACCACGGCCACGCGCCCGTCCAGGCGCAGCCCGTCCATCATTTCCACCTCTCGACGAGGTCCGCCGTGCCGGCGCGGGTGGCGAGGAGGCTGATCGTGTGTTTCAGCACGGCCCGCGCGTAGTCCTCGGGAATGCCCGCCACCGCGTCCGTCACCACCGTCACTCGGTAACCCAGGTTGACCGCCTCCAGCGCCAGGCCCGGGATGCCCAGGTTGACCGAAACGCCCGCCGCGACCACGGCGGACACGCCCAGGGAGCGCAGCGTCATGTCGAGCGAGGTGCCGGTGAACGGGGAGAAACCGTGGTAGCGGCGGCTCTCCAGGTCGCCGCCGTCCCGCAGCTCGGGGATGACCTCCGCGGCGGGCATGCCCTCCAGCATGTGCTCCGGGTCCTTGAGCAGGGAGACGATGAACGGGCAGTTGTCCGTGTGGGAGCCGGACCGGTCGGGGCGGAAGGCGGCCGTGCAGTGGATCACCGGGATCCCGGCCGATCTGGCCGCCTGGAGGAGGCGGGCGGTGTTGGCCACGACGTCGTGCCGCGCGCAGGCGTCCACCAGGTCCGGAAATTTCGTTAGATCGCCGACTACGCCCCGCTGCATCTCCATCACCAGCACGGCCACGCGCTCCACAGGCGACCTCCGTCGATTTAGCCGAGCGCTTGCTTGGGAACGACTCAGCATATCACCCGCAACACAGCGTCATTTCGCATAACACCCGGCGAAATATCTCCAGTCGTGACAACCCCAACCCCAGGTGAGACCGTCGAATCGAAGACGGCTGCTTATGGGGGTTCGACTTGGTCCCTGGTTACCGCGAAGTACGCCAGCTCGGCGCCGGACGCACCGGCCGCGTCTTCCTCGCCACCTACCAGCAGACAGGCGCCTACGTGGCGATCAAGTATCTGAACGCCACCTTGCGCAGGGACGCCGAGTTCATGGACCGCTTCCGGTCGGACACCCACGAACTGGTCGAGATCGACGACCCGAACGTGGTCCGGATCTACGAGTACGTGGAGACCGCCGGCCGGGCCGCCGTCGTCATGGAACTTGTGGACGGCGTGTCACTGCGTACGCTGCTGACCGAGCACCGCGGGATCAGCCCGGAAGCGGCCCTCGCCGTGCTGAAGAGCACGCTGCTGGCCCTGGCCGCCGCGCACGAGCGGGGCGTGCCGCACCGTGACGTCAAGCCGGAGAACATCCTGGTCCAGGCCGACGGCACCAGCAAGCTGGCCGGCTTCGGCGTCGCCGTGCACGCGGAGGAGCCGGACGTGCCCGCGGGCAGCCCCGAGTACATGTCCCCCGAGCTGTGGACGCAGGGCCGGGCGGGGCCGTCCGCGGACCTGTACGCGGCGGCCTGCGTGCTCTTCGAGGCGGTCAGGGGGCGCCCGCCCTATCGGGCGGTCAAGGAGGGCCCATCCGGCAGCCACGAAGGGGCGCTGGACGTTCCCGCGGTGCGGGACAAGCACCTGGCGGAGCCGGTGCCGCTGGAAGTGGCCCCCGACTCGCTGCGCGACCTGCTCAAACGCGGGATGGCCAAGGATCCGGCGGACAGGTACGCCTCGGCCAGGCAGTTCGCTGCGGAGCTGGAGGAGGACGCGGTCGCCGGCTACGGGCCGGAGTGGGAGAAGCGGGGGCGGCGGCACCTGGGCGAGCTGGCCACGCTGCTGGCGCTCCGGTTCCCGCTGGCCAGGACCGACCGGGCGGCCGGGATCACCCTGAAGAACCGGGTGCTGCGGATGCCCCGGCTGCCCCCGCACTTATGGGTGGCGGGGGCGACGGTGGTCACGGTGGCGCTCGCGCTCGTGGTGTCGGGCGGGCGGCTGCCGCCGGGGCCCGGCACGATCCTGATGCCACCGCCCAGGACGACGCCGAGCGAGCCGGGGCCGACGCCTGTCGACGCGGCCACGCCTACCCGTACCCGGACGTCCACCGCTCCCCGCCGCACCTCCCCCTCCCCTGCTCGTGTGCCGAGCAGCTCCGCGCCGCCTCCTCCCACGATCCGGCAGGGCGGGACCTCCGTGCCCCGTCCCGCCGCCGTCCGGGCCGCCGGCATCATGGGGTGGAGCGGCACCGTGGGGACGATCAAGGTCTCCGCGGACGGCGCCGGGCCCGTGCGGGTGCTGATCTCGTACACGCGGCGGGACGGGGAGGGCGGGGTGGCCAGGACGGTACGGCAGGAGAGCCGCACTTTACGGGGCAGCACCGTCTACACCAGCAGCGTGGCGCACGACCCGGGGAGCGTTTCCTGCGGCAGGCGGGCTTACTTCGGGATCGTCGTCATGACGGAGCCCGCCGCGGCGAACGGGCCGCAGGTGAGCGAGGTCGCGGTGGACGGCCCCGCCTGCCCCACGCCTTCCCGTTCCGCCACGCCGACGCCCAGCCACGAACACAGCACCTCGACCCTCACCACGCCCACGCCGTCGCCCACACCATCGGGCACGTCGTTGGGCACCTTGCCAGGCACGTCGCCGTCGGTCCGGCCCCTCTCGACTCCCCTGGCGGAGCCGTCGCCATAAGCGCACCGCTGAACGGCCTTGTGGGGTAACCAAGCGTGCGCTAGCTTGGCAAGCGATGAGCGGTGACACCTCTGCGTACTGGGCCGCCTGCGCGCGCGGCGAGCTGGTCGTCCAGCGCTGTACGTCGTGCGACCGCCGCGTCCACCTCCCCGCAGCCGACTGCCCCTGGTGCGGTGCCGGCGAGCGCGTGTTCGAGCCGGTCGCGGGCGACGGCGTCGTGCACACGTTCACGGTCGTGCACCGCTCGTTCGCCCCCGGGTACCGGGGCCGGGAGCCGTACGTGATGGCCTGGGTGGACCTGCCGGCGGGTGTGCGGGCGTTCGGGCACGTGGTGGGGTGCGCCCCGGACGACGTGCGCGTCGGCATGCCGGTACGCGTGACATTCATCGACGAACTCCCTCATTGGAGGCCAGCGTGAAGCTCGGCAACGTGCTGATCCCCGTCGCCGACCTGGACGAGGCGATCGCCTTCTACGGCCTGCCGGTGAAGTTCAGGGACGGCGACCGGTTCGCGGCGCTGGACGGCGGCGGGGTCACCGTGGCGCTGGCCGGGCCCGCCGAGCACGTCACCGCCTCGGTCGCGCCCTCGTTCAGGGTGGGCGACCTGGAGCAGGCCGTGCGGGAGATGGCGGCACGCGGCGGCGAGGTGGTGCGGGAGCCCGAGAAGGGGCCTCACGAGGCGCGGGCCGTGCTGCGCGATCCCTCAGGAAACGTCTTCGTGCTCTATCAGCCCCTCTGACTGGAGGCATCCCCCATGGCGCGATCACCATACGGCAACTACGGCCACGCGATCCTGACCGCCGGAGCGCTGCGCACGCCCGACCGGGTCGCGCTCACGTACTGCGGCGAGCAGAGCTTCACCTACGACGAGCTCAACAGGAACGTCAACCGCCGCGCCGGCGCCCTCCTCGCGAAGGGGATCACGCCGGGCCGGCGGGTGGCGGCGCTGCTCAACGAGACGTTGCGGGTGGCCGAGGTCTACCTGGCGCAGGCCAAGATCGGGGCGGTGACGGCGGCGCTGAACCCGTACTGGCCGGTGGAGACACTGCGTGACGTGGTGGCGGCCTCGGGGTGCACGGCGTTCGTGTACGACGCGACGGTCGAGGGCGTGGTCGAGCAGATCAGGGGCTCCCTGCCGGCCGTGACCACGTGGATCGACGTGCGGGAGCTCGAAGGCGACTCCGACGAGGAGCCGCCGATCAGTGGCTGGTACGACGACCCGCTGGCGCTCTACTACACCTCGGGCACGACCGGACTGCCGAAGGCGGTCGTGCACACGCACGCGTCCTCCCTGGCCACGGCGCAGATCTGGCTGGACGTGCCGCGCGGGCCCGACTCGGTGTTCGGGACGGGCGCGATCATCTGGGGCATCGGCTTCCCGGCCATCGTCGGGCCGGCTCTGTACGCCGGGATGCGCCTGGTGCTGGAGCAGGACTGGGGCCCGGCGAACTTCCTGCGCGTCGTCCCCCGCGAGCGGGTCACGCATCTGTCGCAGATCCCCTCGTTCTACGCCGCACTGCTCGCGTCGCCCGACCACGAGGGCGTGGACCTGTCGTCCGTCCAGGTGATCATGCTGGGCGGCGAGCCGCTGACCAGGACCATGCTGGACCGGATCAAGGCCAGGCTCCCGCAGGCGGGCGTGTACTCGTACTACGGC
Organism: Nonomuraea sp. B19D2; assembly: GCF_040137845.1. Taxonomy (NCBI): domain Bacteria; kingdom Bacillati; phylum Actinomycetota; class Actinomycetes; order Streptosporangiales; family Streptosporangiaceae; genus Nonomuraea; species Nonomuraea sp. B19D2. The sequence goes on along the minus strand of NZ_JBEFAK010000008.1, from coordinate 67,435 downwards.
CAGACCGAGGCCCCGTACACGTGCATGGGTCGCGTGGACGACGGCTCGACCCCGCTCGGCTCCTCAGGACGCGCCCGCACCGGCAACGCGGTCCAGATCACGGACCCGAACGGCGACCGCGTGATCGACGAGGTCGGCGAGATCAACCTGGCCGGGCCGCACCGGATGACCGGCTACGACGGCCTGCCGGAGCGGACGGCGGAGGTGCTGCGCGGCGGGTGGTACGTCGGCGGCGACCTCGGGACCCTCTCCCCCGACGGCGTGCTGCGTGTGCTGGGCAGGCGGGAGGACTCGATACTCAAGGGCGGCGTCTGGACCCAGCCGGTCGTGATCGAGGAGGCGGCCGCGGCGCTGGACGGGGTGGCCGAGGCAGGCGCGGTCGGGGTACCGGAAGGGGCCGCCGAGCAGCGCGTCCTGCTGGCGGTCGTGCCGCGCGCCGGGCACCCGCTGGAGGCGTCCAAGCTGGCGCTGGCCCTGGCCGACACGCTGCCGGAGCACCAGCGTCCCGACCACATCGTGGTGGCCGACGAGCTCCCGCACTCGCAGGACGCCTCCGGCGGACCCGGCAAGCTGCTGCGCGGGAAGATCCGCGAGCTGCTCGGGTGAGCGGGTACGAGGCTGCTCAGGTGAGCGCGTACGAGGCTGCTCAGGTGAGCGCGTACGAGGCTGCTCAGGTGAGCGCGTACGAGCACGAGGTCAAGGCGCTGCTCAGCGAGGCCGGGGTGCCGGTGCCGCGCGGGGTGGTGGTGCACGACCTCGACTTCTCCCGGGCCGCGGAGCTGGCCGAGCCGCTGGTGCTGAAGGCGTTCGGGCCGGGACTGGTGCACAAGTCGGACGTCGGGGCCGTCGCGCTCGGGCTCTCCAGGGACGAGCTCGGGGCGGCGGCGGCCGGCATGCGGGCCAGGCTGCAGGTCGCGGGTTTCCTCGTCGAGGAGCAGGCCGACGCCGGAGTGGAGCTCATCGTGGGCCTCGTACGGGACCCGGGCTTCGGGCCGGTGCTGCTGGCCGGGCTGGGCGGCGTGTGGACGGAGGCGCTGCGTGACACGGCGCTGCGGCTCTGCCCGATCTCGGAGGAGGACGCACGGCGCATGCTGGCGTCCCTGCGCGGATCTTCCGTCCTGTACGGGCACCGCGGCGGCCCGCCCGCGGACGTGGACGCGGTGGTCAAGCTGCTCATGACGGTCGGCGGCCCTGGCGGGCTGTGGGAGCGGCTGGAGCTGGGCGAGTTCGAGCTGAACCCGGTCATCGCGAGCCCTTCGGGGGTGATCGCGGTCGATGCCCGCTACCTGCCCGCCCCGGGACCTGTCGCGCCCGGGGCGCCCGATGCCGTGACGAACTTCCTGCCGCTCTTCCAGCCCAGTGCGGTGGCCGTCGTCGGGGCCTCCACGACCAGGCCGAACTTCGGGAACATGTTCCTCGGCTTCTACCGGGCCGCGGGCGTCCCGCTGGTGGCCGTGCATCCGTCGGCGGCCGAGGTGGCGGGGGTGCCGGCCGTACCGTCTCTCGCCGATGCGGACGTGGACTACGCCCTCGTGGCCGTGCCCGCCGAGCGGTGTGCCGAGGTGGTGCGGCAGGCGTACGGGGTGCCGTTCGTGCAGGTGATGAGCGGCGGGTTCGGCGAGGCCGGACGGCCCGAGCTGGAGGCGGAGCTGGCCGAGGCGGCACGGGCGGCGGGGACGCGGCTGCTCGGGCCCAACTGCATGGGCGTGTACTGCCCTCGGGGGCGGCAGACGTTCGTGGGAGGCGGTCTCGGGCCCGCCGGGTCGGTGGCACTGGTCTCGCAGAGCGGCGGGCTCGCGGGCGAGGTGATCAAGGTCGGGGAGCGGCGCGGGCTGGCGTTCAGCCGGGTCGTCACCGTCGGGAACTCGGCCGACGTCACCCCCGCCGAGCTGCTCCGCTGGCTCGCCCGCGACTCGGAGACCCGCGCCGTCGGGCTCTACCTGGAGGATCCGCGTGACGGGCGCGAACTGTTCGAGGCACTGCGCTCCATGGAGGCGCCGGTGGTGCTGCTGGTCGGCGGGCGCACCGGTCAGGGGCAGGAGGCGGCCGCCTCGCACACCGGCGGCCTGGTGAGCGACCGGCGGGTCTGGGAGGCGGTGGCCGAGCAGGCCGGGGCGGTGCTGGTGTCCAGTCAGGACGACCTCATCGGGGTGCTGGCGTACTTCCAGGCGCACGGCTCGCGTGCCTCCGGCTCCGACGGGGTGCTGGTGGTGGGGCCGAGCGGGGGCGCGAGCGTGCTGGCGGCGGACGCGTTCGACCTGGCCGGGGTACGGCTCGACCCGCTGCCCGGCGACGCGCTGGACGCGCTGCGCGGGCTCGGCGTGGTGGCCTCGGGCAATCCGCTCGAGGTGCCGGTGGGGCCTTTGGGGCGCGCCGCTCTGGTGCCTGACGTGATCGAGGCTCTGCTGCGGCACCGGGCGTACCGCGACGTGGTCCTGCACGTCAACGTCCAGGCGTTCTTCACATACGGGGACGCGGCCGAGCCCCTGTACGCGTACGCGCGGGCCGTGGCGGGGGCGCAGGAGGCGCTGCCCGGCACCAGGATCACCCTCGTCACCCGGAACGGCGAGTGCGCGCCTGCGGGCGTCGAGGATGCAGTGAGGCGGATCGCGGCGGCGGCGGGGATCCCCGTCTACCGCTCCATGGAGGCGGCCGCGGTGGCGGTCGCGGCGGGAGGGCGTCATGGGGTTGCTTGACGGCAAGGTCGCGTTGATCACCGGCGGGGCTCGCGGGATGGGGGCGGCGCACGTGCGGCTGTTCCTGGCGGAGGGGGCGCGGGTGGTCTTCGGTGACGTGCTGGACGAGGAGGGCAAGGCGCTGGCCGAGGAGACGGGGGCCGCGTACGTCCATCACGATGTGACCAGCGTCGAGGACTGGTCGCGGGCGGTGGCGACAGCCACGGAGCTGCATGGCCGGCTAGACGTCCTGGTCAACAACGCCGGGATCCTGAAATTTCGCCGCATCGCCGACATGTCGCCCGACGACTTCGATCGCGTGATTTCCGTAAACCTCAAGGGGACCTGGCTGGGGATCAAGTCGGTGATCAGCCCCATGAAGGCGGCCGGGCGCGGCGCCATCGTGAACATCTCCTCGATCGAGGGCTACGTCGGGGCCGAGGGGCTGTCGGCGTACTCGGCGTCCAAGTTCGGGGTGCGCGGGCTCACCAAGTCGGCGGCCCGTGAGCTGGCCCGGTTCAAGATCCGGGTCAACTCGGTGCATCCCGGCGCCATCAACACCTCGATGGCGATGGATCCGGACCTCATGACCGAGGTCGACGCCGACGCGTTCGTGAAGTCCATGGTCATCAAGCGCTTCGCCAGGCCGGTGGAGGTGTCGCACGTGGTGGCGTTCCTGGCGTCGGACCGGGCCAGCTACTGCACGGGAAGCGAGTTCACGGTCGACGGCGGCCTCCTGACCGGCGCCGGCTACTGACCGGCGTTCACCTTCAGGCCCGCGGCGAAACCAACGCCACGGCGCACAGCGCGGCGCTGTCCGGCACGAGGCCCGGCGCGCGGTGCGGTGCGGCTCACGGGTGGAGCTATGAAGCCCGACCTCAAGCACACTCGCGCAACACGCCCGGGACACAACCCGCCGAATGGACCGGTACCACCCACGGCGGGCTTGGGGGCGTAGGGGCCGTCACCTGGGCATGAGCTAGATCTTTTTGGATTAAACCACCGAAGCTCGGACATTTCTGGCAACATCTTTGACCAGCGGTTACCTAGCCTCTAAAGGCTTGAACCTCTCTTGGGTCGTGCATGACCTACCTTGACCGCAAGGTAGCCTCGCTCATCACGGAAGACGACAAGCCTCCGGTTTTGTCACACAAGTCCCGGGTTACCCCCTTTACCCGGATTCATGTTGACAAACCCGGTCTTGCCCGGAAGGTTCCCCGATACTTCCATGACGCCAGAGATGCAGAAGTTCATCGACCTGCTCGAGAGCCAGCTCGGCTACTCCGAAGGGGCCGGGAACACCAAGTTCGGCAAGTGGTACGGCAAGCATGTCGAGTTCGACGCCGACTACAGCTCCGCTCCGTGGTGCGACATGTACATTTCGTGGGCGGCCTACAAGCTCGGGTACGAGGACTGGATCGGGCAGTTCGCATGGACGGTGTCCCACGCGAAGTGGTTCAAGGAGCAGGGCGCGTGGGGCCACAAGCCGAAGCCCGGGGCGATCGTCTTCTACGACTGGAGCGGGACGAACGACATCGACAACATCGACCACGTCGGTGTCGTGACCAGGGTCGAGGGTGACACGATCTTCACCATCGAGGGGAACATCGACGGGGGCATCGCCAAGCGCAAGGAACGCGACACGAGCAAGGTCGTCGGGTACGGCTACCCCGAGCGCATCAAGGACCGCCTGGACCAGGAGGCGGCCCATCAGGCGCAGGAGGCCCAGAAGAAGGCCGAGGAGCAGGCCGCGCTGACCTCCGGACCCGGCACCGACGTTGGCACGCTCCAGCTTCCCGGCAACGAGTCGCTCACCGCCCTGATCCCCCGCAGCGAGATCGAGGAGCCCGCCCACGCCCCGCTCGCCGGAAGCTCCCCGGCGAAGAAGTCCCCGCAGGCCCCCGCCACGCCCGCCCCCAAGGCCACCACCGGCATCGCCACCGACGGCAAGGCCGCCGAGGCCGTGACGCAGCAGCCCAAGAAGGCCAAGCACGCCAAGCCGGCCACGGCCGACACCACGGCGGCAACGGCCGAGCCCCTCCCCACGCACGCCGACGCCTCGGCCACCGGCCCGCTGCCGGTCATCTCCTCCCCGACGCTCGTCGGCTCGACCCTGGTGGCCGCGCTGGCGCTGCTCGCCGTGGCCAAGACCCGCCGCCTCCGTGCGGTACCGGCCGCCGCGGGGAGCACGGCGCCCCGTTCCAACACCAACCGCCGCCGTCGCCGTCGTAAGCTCACGACCACGACCACACCGGTACGGGCGGGCGTGCGCCTGGACAGCACCCAGGACACGACCCAGCGCACCGCCCTGGAAACCGTCCAGCTCACCAGCACCTCGGCCGCCGCCGAGCTCGCCGCCACCTCCGCAGCCGAGTTCGCTACCGCCTCGGGGGCCGTCCGACGCACCGCCGCCTACGACGCCCAGCCCAACACGGCCGCGGACGCTTTCCCGCGCATCGCGACACCTGGCGCGCGGGACGTCGGCGCCTCGGACGCCTTCCGCCGCGCCGCCACCCGCAGTGCCAGACACCGCAGGCGCCCGCTCGACACCCGCCCCTTCGACCTCGCCACGGACGCCGCACCGCGCGCCACCACCGCGCACCCGGCGTCACCCCACCACGCCCCCGCGGGAAGCGAGTCCTTCGAGGCCCTCTTCGGCACCCGGCCGGCCGCGCCGGCCACCACGACGGGGCCGGTCGAGATCGTGCTGGACACCGGGCCGCTGGAGCGCTTCGTCGACACTGGGCCGTTCGAGCGCATCGTCATCCCGGGAGCGACCAGCGCGTTCGACGCCTTCGCCCCGCCCGGAGGCACGAGCGGCGACGTACTCGACATCGGCGCCACCTACCGGGGACGTCGCCGCCGCCGCGAGCACCCCGTCGAGGAGCCCGCGGCCTTCGCGACCGACGTGCCCCTCCGCGGCCGCCGCCACCGCAGGCCGGCGCCCGGCCCTCAAGGCGTCCACGTCGGCGGCGCTCAGGACAATGCGCCGACCGGCCGCCGCCACGCCACCACCGCGTCCCCGCCACCGCCCCGGCACGACGGCGACCGCGAGCTGGTCGGCGCGGGCACGAGCGCCGCACCCCAGCCCGGCAGGGGCGCTCCCAGCCATGCGGCCAGGAGCGCCCAAGGTCAGCCAAGAAGGCGGGGACGGCACCGCGCCTGAACGGCCTCGGCGCCGTCCGTCGAATCTGAACGGCCTCGGCGCCGCCCGTCAAACCTGAACGGCCTCGGCGCCGTCCGTCAGAATCCATGGTCCGCGGCGAAGGCGGCCAACCGGGACACCGCGTCCCGGCTGCGCGTCCAGGGACGTACGATCAGCCGTTCCACGCCCAGCGCTGCCCAGGCGGGCACCTCGTCGGGCGAGGCCAGCGAGTACGCGTGCGCGGTCACCGGCACCCCCGCCCCCAGCCGGTCGAGCTGGGGCTTGATCGACTCGAGAGTGTGCGGCATGCTGATCCACCCGTCACACAGCCGGGCCGCCCTGCGCAGCGCGGCGGCCGACTCCCCGCCCGCGAGCACCGGCAACCGCCGCTGCACCGGCTTGGGCTCGAAGGCGACCTCGGGAAAGGAGTAGAACCTCCCGGAATGGGCGACCACCGGCTCGCTCCAGAGCCGCCTGACCACCTCGATCGCCTCGTCCAGCCGCGCTCCCCGGGTCCGGAACTCGACCCCGGCCGCTTCCCACTCCCCGCGGTACCAGCCGGCGCCGACCCCGCAGATGGCCCGTCCCGACGAGACAACATCCAGGGTGGCGAACGCACGGGCCGACACGAAGGGGTGGCGCAGGGCGAGGAGCTGCACCGCCGTGCCCAGCTTGACGCGGGAGGTGAGGGCGGCGAGCCAGCAGAGGTACGCGGGCGCGTCGAACAGCGGCGTCGTGGGCTTGATGCCCGGCTCCGACGTGCCCGGATAGGCGGCCGGCGACAGGTCGGTGGCGAAGACGAGGTGCTCGGGCAACCACACCGACTCGAACCCCAGCTCGTCCGCCGCCACCGCCACGTCCTTCCACGCGGCCGGATGCACCAGGCCGAGCGGCACGCCGAACTTCACGGATACCTCCGGAGGTCGTCGGCCAGCACGGCGGCACGCAGGCGTTCGCGGTGGACGGCCGTGGTGCCGTACGCGGCCGACAACGACCAGGCCCGGGCGAGCCAGAACCGCAGGTCCAGCTCCTCGGTGTAGCCGATGGCCCCGTGCACCTGGAGCGCCACCCGGGCGGCCAGCACGGCGGCCTCGCCGGCGGCGGCCTTGGCCGCGCTCACGTCCCGGTCGGCGGTGGCCGCGGCACCGTCCACCGCCAGCGCGGCCCGCCACACCAGAGGCGCCGCGAAGTCTACGGCCACGGCCACGTCGGCGAGCTGGTGCTTGACCGCTTGAAAGGACCCGATCGGGGCGCCGAACTGTGTCCTGACCTTGGCGTAGGCCACCGAGACCGCGAGCAGTTCCCTGGCGACGCCGATGAGTTGTGCGGCCGTCGCCACCGTGGCCCGCCGCAGCGCCGGCACGGCCGTGCCGCCCAGCTCCTCGGCGAAGTCGAAGGCCACCTCGAACAGCGGCCGGCACGGGTCCGCTCCGGGCCGGAGCGTCAGACGTACGCATTCCTTGGTCACCAGCCGCAGGCCGTCGGCGGCGGCCACGACGATCAGGTCTGCGAGGTCGGCGTCCGGCGCGTACACCTGCCCGGGCAGCAGCACGCTCACGCACACCGCGCCCGAGGCCAGCTTGAGGGCGCCTCCGACCAGGTACGGCGCCGCGACAGCGGTCTCCACCACCGGCCCGGGAAGGCACGCCCGCCCGATCTCCTCCAGCGCGGGCAGGATGTCGGTGAGCCCGAGTCCCAGCCCGTCGCTCTCGGGCGGCAGGAGCAACCCGAAGAACCCCAGCGCGGCCAGCTGCTCCCAGGCCGGGCGCCGCTCGGAACGCAGCGCGGCCGGAGGGCAGTGCGCCCGCAGCACGTCCCGCACGGTCGCGGCCAGGGCGAGCTGCTCGTCAGTGAAGCCGAAGTTCATCGGGGCAGCCCCAGGACCCGCTCGGCGACGATGTTGCGCTGGATCTCGTTCGTGCCCGCGTATATGGGCCCGGCCAGCGAGAACAGGAACCCGTCCAGCCAGGGCGTCTCCCCGGCCCGCTCCCCCAGCAGCTCCATGGCCAGGGCGTGCATGCGGAGATCCAGCTCGGACCAGAACACCTTCCCCATGCTGGCCGCGGAGCCGATCTCCGCCCCCGCCATGAGCCGCCGCGCCGTCCCGAACGTGTGCAGCCGGTACGCCTCCGCCTCCACCCAGCACCTGGCGGCCCGATCGGCCAGCGCGGGATCGCCCGAGGAGCGGGCCAGCGCGACGAGCCGGTCGGCGGTGGCCAGGAAGCGGCCGGGGCTGCGCAGGGTGAGGCCGCGTTCGGAGGAGGTGGTGGCCATCGCGACCCGCCACCCTTCGCCGACCTCACCGAGCACCATCGACTCGTCGGCGAACACCCCGTCGAAGTGCAGCTCCGCGAAGCCGGGCAGCCCGTCGAGCTGCGCGATCGGCCGCACGGCGACGTCCGCGAGGGGGAACAGGAAGTACGTCAGCCCCCGGTGCCGCGTGCCCGACGTCCGGAACAGGCCGAACCCGTGGGTGGCGTAGGCGGCCCGGGAGCTCCACGTCTTGTGCCCGTACAGCCGCCAGCCGCCGGACGCGGGCTCGGCGCGGGAGGTCAGCGCGGCCAGGTCGCTGCCCGCCTCCGGCTCCGACCAGGCCTGCGCCCACACGTCGTCGCCCCTGGCCATCCTGGGCAGCCACCGTGAGCGCTGTTCGGGCGTGCCGTGGCGCATCAGGGACGGCCCCAGCAGGAAGATCCCGTTCTGGGTCACCCGGGTGGGGGCTCCGGCGGCCCAGTACTCCTCCTCGAAGATCAGCCACTCGGTCAACGACGCGCCGCGACCGCCGTACTCCTCGGGCCAGGAGACGACGGACAACCGCGCCTGCGCCAGCAGCGCCTCCCAGGAGCGGTGCGCCGCGAAGCCCTCGGGGGTGTCCATGGACGGGAGCGACTCCGGCACGTGCGCGCTCAGCCAGTCGCGCACCTCGGCGCGGAAGCCCTGCTCGGCCGGGGAGAAGTCGAGATCCACATAAACCAACCTAGCGCACGCTTGGTAGCTCGAACAGTGGTTGCCGGACATAGTCTGTTGGCCATGCAGGGACTGCTGCTGCGGCTCTCCACGCTCGACGCGGACGCGGAGAGCGCGGTGCGGGTCATCGCCTACTTCGACTCGCTGGTTCGCGACCACGTGAGCGTGCCCGTGCTGCTCGCGGCCACGGCGCGGCTGGCGCAGTGCCCGGTCGGGCTGCTCGACGCGGCCACCGGCCGCCGCACCCGCACGTCGCCCAGCGGCGCCGTGGCCACGCCCGACGCCCCGTCCCAGGTCAGAGAGCTGAGCGACGGGCTCGGGGCGGTCTGGATGGAGCGCGAGGGGCCGCCGCACGGGCTCGACGAGATCGTCCTCGAGCGGTACGCGGTGGCGGCCGAGGTCACCCTGGAACGCGCAGGCGCGCTGGCGCGGTCCGGGCAGGACCCCGCGCTGGTGGAGCTGGTGCTGTCGGCCGAGACCGGCGAGGCCGAACGCGCCCGCGCCCTGCGCCTGCTCGGCTTCCCCCCGTCCACCCCGCTCCAGGCGCTCGCCATCGCGCTGCCCGATCGTGGGCTGGCCTCGGGCCTGCGCGCGATGGGCCACCAGATCCGCGCCACGACGATCGGCGACACGGAGGCGGTCCTGGTGGCGACCACCTTGCCCAGCCAGCTTCCCGAGGGGTCGCGGGTCGGGATCGGTCCCGAGCTGCCTGGGGAGCGGGCGGCCGAGTCCTGGGCCGGCGCGCGGACCGCGCTCCGCTTCACCGGCCCGCACGATCGCGTGATGCGCTGGTCGGACCTGGGCGCGCTGGCGCTGTTCGCCGACCTCCCCGAGCCGGCGGTCGCGGGCCTGGCCGACGTCCAGGCGATGGAGCGGCTCGGCGACGAGGCCATGGCGGCGGTGCGGGCGCTGTGCCTGGCGGGCTCGGTACGCGGCGCGGCCACCGCCGTGCACCTGCACCACAGTTCGATGGCCGCGCGCATCGCCCGCGCCGAATCCGTACTGGGCTTCTCGCTCGCCGACCCGGCCGGCCGCCTCCGCGCCCACCTGGCCCTCGCCCTGGTACGGCTCCGCGCGAACCTCAGAGCCGGAACGCGCGCCTGAGCGCGGCCAGCCGGGCCGCCCGCGTCCGCTTGCTGAGCTCGGTGTCCGGGACCATCCCGTCGAACCCGTGGAACGCGCCCGGATAGAGGTGGAACTCGGTGGACACCCCGGCCTGCGACAGCCGCAGCGCGTAGTCCATGTCCTCGTCCCTGAACACCTCCAGCTCGCCGACGTCGATGAACGCGGGCGGCAGCCCGGACAGGTCCGTGGCCCTGGCCGGGGCCGCGTACGGGGGCACGTCGTCGGTGCCGATGCGGTCGCCGAGCAGGGCGGTCCAGCCGTAGATGTTGGCGCTCCTGTCCCACACCACGGCCTCGGTGAACTCGTGGCTGGACGGGGTGATGTTGCGGTCGTCCAGCATCGGGCAGACGAGCAGCTGGAACGCCACGTCCGGGCCGCCCCTGTCGCGGGCCAGCAGCACGGTGGCCGCGGCCAGCCCGCCACCCGCGCTGGCGCCCCCGACCGCGATCCTGGCCGGGTCGATGCCCAGCTCCCCCGCCGACTTGGCGGTCCACAACAGCCCCGCGTAGCAGTCCTCGACCGGCGCGGGATGCGGGTTCTCCGGCGCCAGCCGGTAGTCGACGGAGACCGCCACGCACCCGAGCTCCTCGACGTAGCCGATCATCATCGCCTCGTCGATCTCGGGCGTGCCGATGATCATCCCACCGCCGTGGATCCAGTAGAGCCCCGGCCGCCCATCGGCGTCCTGCGCCGGACGGTAGATCCGTACCCGCACGTCGGGGGCGCCCTCGGGGCCCGGAACGTGACGCTCCTCGATCACCACGTCCGTGTCCGCGGGCGGCGCGGCGGCGAGGAACGCGTTCACCTGCGCCCGCATCCCGATCAGCTCCTCGCCCGACAGGTTCGCCATCTCGAACGTCGGGAGCGGCGTGCGTTCGAGCGCGGCGCGGATCTCCGGATCGAGGTTGGGGTGAAATGCCATGAGGTCTCCCATCTACGGACGGCTACCCCTCGATGCTCGGAGCCCGCGCCGCGGCGCACAATCCGCCATCCGGCGGCGATTGCGCTATTCAGACCCGCCGATCGGCGAGAACTTGCAGTACGCGCTCCGCGAGCGGCGCGGCGCTCGCCGGGTTCTGGCCGGTGGCGAGGCGGCCGTCCACCACGACCTGAGCCTGCCAGTTCGCGCCCGGCTCGTGCTGGGCGCCCCGCTCCACCAGCTTGTCCGCCAGCAGGAACGGCACCACGTCGGCCACGCCGCGCAGCTTCTCCTCCTCGTTCGTGAACGCCGCCACCCGCTTGCCCGACACCAGGTGGGAGCCGTCGGACAGGGTCAGGTTCACCAGCGCGGCCGGGCCGTGGCAGACCGCCGCCACCACGCCGCCCCGCTCGTACACCTCGCGCCCGACGCGGATGACGTCGGGATCGTCGGGGAAGTCCCACATGGTGCCGTGGCCTCCGGCGTAGAGCACGGCGTCGTAGCGGGAGGGGTCGGCGTCGGCCAGGCGGCCGGTGCCCTGCTGCTCGACGGCGGCGACGAAGGCCGCCTGGGCCTCGTCATCCGGGTCGAACCCGTCCTGGGGCGGCTGCCCGCCCCGCACGCTGGCGACGTCCACCTCGTATCCGCCCTTGCGGAAGATCTCCCAGGGGTGGGCGGCCTCCGGCACGTAGTAGCCGGTCCGCTCGACGCCGCCGAGGTCGTCATGGCTGGTCAGAACTATCAGGATGCGCTTGCTCATGTCTCACAGCATCGCTCCGGAGAGCCATCACCACAAATAACGAAATATCGCCTGAGGCATCAGAATAGTGATATGTCGCCCCTCTCGCTCGACCTGCTGCGAACGTTCCTCGCGGTGCACAGGACCGGGTCCATCACGGCCGCCGCGCAGACGCTCGGCCTGTCGCAGCCGGCCGTGACCGCGCAGGTCAAGATGCTGGAGTCGGTGCTGGACCGGCCGCTGTTCGACCGGCTGGCGCGCGGGGTCGCGCCCACGCCCGCCGCCGACGAGCTGGCCCGCCGGGTGGCGCCCTCGCTCGACGCGCTGGACGAGGTGGTGGAGTCGGAGCTGCCCTCGGACGTGGCCGTGCACCTGGGCGGGCCCGCCGAGTTCCTGTGCGAGGTGGTGATGCCGATGCTCGCGCCGCTGGTGCGCTCCGGGCTCCGGCTGCGGACCACGCTCGGGCTGTCGGACGACCTCCTGGCCGACCTCGCGGCCGGGCGGCTGGACCTGGTGCTGTCCACGATCCGCCCCCGGGTGCGCGGCGTGCAGGCGGACCCGGTCTACGACGAGGAGTTCCTGCTGGTCGCCGCCCCCTTCCTGGCGCTTCCCGGCACCGGGCCGAGGGAGCTGGCGGGGGTGCCTCTGGTGGCCTATGCCGAGGATCTGCCCATCGTGCGCCGCTACTGGCGGACCGTGTTCGGCCGGCGGCCCTCGATGGCGGCCCAGGTCGTCATCCCCGACCTGCGCGGCGTGCTCAGCGCCGTCAGGGCCGGGATGGGCGTCTCCGTCCTGCCCGCCTATCTGTGCCGCCGCGACCTGGCGGCGGGCACGCTGGTCACGCTGGCCGAGCCCGACGAGGCGCCGATCAACACCGGCTACCTGGCCGTCCGCTCAGGCGCGCTGGCCAGGCCCGCGGTGGCACGGGTACGGGCGCACCTCATCGAGGCGTTCCGCACCGCTCCCACGTACTAGGCCGACCAGGAGGCGAGGAGCCGCAGCGACTCCTCGTTGGCGCCGCCCGGTTCGGGATGGAGCAGCATGAGCCGCTGCCCCGATCCGCCGCAGCCCGACGTCCTCGGGCGTGACCTCGTTCCTGCGGGCCTGGAGAAACGCCCCGAGTTCCCGGTTCATAGGCATAAGTCTGCCCGGCCGGAACACGACGAGCCTGCCACTCCGAGTACCTGGTTGACGTGCTCTCCGCCGTGAACGGCAGAGATTCCCGTGCTGCTCACACAGCAGTTCATGCCGCCTACACGGCACAACCTATGGAACGGGATGCTTGACGCTTCACCGACCCGCCCAACGGCGAGTCTCCACGTCCTGTCACCGCCCGTCCGGCGGCATCGTTATACCAATGAATCAAGGAAGTGATCTCTCAGTCAGCTTGGCTATCGCTTACCTGTTCGACCGCAAGCACCGTACCGTACGTGGCCGCTAAGTCGCAAGGAGTTGCGGTCACTGCACGCTCGCGCCCCAGAGGGCACTCACACGCGGGCCTTCACCATCCCGCCTGAAGGCGGGAGCACTGGCCTTCGATAGACCCCATCACCGTGGGCATACTGCCCTCATGTGCCATTCCACCGACAGCAGACCGCCCGCCCCGCCGATCCAGGGCGAGGTGGCCTCTCATGAGCAGCTGGAGCTGACCGCCGCCGACGGCAACCGGTTCCTCGCCTACCGGGCCGAGCCCGCCGAGCCGAACGGCCGCAGCGTGGTGATCCTGCCTGACGTGCGCGGGCTGCACCCGTACTACCGCGACCTCGCCGTGCGCTTCGCCGAGGCGGGGTTCCGGACGATCGCGATCGACTATTTCGGCCGCACGGCGGGCCTCGGCGACCGGGGCGACGACTTCGACTACATGACGCACGTCAAGCAGCTCAAGAGCGACCACGTGCGGGCCGACGCGAAGGCCGCCACCGAGGCCCTGGACGGCCCGGTCTTCTCGGTCGGCTTCTGCATGGGCGGCGCCCAGTCGTGGCGGCAGGCGTACGAGGGGAACGGCCTGGCGGGCGGCATCGGCTTCTACGGCGCGCTGCGCGCCATCGAGGAGCCGAAGACCGGGCCGGGCGCGCCCCTCCTGATGCTGCTGGCCGGCGCGGACACGGTCTCCACGCCCGCGGACTTCGCGGCGTTCGAGGCCGCGCTCGACCGGGTCGGCACGGAGCACGAGAAGGTCATCTACGACGGGGCGCCCCACTCGTTCTTCGACCGCACGTACGCCGAGTGGTCGGATGCCTGCCAGGACGCCTGGCGCCGCATCCTGTCGTTCACCGAACGCCACTCATCCTAGGTAGGCGGCCCTGACGACCGGATCCTCCCTGATCTCGCCCGGCGTGCCGGCGGCGATCACCTTGCCGAGATCCAGCACGACGATCCGGTCGCAGGTGTCCATGACGAAGCTCATGTCGTGCTCGACCAGCAGCACGGTCGTGTCCAGCGCCTTGACTACCTCTCCCAGGCGGGCCGTCTGGGAGGCGTCCAGGCCCGAGGTGGGCTCGTCCAGCAACAGCAGCCGGGGCCGGTCGGCGAGGGCCCTGGCCAGCTCGACGAGCCGGCGCTGCCCGACGGGGAGCGCGGCGGCGTACGCGTCGCGCAGCGGGGTGAGCCCGCACAGCTCCAGCACCTCGGCCACGCGCTCACCTCGCTCCCGCTCGAGCCGCCGCCGGGCGGGCCGGCCGACCAGGTCGGCGGCGAGCCCGCCACCGCCGCCGTGCCAGTCGAGCGCGGCCAGCACGTTGTCCGCGACGGTGAGCCGCCCGAACACCTGGGTCCGCTGGAACGTGCGCCGCACCCCGGCCCTGGCCCGCCTGACCGGGGACACGCCGGTCAGGTCCCGGCCCGCCACGCTGACCCGCCCCTCGCTCGGCCTGCGCAGCCCGGACACGACGTCGAACAGCGTCGTCTTGCCCGCGCCGTTCGGCCCGATCACGCCGCAGACCTGACCCTCCGCGACCTCGAACGACGCCTGGTCCAGCGCCTTGACCCCGCCGAACGCCACCGACACGCCCTCCACGGCAAGCATGTCACCGCACCCCCAGGTAGGCGGCGGTCAGCCGCTCGCTGTCCACGTCCGAACGCGGCCCCGCCCAGGTGACGCGGCCCAGCCGCATGAACGCCACCCGGTCGGCGATGGCCAGCGCCTCGGTGGCCTTCTCCTCGACCAGCAGCAGCGCCACGCCGCGGGAACGCAGCTCGGCGAAGACGTCGAACACCTGCCGCACCACCATCGGCGCCAGCCCCAGCGACGGCTCGTCCGCGATCAGCACCCGTGGCGGCCGCACCAGCGCCGGGGCCAGCGTGAGCAGTTGCTGCTCGCCCCCGGACAGGGCGCCGGCGAGCACGTTACGGCGCTCGGCGAGCTGGGGCAGGCGTTCGTAGACGGGATCGGGGTCGGCCAGCCAGGTCCGCAGGTTCTCCGCCACCGTGAGGCCGGGGAACACGCCCCTGCCCTCGGGCGCGAGCAGGATGCCCGCCCGTGCCCTGCGGTGGGCGGTCCAGGCCGTGACGTCCTCGCCGCCGAGCAGGATCCTGCCGCTGGTGACGGGCAGGTCTCCGGCAGCCGCCGCACAGGTCGTGGACTTGCCCGCGCCGTTCGCGCCGAGCAGCGCGACCACCTCGCCGGGGTTGACGGCCAGGTCCACGCCGCGCAGCACGGTGCAGTCCGCGTAACCGGCGACGACGCCCTCCAGCCTGAACAGCGGTCCCTCAGCCTGGGCGCGAGTGAGCGACGGCCCAGGCTCCGCAGGGGCACGGCGGCGCTGGCGGAGCTCGGCGAGCTGGGTGAGCACCCCGTCGGGATGCCTGGCCAGGATCATCCCGCCGGCCCCGAACAGGATGGCCCCGACGTGCGCGGACACGCCCCAGGCAGCGAGCAGCTCGGGCACGACCACCGCGATCAGGCCGCCGAGCACCGCGCCGCCGATGCGCCGCACACCCTGGAGCACGACCACGGCCAGCCACACGAACCCGGAGAACGCCGGCAGGTCGGTCGCGGTGATCGACCCCTTGGAGACGGCGAACAGCACCCCGCCCAGCCCGGCGATCGCCGACGCCAGCGCGAACAGCATGATCTTGGTACGGGGCGCCGACAGCCCGGACGTCGTGGCGGCGGCAGGGGCCGAGCGGACCGCCAGGATCGCCCGCCCGGAAGCGGATTTTTCAAGATTCCGTACGAGCACCGCGACCGCGGCGATCAGCACGAGCAGCACCACCACCCGCACCCGGGCGTCAGACGTGTCCGCGAAGCCGAGCCCGAGCGCGGGCAGCGGCCAGCCGATGGTCCCGTTGCTGAACGCGTCCACCTGGAACAGCACCTGGTCGGCCAGCAGCGCCATGGCCAGCGTGGCGAGCGTCAGCACCCGCCCGCCCAGCCGCAGCGCGGGCAGCGCCACCAGCATCCCCACGGCGGCCGCCGCAGCCACGCCCAGCAGGATCGCCGCGAAGAACGGCAGCCCGGAGGAGAACGCCCATCCGCAGGTCAGCGCCGCCATCGAGGCGAAGGCGGCCTGGGCCAGGTTCACCATGCCGCCGATCCCGGTCACCACCACGAACGAGCAGAAGATCAGCGCCAGCACCAGCCCCTGCGCGGCCACGCCCACGTAGTACTCGGACGCGAGGAAGGTGAACACCAGCAGCCCGGCCAGGCCCAGCGCCCACGGCAGCCGCCGGCGCCAGGGCGGCAGCCCCGCCAGGTGGTCGGGCGGCGGCGCGTCCTCGGCCGCGCTGCCCGCGACCCGCTCGCGCGACCTGTTCAGCAGGACCAGCCCCGCGAACAACAGGATGACCGGCACCGCCGTGCGCAGCCCCGTGACCTCCTCGAGGAAGTCGGTGTATCCGGCGACGAGGTTCTGGATCATGCCGAGCGCGAGCCCGGCGGCGAACGTCCACGGGATCGACCGCAGCCGCCCGAACACCGCCGCCGTGGCCGAGGCGAACAGCAGCACCGTGTACGCCGTCGCGTCCAGCCCCAGCACGGACACGGCCAGCACCCCGGCGAGCCCGGCCAGTCCCGAGCCGAGCATCCAGGCCAGCGCCGAGGTGGCGTCCGCGTCGATGCCCCGGAGCGTGGCCAGGCGGCGCCGGTCCACGGCGGCCCGCATGCGCAACCCGTACGGGGAATGCCGCATGAACGCCCACAGCCCGGCCGCCGCCACCGCCGAGAAGCCGAACGTGATGAGCTGGTCGGTGTCCAGCCGGACGCCCAGCACGTCGAAGGAGAGCGCCGGGTGCGGCCCGATGCCGCGCGGCAGCGAGGTCGCGTCCGCGCTCGGCAGCCCGGCCAGGTCCACGACCAGCAGGCCCAGCGCGGGCAGCGCGATCGTCAGGCCGATCGTGGCGACGATCTGCGCGGTCTCGCCCGCCTGTGCGAGCCCGCCGAACATGGTCTTGTGCAGGACGAAGCCGAGCGCGGGGGCGAACAGCACGACTGACACCAGGGCGGACAGCCACGCGGGCAGCCCGGCCGCCATGTTCAGCTCGTAGAACAGCAGGGCGGCCAGGAAGCCGATGGCGCCGTGGGCGAAGTTGAACACCCCGGTCGCCGCGTACGAGAGCGTCAGGCCCGATCCCATGACCGCGAAGATCGCCCCGGTGACCAGGCCGCTGAGCACGTAGCCGACGATCATTTCAGCGGCACGTTGTCGAAGCACTTCATGCTCTTGGCCACCTGGAAGGCGCCGTTCTCCAGCTTGACCAGGGCGCCGCAGCCGTTCGGCTCGCTGTGGTCCTTGGGGTACTGGATCCTGCCGAACCCGGCGTTCTCATAGAGGTAGTCGCCGTTGCCGGTGGCCAGGAACTTCTCGCGGGTGAGGTCCTTGCCGGTCTTGTTCAGCATGTCGAGGAAGATGTCGGCGGACCAGTAGCCGATCGCCAGGTGCTGGGTCAGCACGGCGCCCGGCGAGACCTGCTCGACGTCCTGCTTGAGCCGGGCGATCTCGGGGGCGGTGGACTCGAACGGCTCGAACATCGGCGCCGCGATCACGCCCTCCAGCGCCTGAGCGCTGGCCTGGTCCTTGAGTATGGCGGCGTCGTAGCTGGTGGCGTCCGTCAGCACGCCCTGGTATCCGGCCCGCTTGAGCGCCGAGTACAGGCCGACGTTGAACTTGGTGCCGGCGATCACGGAGACCACGATGTCGGGGGCCTGGCCGCCGTTCGAGGTCATGATCTTGTTGACGTACGGGAGCCAGTCGGGGGGCGGTGCGGCGGCCGGGAGGCCGGAGTTCACGCCGACCAGCTTGAACCCGGCGGCGGTGAACGACTGGGAGATCGTGGTGCCGCCGTACTTGCTGCCGCTGGAGTCGGAGGTCTGCACGTAGACGGTCTTGCCCGCGGCGCCGCCGAGCAGGTCGGCCATCTGGCTGCCCCACCACGTCTGGGAGCCCGCCCCCTGCTTGGGCGCGAGGCAGCCGTTGTAGCCGAAGCCGGTCCTGGTGCCGCACCACTGCGGGCCCGTCGCCCAGCCGAACCACGGCACGCCCTGCTGCTCGAGGAAGGCGGCGCCGCCGAAGTTCGGGGCGTGCACGGGTACGAGGGCGAACACCTGGTCCTTCTGCACGAGCTTCTTGGCCGCCGCGTCGCCCTTGGCCGCGTCCTGGCCGTCGTCCTCGGCCCCGACGAACTCGATCTTGCGACCGTGCACGCCGCCCTCGGCGTTGGCCCGCTCGAACCTGGCCTTCGCCCCGATCTCGGCGTCCTTGGTGGAGTAGCCGCTGGCGCTGGTCTTGGTCAGCACGCCGCCGACCTTGATCGTCGTGTCGGTCACGCCGGGCGCCGCCGGACCGACCGCGCTCTTCTGCTGGGCCGCGCACCCGCAGACGAGCAACGTTACTGTGAGTGGCACCGCGACCCGCCGTACCATCCTGGCCTCCTGCGATTTGGCCTAGCGCTCGCTTGGTTTTGTGCCGAGCGTAAATTCGGCTCGTCGGGGTGTCAACGGGCATGCCCGAGCAACCGCTTGCTCGCAATCATGAGGCCGGGTTACCGTGTGGCGCATGCTGATGCGCGCGGCCGTGCTGACCGGGTTCCACGCCCCGATGGAGATCCGCGAGGTCGAGATCGCCGACCCCGGCCCCGGCGAGGTCCGCGTGCAGATCAAGGCGTCCGGCGTGTGCGGCTCCGACCTCAAGGCCATCGACGGCAAGAGCCCGGTGGTGAGCAGGCTGCCGTTCATCCTGGGGCACGAGAGCGCGGGGGTGGTGGAGAGCGTCGGCGCGGGCGTCACCGGCGTCCGGCCCGGCGACCACGTCATCATCTCGATGAACGGCCCCTGCGGGCGGTGCCGCCACTGCGGCGCCGGCCGGTTCCACCTGTGCTCGGGTCCCGCCAGGCTGCAGGCGATCATGGGAGGAACCCCCAGGATCACCCTGGACGGGGAGGAGACGCGCCGGTTCATCGGCATCGGCTCGTTCGCCGAGTACGCGGTCGTCGCCGAGACCATGTGCGTGAAGGTCGCAAAGAGCGCGAACTTGGCCGCCATGTGCCTGCTGGCCTGTGGCGTCGTCACCGGCGTCGGCGCGGTCATGAACGTCGCCAGGGTCCCGCCCGGCGCCAGCGTGCTCGTCGTGGGCTGCGGCGGCGTGGGACTCAACGTCATCCAGGGCGCGGTGCTCGCGGGCGCCACCACGATCGTCGCCGCGGACGTGGCGGAGCAGAAGCTCAAGCTGGCCGAGCGCTTCGGCGCCACCCACACGATCCTCGCCGGCGACCTGCCTCGCCAGGTGGACGAGGTGGTGAAGGGCGGCGTCGACTACGCCTTCGACGCGACGGGCGCGCCCGGCGTCCTGTCCGGGGCCTTCGCCGCGACCCAGTCCGGCGGCACCACGGTCATGGTGGGCAGCCCGCCCCAGGGCAAGCCCGTCGAGCTGGACCCCGGCCTGCTGTTCGCCTCGCGCCGCCTCATGGGCACCCAGGGCGGCGACGCCGCACCCCATCGCGACCTGCCCATGCTGGCCGGCCAGTACCTGTGCGGCCGCCTCGACCTCGACGGCCTCATCTCGGAACGCCTGCCGCTCGACCAGATCAACGAGGCGGTCGCCCACGTTCGGGAGGGCTCGGTCGCCCGTACGGTCATCACCTTCTGAGCGCGCCACTTCGCTGAGTAGCGAACGATCTCAGAGAGGAGACGCGAGGTGCGGATCCGGCGGGGTCGCCGCCTGCGACCTCGTCGACACCGACTGACAGGTCCGCTAAACCCCCAGCTTGACGGGCTCCTGATGCCGAGGCGCGGGGCCATCCTCCTCGTGGCCCTCCACCGAGAGGTTCGGCAGCAGGCGGTCCAGCCAGCGCGGGCACCACCAGTTGAGCCGCCCCAGCAGCACCATCGTCGCCGGCACCAGGAACCCCCTGATGATCGTGGCGTCCACCGCGATGGCCACCGCCAGCCCCACCCCGAACGTCTTCACCATCGGGTCCGGGTACGCGATGAAGGCCACGAACACGGCCACCATGATCAGGGCGGCCGACGTGATGACCCGGCCCGTCGAGCCGAGCCCCTCCGCCACCGCCCGCGCGTTGTCCCCATGTCGCAGGTACGCCTGCCGCACCGCCGTCAGCAGGAACACCTCGTAGTCCATCGACAGCCCGAACAGCACCGCGAACAGCATCAGCGGCACGTAGCTCTCGATCGGCACCGAGAAGAAGACGGCCTGCAGGGACGAGGCGCCGGCGGGGGCGTCCATGCCCACCAGGCGGCTGCCGAGGCCGATCGAGAACACCAGGGCCAGCGCGCCGAAGGCGGCGCCGAGCGAGATCAGGTTCATGACCGCGGCCTTCACCGCGACCACCGGGGCGCGGAAGGCGAGCAGCAGGAGCAGGGCGCTCAGCAGCACCACCACGCCGATGACCAGCGGGGTGCGCTCGGACATCCGGGTGCCCGCGTCCGTCATCCCCGCCACCTTGCCGCCCACGTGCACGCTCACCCCGGGCAGCGAGATGGCCCTGATGTCCTCGACCGCCTCGGACGCCCGCGCGTCGCTGGGGGCGTAGTCGGTGACGACCTGGAGCAGGACCGAGCGGCCCGAGGAGTTCACCTTGGGGTCGGCCACGTGCACGACGCCGTCGACGTCCTTCACCTCGCGGGCGACCAGGTCCACGATGGGATCCTTCGGGTCGGCCACCTGGGAGGGCAGCTCGGCGACCACGATCAGCGGGCCGTTGGCGCCGGGGCCGAAGCCGGTGGCCATCAGCTCGTAGGCACGCCTGGGCTCGGAGCCCTGCGTGCCGTACCCGTCGTCGAGCGGCCCGAGCTGCAGCGCGAGCGCCGGGGCCGTCAGCACGCCCAGCACCACCACGCTGCCGAGCAGCACCCGCCACGGCCGGCGTGCCACCCACGACCCCAGGCCCGCCCATCCGGAGCCCGACGAGCCGCCGCCGCGCAGGAGAGGCACCTTGAGCGCGTTGATCCGGTGGCCGAGCAGCCCGAGCAGGGCGGGGACGAGCGTGACCGAGGTCAGCACGGCGGCGATGACGGAGATGCCGGTGATCCAGCCGAGCGTCGCCAGCAGCGGGAACCCGCCCAGCATGAGCGCGGTCAGCGCGATCATCACCGTGCCGCCCGCGAACACCACGGCCCCGCCGGAGCTCGCCACGGTACGCCGTACGGACTCCACGACCGGCACCCCGTCCGCCAGCAGCCGCCGGTGCCTGGACAGCAGGAACAGCGCGTAGTCGATGCCCACGCCCAGGCCGATCATCGTGGCCATGATGCCCGCCTGCTTGGGCACGTCCAGCACGTGCCCGAGCAGCCCGATCACGCCGAGCCCCGAGGCGACGCTGACCAGGGCCGTGAAGATCGGCACCAGCGCCGCCACCAGCGTCCCGAACGCGAACACCAGCACCAGCAGCGCGCACACCACGCCGATGATCTCGCTGGGCCCGGTCCTGATCTCCTTGTCGGCGGGCGTGGAGCTGTCGGCCGCCACCACCTCGATCCCGGCGGCCCGCGCCGGGTCCGCCGCCTTCGACAGGGCCTGGGTGTTCTCGGCGAGCTTGGTGCTGTCGTGGCCCTGCATGCGGATGGTGATGAGCCCGATCTGCAGGCTGGAGGAGATGCCGCCGCGCCGGAACGGCGTGTCTGCCTGCACCACGTGCGGCATGGTGCGCAGCCGCGCCAGGGCGTCCTCCACGGCCCGCTTGCGCCGCTCCTCGATGAGCGGCCCGTCGGCGGAGTAGAGGACGAGCTGCACCGTGCCGCCGTTGTCGTAGCCCGGCCCGAAGCCGGTCTTCATGAGGTCGTGCGCCCGCTGCGCGTCGGTGCCGGGAATCGTCACGTCGTTGCTGACCGGGCTGCCGAGCACGAGGCTCCCGCCCATCAGCGCCGCCGCCACGACCACCCATGACGTCAGCACCAGCCACCCGTGCCGCGCGCACCAGCCGCCCAGCCGCCCAAGAAACCGCGTCATCGCCCAAGGCCCTCTCGACGGCCGTCCTGTACGCTCGTACAGGACTACGATAAAGCAGGGAACATCCGGAGGGGATGGATCACACGGAAATGAGACGATGACCACACCCGACGACACCCGGTCCCGGATCCTGGCGGCGGCCAGGGAGCTGTTCGCGCAGCGCGGTTACGCGGGCACGTCCCTGGCCGACATCGCCGCGGCCGTGGGGCTGACCAAGACCGCCGTCGCCTACCACTTCCATCCCAAGGACCGCCTGGCCTCCGAGCTGCTCGCCCCGGCGGCCGACGAGATGCTGGAGCTGCTCGGGGCCGACTTCCCGAGCAGGGAGGCGTTCGTCGACGCGCTGGTGACGTTCGCGGTGCGCTACCGCTCGGTGATCCGCCTGTTCATGGAGGACCTGGCCGCCGACGACCCCGGCGCGCCGGATTCGGAGCGCGCCACGGTCCGGACGTTCAGGGACGAGATCTTCGCCAGGCTGGTGGGCGACGATCCCGATCCGGAGACCAGGCTGAAGAGCTGGGCCCTGCTCGGCGCGCTGCAGTGGGGCGCGGTCAACACGATGGACATGCCTGAGGAGCAGGTCCGCGACGTGCTGCTGGAAGCCTGCCGCACCTTCTAGAGTCCCAGGAACTCGCGTTCGACATGATCGAGCGCGAGGCGTACGGCGCCCAGCGCCACCCCCTCGTCCCCGAACGTGGACGCCACCACCTCCGGCACGCTCACGCAGAGCTCGGCGAGGTGGCGGCGGAGCGGTTCGAGCAGCACGTCACCGGCCCGCGCGTAGCCGCCGCCGAGCACCAGCAGGTCGGGATCGATGGCCAGCGCGAGCGCCGAGGCGCCGATCGCGAGGTTCTCGGCGTAGCGGTCGACCCGCCGCACGGCGTCGCGATCGCCCGCCAGCGCCGCCTCGAACACCTCCGCCGCCGAGGCGTCCTTGACCAGCTCGCGGGCGGCGTCCTCCCAGCCGACCTGGCGCAGCGTGCCGATCTCGCCCGCGGCCCCGTTGCGGCCCGGATGCAGCCGGCCGCCGATCAGGATGCCCGCGCCCGCCCGGTGGCCGATGAGCACGTACACCACGTCGGAGGCGTGCTGCGCGCTGCCGCGCCAGTGCTCGGCGAGCGCGGCGAGGTTGGCGTCGTTGGCGGCCAGCGCGGTGCAGCCGAACCAGCGCCCGGCCAGGCCCGCCAGGTCCACGCCCGTCCAGCCGGGCAACGTGATCGACAGGGACACCCGCCCGGTGCGGTCCACGATGCCCGAGGTGCCCGCGGCCACGGCCCACACCCGCTTGCGCGCGACGCCCGCGCCGTCCACACAGGCCAGCGACGTACGCCGGGCCGCCTCCAGCCGTTCGTGGGCCGCGGCGTCTCCGGAGACGTCGGCCCGCTCCCAGGCGATCACCTCGCCGTTGAGGTCGGCCAGCGCGGCCACGATCGCGTCGCCCCCGACCTCCACGCCGACCACGTAACCGGCGTCCGCGCGGAACCCGAACCGCCGCGCGGGCCGTCCCATCACACCCTCGTCGGGCGGCACCTCCCTGACGTAGCCGCGCTCCCCCAGCTCGTCGAGCACCGCCTCCACCGTCTGCCTGGACAGGCCGGTGATGCGGCCGAGCTGGGTCAGCGTGGCCACGCCCTCGCGGCGCAGGGCCCTGAGTGTGGCCTGGGTGTTCACCTTGCGCAGCAGCGACGCGTCACCCGGGCGGAGCTCGGTCAACTTATGCGACCCTTTCTCATAACTGCCCTATAACTCCCCATTGACGGCTGACAGCCAGGATCCTAGCATCAGCCGACATACGTGAACTGGTTACATATGTGGAGGCGTAATGGTCACTCTCGCCGTCGTGGGCGCGGGTTCGCGGGGGGCCGGGTACGCCCGCCACGCCGTCGAGACCGGCCAGGCGCGGGTGGTCGCGGTGGCCGATCCGCTGGATGCCCGCCGCGACAGGTTCCCCGGGGCGGAGCAGTACGCGGACTGGCGCGAGCTGGCCGCGCAGCCCCGCCAGGCGGACGCGGTGATCATCGCCACCATGGACAGGGAGCACGTCGAGCCCGCGGTGCGCTTCGCCGAGCTGGGCTACGACATCCTGCTGGAGAAGCCGATGGCGGTCTCCGAGGAGGACTGCCGGCGGATCGTGGCGGCGGCCGAACGCTCCGACGCCGTCTTCGCCGTCTGCCACGTGCTGCGGTACACCCCGTACACGCGGGTGCTGAAGCGGCTGCTGGACGAGGGCCGGATCGGGGAGATCGTCAGCATCCAGCACCTGGAGCCGGTCGGGTGGTGGCACCAGGCGCACTCGTACGTGCGGGGCAACTGGCGGCGGGCCGACGAGTCCACGTTCATGCTGCTCGCCAAGTCGTGCCACGACCTCGACTGGCTGGTGCACCTCACCGGCAAGCCGGTCACGCGCGTGTCGTCGTTCGGCGGGCTCAAGCACTTCCGCCCGGAGAACCGCCCGGAGGGCGCGGCCGACCGCTGCCTGGACTGCCCGGTCGAGGCGGCGTGCCCGTACTCGGCCAAGCGCATCTATCTCCCGCTGGCCGGGCGCGAGGTGTGGCCGCTGTCGGTGCTCACCGACGACGTCTCCGAGGCAGGCGTGCTGGAGGCGCTCAGGACGGGCCCGTACGGCAGGTGCGTGTACGCCTGCGACAACGACGTGGTCGACCACCAGGTCGTGAACATGGAGTTCGAGGGCGGCACGACCGCGTCGTTCACCATGACCGCCTTCACCCCGGCGCTCCACCGGCAGACCCGGATCTTCGGCACGCGCGGCTCGATCGACGGGGACGGCGAGCGGCTGACCGTGCACGACTTCGTCACCGGCCGCGCCGAGACCGTCGACACCCGTCCCACGGGTCCGGAGCGGAGGAGCTCGGGGGGAGAGAGCGAGGGACGAGCCAACGAGCCCCGAAGCGGCCGCGACCATAAGCACGCGACGGCCGGAGGCGGCCACGGGGGCGGTGACGAAGGGCTGGTGGACGCGTTCCTGGCCGCGGTCGCCACCAGGGACCGCTCCTCGATCCTCTCCTCGCCGGGGGAGAGCCTGCACAGCCATCTCATCGCCTGGGCCGCCGAGAGGTCGCGGCTGCACGGCGAGACCGTCACCCTGGAAGGAACCCCCCGATGAAGGCAACGCACATCACCGCCCCATTGATCGGCATTGTGGCCCTGGGCGCGGGCCTCGTGGCCTGCGGCTCGTCCACTCCGGCGAGCCAACCGGCCGCCCAGCAGGACGGCGGTCGTGGGCCGATCACGTTCATCAGCGGCAAGTTCGAGGCCGAGTCGGTGCAGAAGATCGTGGACGCGTGGAACGCCGCGCACCCGAACGAGAAGGCCACCGTCGTCCTGCTCCCGGAGAGCGCCGACGAACAGCGCCGCAAGCTCATCCAGAACGCGCAGACCAAGTCGGACGCCGGCGACGTGATCCTCATCGACGCGGTGTGGACCAGCGAGTTCGCCGCGAACCGCTGGGTGGACGAGCTGAAGCTGGACACGACCGGCTTCCTCCCCACCACCGTCGAAACAGCGAAATATCGCGACAAGCTCTATGCGGCACCGCTGTTCACCGGCACCGGCCTGCTCTACTACCGCAAGGACCTGGTCAAGGAGCCGCCCAAGACCTGGGACGAGATGAAGAAGATCTGCGCCGAGGTGCTGCCCAAGCAGAAGGGCATGAGCTGTTACGGCGGCCAGTTCGACAAGTACGAGGGCCTGACCGTGAACTTCTCCGAGGCCGTGGCCTCCGCGGGCGGCCAGCTCCTCGACGCCTCCGGCCAGCCGCAGGTCACGAGCGAGGCAGCCAAGCAGGCCGCCCAGTTCCTCGCGGACGGCTTCAAGAGCGGGATGATCCCGAAGGAGGCGATCACGTACAAGGAGGAAGAGGGGCGGGTCGCCTTCCAGGAGGGCAAGCTGCTCTTCTACCGCAACTGGGCCTACGGGTACGAGGCCGCGCAGAAGACGGACGGCTCCAGCAAGGTCGTCGGCAAGTTCGACGTGGCGCCCATCCCCGGGCTGACCGGCCCCGGCGCGGGCACGCTCGGCGGCAACAACCTGGCCGTCTCCGCCTTCTCCAAGCACAAGCAGAGCGCGCAGGACTTCATCGCGTTCATGACCAGCGCGGCGCAGATCAAGGCGTTCGCGCAGACCAGCTCGATGCCGGTGCCGCGGACTGCGATTTACGACGACCCTGAGCTGATCAAGAAGTACCCGTACCTGCCCGCGCTCAAGGACGGCATCCTGGCCGCCAAGCCGCGTCCCAAGGCCGTCAGGTACGGCGACGTGACCGCCGCCATCCAGGAGTCCGCGTACGCCATCGTCACCGGCGCCAAGCCGGCCGACCTGGCGCTGTCCGAGCTGCAGTCGGCCCTCGGGCCCCTGCTGAAGTGAGCACTGCTGAAGTGAGCACGCGCAATTCGCGGTGGCCGGCCGCGCTCATGTTGTCCCCCACCATGATCGTGCTGGCCCTCGTGGTGTTCTATCCGCTGCTGTCCGCCCTGCGCGAGTCGTTCTACGAGAGCGGGCAGCGGCTCGACGCGGACGGGTTCGTGGTGGCGGGCGAGTGGTTCGCCGGGCTCGCCAACTACGCGGGCGTGGTGGAGCAGCGCTTCCTGAACGCGGCCGTCAACACGACCTTGTTCACCGTGGTGACGGTGGCGCTGGAGGTCGTGCTCGGGGTGGCGATGGCGCTGGTCATGCAGCGGGCGTTCAGGGGGCGGGCGGTCCTGCGGGCCAGCATCCTCGTCCCGTGGGCGGTGCCGACGGCGGTCTCCGGCCTGATGTGGAAGTGGATCTTCCAGGCGGACGGGGTGGCGAACGCGCTCCTCGGCACCGACATTCTCTGGACCGCGGACGGCGCCTGGGCGAAGCTGGCCGTGGTCATCGCCGACGTCTGGAAGACCGCTCCGTTCGTCGGCCTGCTCGTGCTGGCGGGGCTGCAGGTCATCCCCGCCGAGGTGTACGAGGCCGCGAAGGTGGACGGCTCGACGGCCAGGCAGACGTTCTGGCGGATCACGCTGCCGCTGGTCAAGCCCGCCCTGCTGGTGGCGGTGCTGTTCCGGCTGATGGACGCGCTGCGCGTGTTCGACCTGCCGTACGTGCTCGTCGGGCCGCGCAAGCAGTCGGTGGAGACGTTGTCCGGGCTGATCTGGGACGAGGCGACCCGGGTGCACTACGGGCCCGCCGCGGCGTACGGGACGGCGCTGTTCGTGTACATCGCGTTGATCGCGTTCGTGTTCGTCAAGCTGCTGGGGGCCGACCTGCTGAGTGACGTGCGGTCGCGCAGGAAGGAGGCCCGGGATGTGGCGTAGGGCGGGGACGATCGGCATCGCGCTGTACTGCCTGGTGCCGTTCTACTGGATGGTGGTGTCGAGCTTCCGCCGCACCGCCGATATTTACGACAAATCACCATTTCCTGCCCCGTGGTCCTTGGAGAGCTACCAGGCGGTCTTCGACGAGGGCACGGGCTTCGGCCAGGCGCTGCTCAACAGCCTCATCGTCGCGGGCACCACGACGGCGATCACGTTGCTGGTGGGCACGCTGGCGGCGTACGCCCTGGCCCGCCTCACGTTCCGGGGCAAGAACGTCATCCTGGCCCTCGTGATCGCCGTCTCCATGTTCCCTGGGGCGCTGCTGATCGTGCCGCTGCTCAAGCTGTTCACGACGATCGGGTGGATCAACTCGTACCAGGCGATGATCGTCCCTTCGATGTCCTTCGCCCTGCCGCTGACGATCTGGAACCTGACGACGTTCTTCCGGCAGCTGCCGTACGAGCTGGAGCAGGCGGCCATGATCGACGGCTGCACCGCGTTCACGGCCTTCCGCCGCGTCATGCTCCCGCTGGCCGCGCCGGGCATCTTCACGACGGCGATCCTGGCCTTCATCGCGACCTGGAACGAGTTCATCATCGCCGTCACCATGGTCAACGACCAGGCTCGCCAGACGGCCACCGTACGCATCGCCCAGTTCACGGGGGCCGCCAAGTTTGACACGCCGTTCGGCACGCAGATGGCCGCCGGCGTACTGGTCACGATCCCGCTGGTGCTGCTGGTGCTCTTCTTCCAGCGCCGCATCGTCGCCGGTCTCACGGCGGGCGCCCTCAAGTAACCCTGCGCACCGCCCAGGCACCGGATGTCGCGGCGCCGCTCCCCCCACCGGCCTCGGCCACGAGCCACGCGCGTCCAGCGCCGCTTGGCCGCAGTTCCAGGGGCGGCCGCATCGTGCGCGGACGCGATGGCGCATGGGTGGAGGGGCGGAGCGGACCGGCGGGAGGAAGGCGTACGGCGGTGGATGGCGCAGAGGGCGGAGTGGGCCCGGGACGGCGGGTGATGGTCACTCGCCGGGGATCTGGCCGGTCGGGGTTTCGGAGGGCTCGTTGGGGTCGGGGCCCGACTGGGCCGCCAGGCCGACCACGATCACGACTGCGCTCCCCGGCTCGGCGCACGTGCCCGGCTGGACGGTCTGGCTGAGGATCGTGCCCACCCGGGACTCGTCGTCCACCACCTGGCCCTTCGACCGTACCGTGAAGCCCGCCGCGGCCAACGCCGCCCGCCCGTCCTCCTGGGACCGGCCGACGACCGAGGGCACTGTGACGCCGTTGCGGGCCACCGTGAGCGCCACCGGGGTGCCGCCCGCGGCGCGGCTGCCCGCCTTGGGCTGCGTGGCGAGCACCTGGCCGTCCGGCTGGTCGGAGCAGGAGCGGGTGACGGTGCCGACCGCCAGCCCCGCCCCGGTCAGCCGGGCCTCGGCGGCCTTGAGCTGCAGGCCCGTGACCGCGGGCACGGGCAGCCCCGCCGACACCTGGAGCGAGACTCTGCTGCCCCTGGCCACCGCCGTGCCCGGGGCGGGCTCCGCGCCCAGGACCTGGCCGATCTTCTGGGGCGAGTCGAGCTGGGTGACGGTGCCCAGGACCAGCCCGGCCTGTTTCAGCGCCTTCGCCGCCGCGCTCCGGTCCAGTCCCGTCAAGGGCGGGACCGGGACCGTGACCGGGTGTGCGACCGGGGGGTCGGAGGTGGGCTTGCGTTCCTGCGTTCTCTCGGATCTGGGCGGGGATGACCTGTCCGCCGAGGGGCGGGATTTCCCCGGATCCGACTGCGGGGGAACCGTCGGGCCGGCCGCCCGGGACGGCTGGACCTCCTGGCTCTGGTTCATCGCGGGGATGAGGGCTGTGAGCAGTACGGCGGCCGTGACGATCAGGGCCGCGCAGACCGCGATGACCGCCCTCGGCCAGCCGCGTCTCGACGTCAATGGAGCGTTCCCGTAGGTTGACGGCCCCACGGGGCTCGGGCCGGAGGGCGGGCCGCCTTCCCGAGTGCCGGATAACCGGTAGCCGCCGGGTGTCCCCGTGGCCTCGGGCTGGGCGATCGGCGCCCGCGGCTCGGGGGAGGTCGAGCGCTGCTCGGGCACCAGCGGCGGCGTGGCCCGCAGGATGTGGGCGGGAGGCGAGTCCAGCACCTCGGCCGGCAACGCGGCTGATTCGCCCAATAACTCGAACAGCAGGTCTCTGCTGGTGGGCCGGTTCCGCGCGTCCTTGTCCAGGCACGCTTCGACCAGCGTCCGCAGCCGCCCGTCCAGGCGACCCAGCTCGGGCGGCGCGGTCAGGATGCGGTGCAGCACCGGCGCCACCGAGTCCTGCCCGAACGGCGCCGTCGCGTTGGCCGCGAAGCACATGGTGGCGCCCCACGAGAACACGTCCGCCGCCCCCGCGACGGCTGATGCCGTGATCTGCTCGGGCGCCATGTACGCGGGCGTGCCCACTCCCCGCCCGCTCACCGTGGCCGCCGCGTCCAGTGCCCTGGCCAGGCCGAAGTCGATCACCCGCGGCCCGTCGGACCCGAGCAGCACGTTCTGCGGCTTGAAGTCCCGGTGGACGATCCCCGCCCGGTGGATCGCCGCGAGCGCGGTGGCCGTGCTGACCGCGAGCCGCTCCAGCGCGCCGCCCCGGCGCGGCCCGGTGAGCGCGACCTCCCTGTGCAACGAGGGCCCGTCGACGTACTCGCTCACGATGTACGCCCGGCCCTCGTCGAACCCGGCGTCGATCACCTGCGCCGTGCAGAACCTCGCCACGTGCTTGGCCAGCTCGACTTCCCGCAGGAACGCCGCCCGCTCGTCGCCCACGGGCCCATGCAGCAGCTTGACCGCGTATGCCTCCCCGCCCCGCGAACCGAGGAACACCGTGCCCTGTCCGCCCTCACCCAGCCGCCCGGAAAGCTCGTACTCCCCGAGTCGCTGCGGGTCCCCCGTCCTGAGCGGCTGCGCCGTTGGCACGGGGCGCCTCCCCTCGCCGCCACCCCTTACTGCTTTCTACTGAAAGCAACGGGCCGCGTTCAGTCAACGGTGCACAGGGCAATCGCTGCCTGACCGTGACACAGCTGGTCAAGAAGCCCGGGCGACCGTGCCGGAATACGTCACTTCGTCCTTACCTTGGCGCGTTACCTTGATGGCCATCCGGTTCGAGTCGGCCATCGGGAACATCCGCACCGTGCCCGGATAGCACTCGCTGCCGGTGACCTGATCGAGGGTGAAGACCGTGCCGCTCCCGCTGCGCGCGAGCCGTCCGGAGCAGTGCAGGTCCGCTCCCCACCGCATCGCCCCGCCGTCGGCGCCTATGCGCACCTCGATGGGGAAGACCCGGTGTGCGGTGAAGTGCTCGGCGGAGCCCGTCCACGTGCCCTCCAGCCCGGGCCCTTCAGCGCCGCGCAGCCAGAACACGAACCCGGCCACCGCCATGGCCACCCCGATCGCCGCCACGCCCAGCTGCCAGGGCCGCACCCGCCTGCGGGCCGGAACCTTCGGGAAGGTGTCGCGTGTGACGGCGGGGAAACTCGTGGTGGGGTCGGGATCCATGATCCGGCCAGGGTCGGCGCCGGGCGGCGCGGCCTCCATGACCAGCCTTATCCCGGCCGTGGCGGGGTCACCGGCGGGCGCGGGGCGGGGGCGGCCGACGGCGGCCTGCGCGCCCGACGACAGCACGTCGCCACCCGCCTCCTGGCCCAGCAGCCGCCGCAGCACCTCCTCCGCGTCGGGCCGGTCCCCCGGCTCCCGCGCCAGGCAGGCCTCCACGATCTCCCGCAGCCGCCCGGTCAACGCCCCGAGGTCCGGCTTGCCGTACAGGATCCTGGCGAGGACCTCCTGGTAGGTCTCCGCCTTGTACGCGTGCCGCCCCGTGGCGGTGTAGACGACGGTCAGCCCCCAGGCCCACAGGTCGGCGGGCGGCCCGGCGGGCTCGCCGTTGATGCGCTCGGGCGCCAGGTACGCCGGGGTGCCGACGGGCATCACGCTGGTCGTGGCCGCGGTGTCCATGAGCCGGGCCACGCCGAAGTCGATCACTCGCGGCCCGTCGATCCCGAGCAGCACATTGCCCGGCTTGAAGTCGCGGTGCACGACGCCGGCCCGGTGGATGGCCCCGAGCGCGGTGGCGGTGCCGATGGCCAGGCGCTCCAGCGAGCCGCCCAGGCGCGGCCCCTTGGCGACGACGTGCTCCAGGAGCGAGGGCCCCTCGACGTACTCGCTGACCAGATAGGGGCGGTCGCCTTCGAGGTCGGCGTCGAGCAGCTGCGCCGTGCAGAACGCGGCCACCCTGCGGACCGCCTCCACCTCGCCCAGGAACCTGTGCCGCACGTCCGGAACGCCGGACAGGCTCGCGTGCAGCAGCTTGACCGCGACCTGTGCCCCCTGCTCGGAGTGGCCGAGGTAGACGACGCCCTGACCGCCCTGGCCGAGCCTGCGCGACAACCGGTACGACCCAAGCTGTCGCGGGTCATCGGCTCGGAGTACGGACATATTTCCCGATTATGCCGGGGTTTCGATCAACGACGCGTACCGGTCGAGGATCGGCAGGACCGTGTCCGCGGGCCCGCCGGGCAGCGTGGCCACCGCCTCCTCGATGCCGAGCCCGGCGAAGTAGTCGAGCTTCTCCCTGGTCGGCAGCGTCCCGAACGGGATCACCTTGGCCATCGGCCGGCCCGCCTTCTCGCACGCCTCGCGCAACATCGGCAACGCCGCCCTGATCCCCTTGCCGCCGATCGGCATCCAGCCCTCGGCGTACTCGGCGACCTGGGCGAACAGCTTCGGCCCCGCGGCGCCGCCCACGTACAGCGGTGGCCCGTCGAGCGGCTTGGGCCAGGACCAGGACGGCTCGAACCCGTCGAACGAGGCCACCTCGTCCCGCCACAACGCCTGCATGGCGAGCACGTTCCGTCTGGCCACCGCGCGGCGGCGGCCGTACGGGACGCCGTGGTTCTCGATCTCCTCGACGTTCCAGCCGAAGCCGACCCCGACCACG
The DNA here is from genome assembly GCF_040137845.1 of Nonomuraea sp. B19D2. Lineage (NCBI taxonomy): Bacteria > Bacillati > Actinomycetota > Actinomycetes > Streptosporangiales > Streptosporangiaceae > Nonomuraea > Nonomuraea sp. B19D2. Next base: position 35,189 of record NZ_JBEFAK010000008.1, on the reverse strand, counting down.
ACGCGCCCGCCCGACAGGTGGTCGAGCGTGGCGATGGCCTTGGCGGTCACGATGGGGTCGCGCTGGGCGGCGAGCAGGACGCCGGTCCCGACGCGCAGCCGCCGCGTCGCGGCGGCGGCGAAGGAGAGGGCCACGAGCGGGTCGAGCGTGTGCTTGTACTCCTCCGGCAGTTCGTCCTGGCCCGCCGCGGGAGGGGTACGGCGCGAGACCGGGATGTGGGTGTGCTCCGGCACGTAGAGCGAGTCGAAGCCGCGCTCCTCAGCCGCCCTGGCGAGGTCCTGGACCGGCATGGCCAGATCAGTGACGAACATCGTGACCCCGAGCCTCATGCGATCCCCTCCTCGTTAACCAAGCGATTGCTCGGTTAAGATTTCCAGAGTACCTTGCAGAAGACCGTCCCGCGGAAAGAGGTTCCCGGTGAAGTTTTCTATCTTCCTGAATCCGCAGATTCCCGGCTCCGGGTACGCGGCCGAGGAGAACGCCAAGGCCAGGCGGCCGATCGGGCGTGACACGGAGTCGTACCAGAAGCTGCTGCACGAGGTGCGGGAGATAGCCGTGCACGCCGACCAGATCGGCTTCGACGCGCTCATGATGACCGAGCACCATTTCCACTCGGAGGGCATGGAGTTCTCGGTCAACCCGCTGATGTTCCTCACCGACCTCGCCGCCAGGACCGAGCGGATCCTGCTCGCGCCGCTCGGCCTGGTGCTGCCCGCCTGGGACCCGATCAGGGCCGCGGAGGACGTGGCGCTGCTCGACCAGTTCTGCAAGGGACGGCTGCGGCTGGGGGTGGCGCGCGGCTACCAGAACCGGTGGATGAACGTGCTGGGTCAGCGCTGGCACGCGGCCGCCGCGCGTTCGGACGGGTCGGCCTCCGACACGCGGAACTTCGACGTCTTCGGCGAGGTGCTGAAGATCATGAAGATGGCGTGGACGCAGGAGACGCTGCGCTACAAGTCGGACGTGCTCGACTATCAGGTGCCTTATCCGTATGAGGGCATCGAGGGATGGCCGGCGCTGGAATGGACCCGGACGTTCGGCGCGCCGGGCGAGCTTTCCGAGGACGGGAAGGTGCAGGCCGTCTCCGTCTGCCCCAGGCCGTACCAGAACCCCCATCCGGAGCTGTGGCAACCGTTCACGATCTCGGACCGGTCGGTCATCAGGGCCGCCCAGGAGGACATCCTGCCGTGGATGTTCACCCCCAACCCGGACGATCACGCGGCCAAGGCCAAGCTGTACCAGGAGGAGTCGGCCAAGCAGGGCCGCCACTACAGGCTGGGCGAGCACACCGGCATCCTCAAGATCGTCGGCATCGCCGACACCACCGAGGAGGCCATCAACACCTTCGGCCGGAGCATCCCCAAGGACTTCGCCGCCTTCTTCGGCCCGTTCGGCTACCTGGAGGTGCTGCGGAAGAAGGAGGACGAGAAGCACAAGCCCATCTCCCCGGAGAAGGGCGACGCCAAGCGGATGAACGACGTGGAGATGGCGCTGTTCGGCACCCCGGACGACGTCAAGCGCGGGATCCAGCGGATGCTCGACCGCATGCCCGACCTGGAGTGGTTCGGGCTCTACATGCAGGGGCAGCAGGGCGTGCTGCCGCTGGACACGGTCAAGCGGAACCTGGAGCTGTTCGCCACCAAGGTCATCCCGGAGTTCCAATGAGGTTCTGGCTGGGGGCCTCGTTCGTCGACACCGACCAGTTCGTGGAGCTGGCGCGGGCAGCCGAGCGGTGCGGGTTCGACACGCTGACCCTGTCCGACCATCTGTTCTACGCCGATTTCGCCTCTCCTTACCCGTACTCACGGTCGGGCCGGCCGCGCTGGGACGCGCGTACGCACTGGCCGGACGTGTGGGTGACGATCGGCGCCATGGCCGCGGTCACCACCTCGCTCCGCTTCTCCCCGAACGTCTACATCGCGCCCGCCCGCGACCTGTTCACCGTGGCCAAGCAGGTGTCCACGGCGGCGGTGCTGTCGCGGGACCGGGTGACGTTCGGGGTGGGGGTGGGGTGGTGCAAGGAGGAGTTCGTCGGAACGGGTCAGGACTTCCACACCCGGGGGCGGCGCCTGGACGCGATGCTCCCCGTCCTCCGCTCGCTCTGGGCCGGCGAAACGGTCGCGCTGGACGGCCTCCCCGAGCTGTCGATCTCCCCCACCCCGGCCCGGCCGATCCCCGTTCACGTGGGCGGCGACAGCGACGCCGCCCTGCGGCGCGCGGCCCGGCTGGGTGACGGCTGGATCGGGAACCGGATCTACACGGAGGAGCAGCTCGACGCCGTGCTGGACACGCTGCGGCGGCATCTTTCCGAGAACGGCAGGAGCGAGCCCTTCGACATCGTCGCGCCGCTCGCGGTGCTGCCGGACGCCGACACGTACCGCCGCTTCGCCGCCAAGGGCGTGACCGCGACCATGGCGGCGCCGTGGTGGCTGGCCACCCCTGAGGAGAAGGCCCGGTACGGCGAGGGAACACTGGAGCTCAAGATCGCCACCATGGAACGCTTCGCCGAGGAGGTCATCGCCAAGCTCTGACGTCAGCGGGGCGGGAGGCCCAGCTCCCCCCGTTCGGCGCCCGTCCCTTCGGCGAGGTTCTTCAGTATGCGCCGCAGCATGTCCGTGACCTGCGCGACCTCCTCCGGCGAGAACCCCGCGAAGACCTCGTGGCTGATCCTCCCGAAGATCGGCGGCAGGCTGGGCACCAGGGACCGCCCCTCGTCCGTCAGCTCGATGACGATCGAGCGCCGATCCTCGGGATGCCGGGCCCGCCGCAGCAGCCCCTTGGCCTCCAGCCGGTCGAGCAGCCTGGTCATCCCGGCCGTGTCCGTGCCGAGCTGGCTCTTCAACAGGCTGGGCGTGCTGCCACCGCGCGAGGCGTGCAACAGCAGCGCGGCCTGCTGCGCCGTGAGGCCGAGGGGGGCGAGGCGCCGCTCGGTCTCGGTGTTCAGCTCCCTGCCCACCTGCACGAGCAGCGACCCTCCCCCCAGGACCAGCTCGAACGTCGACTGCGGCGCGCGGTTCTCGTTCATCTCCGCAGAATATCCTGCGTAGACATTTGCTGTCGCGACAGCTACAGTCGTGACATGAATAACACACACGTCTTGATCGTGGGAGGCGGAATCGCTGGATTGTGCCTTGCCCAGGGCCTGCGGCGGGCGGGCCTCGGCGTCACCCTCTTCGAACGCGACCCCTCGGCGGCCCACCGCCCGCAGGGTTACCGCATCAGCCTCAAGGAGACCGGCGTGCGGGCGCTGCGGGCCTGCCTGCCGGACCACCTGTTCGAGCTGGCCGTGGCGACCTCCATCCGCCCGGCCACCCGCATGATCTTCATGGAGACCGATCTGCGGCCCAAGTTCGCCAAGGACATCCCGGAGAAACAGCCCGGCATGGACGGCCTCGGCGTCAACCGGCTCACGCTCCGCGAGATCCTCGTCTCGGGACTGTCGGACTGCGTGCGTTTCGGCATGGACTACCAGCGGTACGCGCGGCTCGACGACGGCCGCGTACGCGCTCACTTCGCGGGCGGCCAGAGCGTGGACGGCGATCTGCTCGTGGGGGCGGAGGGCGTCGGCTCGCGAGTGCGGGCGCAGCTCCTGCCCGACGCCGTGGTGGACGGGCTCACCTGGGCCCTGTACGGCAGGACGTGGATCACCCCCGAGCTGCTGGCCGCCACACCATCGGAGCTGGTGGACTCGTTCAACCGGGTCACCGCCCCGGACGGCACGACCGTCGCCATCGCCACCTGCCGTCCACTCACCCCCGTCCCCGAAGCCGTGGCCCGCCACGCCCCCGGCACGCGGCTGACGGACATCCCCGGCTACTTCTCGTGGACACTGAGCGCGCCCGGCCCCCGGCCCGACGGCGTGCCACCCGCCGCACTGCACCGGCTGGCCATGGACACCGTGCGGGGCTGGCACGAGGGCGTGGGGCGCATCGTGCGCGAGGCGGATCCCTCGGCGACGTTCGCCCTGCAGACTCATTCCGCGCAGCGCGTGGAACCGTGGGAGGAGCCGGTCGTCACGCTGGTGGGAGACGCCGTCCACAGCATGAGCCCGGGGCGGGGCGAGGGCGCCAACGTGGGGCTCCAGGACGCCCGGCTGCTGAGCGAACTGCTCGGGGCGGCCGCATCCAAGGGGCAACCACTCGCCGCCGCCAAGGCCGAGTACGAGCGCCGCATGCTCGACTACGCCTTCACCGCAGTCGACTCCTCCCGTGACCACCCATTCGCGCCCTTCCGTCCTTCGACCCGCACCGCTGCCGGCTGAGGGTTAGGGACGGGAGGGGTGGAGAGGGGCGATAGCCTCATCCTGTGCTGGAAAAGATCGCAGCCACCCGTTATGTGACCCCGTTGCGGGAGGGCGGGTCGTTGCCGGGCGTGGTCGAGGCCGACGACCTGGGCACGTACGTGGTGAAATTTCGTGAGGCGGGGCAGGGCCGGCGGGTGCTGGTCGCCGAGATCATCGCCGCCGAGCTGGGACGCCGGCTGGGGTTCAAGATCCCCGACCTCAAGCTCATCGATCTGGACCCGCAGCTGGGCATCAGGGAGCCGGACGAGGAGGTGCAGGACCTGCTCAAAGCCAGCACCGGACTCAACCTCGCAGTCGACTTCCTGCCCGGCGCGCTGGGGTTCGAGCCGTTGGCCTGGGTGGCGGACCCGGTGTTCGCGGCGAGGGTGGTGTGGTTCGACGGTCTCATCCACAACATCGACCGCAGCTGGCGCAACCCCAACCTGCTGGTCTGGCACCGCGACACCTGGCTGATCGACCACGGGGCGGCGCTCTGGTTCCACCACAACTGGAAGACCGCCGACCCCCGGCGGAAGTTCGACGCGGGTGACCACGTGCTCGCGCCGTACGCCGGTGACGTGCAGGCGGCGGGCGCCGAGCTGGCCGGTAAGATCGACCGCGAGCTGCTGGAGACCGTGACGGCGCTGGTGCCCGGCGAGTGGCTGGACGGCGAGCCGGGGTTCGACGGGCCGGAGGCGGTGCGCGCGGCGTACGTCGACCATCTGCTGCGGCGGGCGCACGGCCCGCACGAGTGGCTCGTGCGTTCCGAAGCGAAGGCTGCGAGGACCGGGCCGGGATCCGTGGGCGAGTTCTGGCGGGGAGGCGGCCGGTGACCAGGGACGTCTACGAGTACGCGGTGATCCGCGTGATGCCCAAGGTGGAGCGCGGCGAGCTGATCAACGCCGGCGTGCTGCTCTACTGCCAGCCGCGCGGCTATCTGTGCGCCCGGGTCGAGCTCGACCCCGCCCGCCTGCGCGCCCTCGATCCGACCGCCGACATCGACGCGGTACGCCGCGCGCTCAGCGCGTACGAGCTGGCCTGCGGCAAGCAGCCGGGACCGCTGGCCGAGGAGTCGCTCGGCGGCAGGTTCCGCTGGCTGACCGCCCCCCGCAGCACGATCGTCCAGACCGGCCCCGTGCACGCCGGCCTCACCACCGACCCGGACACCGAGCTGGCCAGGCTGTTCGACAAGCTCGTACGGGTTTAGAAGAGGACCGACATGAACGTGTCGACCTCCTGGAAGCCCACCTTGCGGTAGACGGCCCTGGCCGAATGGTTGAAGTCGTTGACGTACAGCGTGACCACGGGGGCGAAGAGGCTCAGCGCGGCCTCCACGACGGCGGCCATGCCCGCGACGGCGTGGCCTCTCCCCCGCAGCTCCGGCGCGACCCAGACCCCCTGGATCTGGCAGGCCTGCGGCGTGACGGCCCCGATCTCCGCCTTGAACACCACCCGGCCGTCGTCGATGCGAGCGTAAGAGCGGCCGATCCTGATCAGCTCGGCCACGCGGGTGCGGTAGAGCGCGCCGCCGTCGCCGAGGTTGGGCGAGACGCCGACTTCCTCGGTGAACATGGCCACGCAGGCGGGCAGCAGGATGTCGAACTCCTCCGGCCGCACCCGGCGTACCAGAGGATCGGCGGGCACCGGCGGCTTGCGCGAGGTGGCCATGACCGGCTGCGCCCACCGGATCGCCCGGGCCCGGCCCCAGTGCGGCTCGAGGCGCTCCCACAGCAGGGAGACGGCGTCGGCCGGGCCCACTATGGAGGAGCAGCGGCGCCCCTGCTTGCGGGCGCGGTCGGCGAACGCGTGCACGGCCTCCGGACCGGCGCTGACCGGCACCATGTTGGCACCGGCGTAACAGAGTGCCACAAGTCCACCGCGCGGCCCGAATCCCCACATCTGCCCGCCCAGCCTCGCCGGATTGAGTCCGACGGCCCGCACCCGGGAGGAGACGAAGACGTTCGCGACCGGGTCGGTGTCCAGCAGGGCAAGGACCTCGTCCCGGTCGCTGTCGTCGAGCACGCGCGACGCCGATGTACGCAGCATCACACGGTCAGACTACGCGAAGGGTTACCGATTGGCTCATCGGGCGATGCCGACGGTAATCCTTTCTTGACGTCATTTCTCCCGTAGCAGCCCGAGGACCCCGATCAGGCCGTCCGCGTGGCGCCCGGCGGCCATGCGCTCGGACGCTTTCGGCCCGGGCAGCGCGGCGCACTCCACGTCGCGCGACGGCAGCGTGCCGTCCCTCAGGTACGCCGCGAGGCGGTCGTCCACGCACTTGTTGCCGGACAGCGAGACGCCGTGGTTGCCGCCGCCCTCGATCACCATGGTCGCGTGGGCGAAGTGCCTGCGCATCTCCAGGGCCCCCTTGTACGGCGTCGCGGCGTCGTTGCGGGACTGGATCATGAGGATCGGCGGCAGCTTCGCCGACCCCTTCACCTGGACCGGCGTGCCGCCCGGAACCGGCCAGAAGGCGCAGGGAGCGTTGAACCAGGCGTTCGGCCAGGTCAGGAAGGGCGCCTGGCGATGCATCCGGGTCATGTCGGTCCGCCACGTCGCCCACTCGCGCGGCCACTTGGCGTCGGTGCACTGGACGCCCAGGTAGATGGCGTAGCCGTTCTCGTCTTCGGCGTCGTCCTTGCCGTGCTTCTCGTAGAGGGCGAGCAGGCCGTTGACGTCGCCCTGCCGTACGTACGAGGACCAGGCCTGAGCGAACTGGGGCCACACCCGGTCGCTGTACCCGGCGATCGTGAAGATGTCGTCCAGTTCGCTCGGCCCCACGACCCCGCCCGCGGGGCGGACGCGCAGCCGTTCGCGCATCGCGTAGTAGGCGAACGACGTCTGCTTGCTGGTGGCGCCCAGCTTGTAGACCGAGTTGTGCCTGGCGATCCAGTCGAGGAGCTGGCGGTGGCGGTGCTCGAAGGCGCTGTTCTGCTTGAGGTTCGACTCGTACCAGACCTCCGTGGGGTCGACCGTGCTGTCCATGACGAGCCGCTTGACCCTGGTCGGGAAGAGTGTGGCGTAGACGGCGCCCAGGTAGGTGCCGTACGAGTAGCCGAGGTAGCTGATCCTCTCCTCGCCGAGCGCGGCCCGGATGGAGTCGATGTCTCTGGCGGAGCTCTCGGTGGTGAGATACGGCAGCAGCCAGGCCCAGAAATTGCCGCACCGGTTCGCGAAGTCGGCGGCCCTCGAGAGCAGCACCCGCTCCTCGGCCTCCCCGTGCGGCACCGCGTCCGGCCTGGGCGCCTTGAAGTACGTCTCCGGGTTCACGCAGTGCACGGCCGGCTCGCTCCCGCCGACGCCGCGCGGGTCGAACCCGACGATGTCGTACCGCTCGCTCACGTCCCGTGGCAGCGACGCGGCCACGAACTCGGTCAGCGCCCGCCCGGACGCCCCCGGCCCGCCGGGGTTCACCAGGAGCGTGCCGAGATGGTTGGCGTCCCTGGACACCTTGGCCTTGATCCGGTTGATGGCCAGCGCGATCGTCTGCCCCCACGGCTCGCGGTGGTCGAGCGGTACGCGTACGGTGGCGCACTCCAGCTCGGCCGACACGGCCTTCCCGGCCTCGCTCGGGCACGGTCCCCAGACCACGGTGCCCGGCTCCCCCTTCGCGCCGCTCGCCAGCGCCATCCCATCCGCGCTCACGATCCCGCCGACGAGCACCGCAACCCCGGCGACAACCCCCACGACCCGCTTCACCCGGCCCCCTTCCCCCGCGTTCATAGGCCTGCGATGCTTCCGTGCGCGACGGTGTCATGACGCTGGGTATGGGGAAATGCTTGCCATTTTGTAATGGCCTGATTGCATCACGTAATCGCCCCACGCGGATGGCCGTCAGGCCTCCGGGGCTCGCTGTGGACCGCGGTACGGCAAGGTCTGGCGGTAAACGATGCTGGTCGTCGTGCTTCCGAACTCGGCGAGCTCGCCGACCAGCCGTTCCAGATGGCGCATGGACGCCGCGGCGACCTTCAGCGTGTAGCAGTCGTCGCCTGTGGTCCGGAGGCACTCCAGGATCTCCGTCCGCTCGGAGAGCAGCCGGTGCAGCGGCTCGTGCCGGTTCCCCGGATACTTGAGGCGTACGACGGCGAGCACCGCGAACCCGGCCTTCTCCAGGTCGACGTCGGCGCGGTAGCCGGTGATGACGCCCATCGACTCGAGGCGTCTCACCCGCTCGGTCGTCGCCGAGGAGCTGAGGTTCACCCGACGTCCCAGCTCGGTGAACGGGACGCGGCCGTCCCGCTGGACCTCCACGAGGATCGCCCAGTCGGTGGCGTCAAGGTTCTCGGCCATCCGGCAAACATACCGGCAGAATCGCGGGCAAATGCCGTTTATGCCGGAAGGATTCTCTTAGTCCTGGGGTGATCGCCTGGATAGCCTGAACCGGTGCGAATAGGTGTGAACATTCCGAACTTCGGGCCCGGCACCGACCCCGGCGTCCTGCGCAGCTGGGCGCAGACGGTGGAGGGGCTGGGCTTCGACTTGCTGATGGTCTCCGACCATGTCGTGGTGACGCCCGATGTCGCCGAGCAGTATCCCGCGCCGTTCTATGAGCCGTTCACCACCCTCGCCTGGCTCGCCGGCATCACCAGCCGGGTCCGGCTCGGGACCACGGTGCTCATAGCGCCGTACCGGCATCCGCTCCTGACCGCTCGCATGGCCGCCAACCTCAACCAGCTCAGCGGCGGCCGGCTGGTCCTCGGCGTGGCCTCCGGCTGGGCCCGGCAGGAGTTCGCGGCGCTCGGCGTGCCGTTCGACCGGCGCGGGCAGCTCACCGACGACACCCTGCTGGCGCTACGGGCCGCCCAGGACGACACCGAGGACTACCGCGCCGGACCGATACCGCTCTGGATCGGCGGCAACAGCGACGTCGGCATCCGCCGGGCGGTCCGCCTCGGCGACGCCTGGCACCCGCTCCGGAACACCCTCCCCTGGCTGCGCGACGCGGTTGACCGGATGAAGGCCATCGCCGGCGACCGGCCGGTGCCTGCTTTCGTCCCGCGCGTCATCCTGCGGATCACCGGCTCGGAGGTCACCGGTCCCGACCGCCTCGTCGGCGAGGGCACCATCGACCAGGTCGTCGAGGACCTCGAACAGCTACGGCTGCTCGGTGCCGAGACGGTCGTGCTCGACCCGTTCGACGGCGACCCGGACGAGACCCTCCACCCCGAGGCGAAATGGCAGATGCTCGCAGCCGTCGCCGCCCATTGGAACCTTCACCCGCGAATGGAGCAACCGTGACACAGGACGAAGAACGACTTCTGCGCCGCGCGATCGAACTCGCCGCCAAGGCACGGGCGGGCGGCAACCCGCCGTTCGGGTCGCTGCTGGCGGATCCGGACGGCCGCGTGCTCGCCGAGGAGCAGAACACCACGCTCACCGACGCCGACATCAGCGCGCACCCCGAGCTGAAACTGGCCCGCTGGGCGGCCCGCGAACTCGATCCCGCCACCGCGGCCACCACGACCATGTACACGAGCTGCCAGCCCTGCACCATGTGCACGGGGGCGATCCAGCGGTCCGGGCTCGGCCGCGTCGTGTTCGCCCTCTCCGAGGAGCAGCTCACCGGCCTCAAACCGGGCGGCGGCTGGCCGCAGGTGCCGCACGAGGGCCCCGCCCTCTATGACGAGGCGCGCGTCCCGGTCGAGGGGTACTACCGGTAGGTCACCCGGCGCCCGTGCGGCCCGCACGCCCGAGCGCCACCACAACCTGCACGGCCCGCACGCCCAAGGACCCGAACGCCGGCGCAACCCCCGCGGCCCGGGGCAGAGGTCAGCCGACGACGACCTGCGGGCCGGAGTCGTCGTCGAGGTCGACCTCGACGCCCATCTCCTCGGCCAGCCGGAGCGCCTCCTCGATCAGCGTCTCCACGATCTGCGACTCCGGCACCGTCTTGATGACCTCGCCCTTGACAAAGATCTGCCCCTTGCCGTTGCCGGACGCCACACCCAGGTCGGCCTCCCGAGCCTCGCCCGGCCCGTTCACCACGCACCCCATGACGGCCACCCGCAGCGGCACCTTGAGCCCTTCGAGCCCAGCCTGCACCTGGTCCGCGAGCGTGTACACGTCCACCTGGGCCCGCCCGCACGAGGGGCAGGAGACGATCTCCAGCCCTCGCTCCCGCAGCCCGAGCGACTCCAGGATCTGGGCTCCGACCTTGACCTCCTCAACCGGAGGCGCGGAGAGCGAGACCCGGATGGTGTCGCCGATGCCCTCCGCCAGCAGGGCGCCGAAGGCGACCGCCGACTTGATGGTGCCCTGGAAGGCCGGGCCGGCCTCGGTGACGCCCAGGTGCAGGGGGTAGTCGCACTTCGCGGCGAGCAGCCGGTACGCGTTGATCATCACGACCGGGTCGTTGTGCTTGACCGAGATCTTGATGTCGCGGAAGCCGTGCTCCTCGAACAGCGAGCACTCCCACAGCGCCGACTCCACGAGCGCCTCGGGCGTGGCCTTGCCGTACTTCTGCAGCAGGCGCGGGTCGAGCGAGCCGGCGTTGACGCCGATCCGGATCGGCACCCCGTGGTCGGAGGCCGCCCGGGCGATTTCGCCCACCTTGTCGTCAAATTTCTTGATGTTTCCGGGGTTGACCCGGACCGCCGCGCACCCGGCCTCGATGGCCGCGAACACGTACTTGGGCTGGAAGTGGATGTCGGCGATGACCGGGATCTGCGACTTCCTGGCGATGATCGGCAGCGCGTCGGCATCGTCCTGGGACGGCACGGCCACGCGTACGATCTGGCAGCCCGACGCCGTCAGCTCCGCGATCTGCTGCAACGTGGCATTGACGTCGGCGGTCACCGTGGTCGTCATCGACTGCACGGAGACGGGCGCGTCGCCGCCCACGGGCACGCTGCCGACCATGATCTGGCGAGAGTGCCGGCGTTCGGCGAGCGGCTTGGGACGGACCGACGGTATGCCGAGAGCTACAGATGACATTTCAACCCTTACTGTGACGACGTTTTCAGTTTAGGTAGTGAGCTCGACCGCGCGGGCCCGGGCCCAGGCGTCGGCGGCGAGCACCTCTTCGACGGAGTCGGCCGGGGTCACCTGATGCTCTTCGACGACCTTGGCCACGGTGTCGACGATCGCGAGGAACGGCAGCTCGCCGCGGATGAACGCGTCGAGGCACGCCTCGTTGGCCGCGTTGTAGACGGCGGGCGCGGTGCCGCCCTCGCTGCCGACGTGCCTGGCCAGCGCGACCGAGGGGAACGCGACGTCGTCGAGCGGCTCGAACGTCCACGTGTGCGCCTTGGTCCAGTCGATGGCCCGCGCCGCGCCGGGGATGCGGTGGGGGTGGCCGAGCGCCAGGGCGATCGGCAGCCGCATGTCGGGCGGGCTGGCCTGGGCCATGGTCGAGCCGTCGACGTATTCCACCATGGAGTGGATGATCGACTGCGGGTGGACCACGACCTCAATACGGTCGAAACCGAGGTCGAACAGCAGGTGCGCCTCGATCACCTCGAGCCCCTTGTTGACCAGGGTGGCGGAGTTGATCGTGATCATGGGGCCCATCGACCAGGTGGGGTGGGCCAGCGCCATCTCGGGCGTGACGTCGGCCATCTCCTCGCGCTTCATCCCCCTGAACGGCCCGCCGCTCGCGGTGACCACGAGCTGCTTGACGCTGTCGGGGTCGTAGCCGCCGGGCCCCGAGGCCCACAGGCACTGCTGCAACGCCGAGTGCTCGGAGTCGACCGGCAGGATCTGGCCGGGCTTGGCCAGCCGCTTGACCAGCGGCCCGCCGATGATCAGGGACTCCTTGTTGGCCAGCGCGAGGGTCCTGCCCGCCTCCAGCGCGACCAGCGTGGAGGTCAGCCCGAGCGCGCCGGTGATGCCGTTGAGCACCGTGTCGCACGGCCACGCCGCCACCTCCGCGACCCCTTCTGGCCCGCCGAGCACCGTGGGCCGCACGCCGTGCGCGGCCAGCGCGTCCTTCAGCGCGGGCACGGCCGCCGCATCGGCCACCGCCACCACCTCGACGCCGAACTCGGCCGCCTGCCTGGCCAGCAACTCGACCTTGCCACCCCCCGCCGCGAGCCCGGCGACCCGGAAGCCGCCCGGGTTGGCGGCCACGACATCGAGGGCCTGAGTGCCTATGGAGCCGGTGGAGCCGAGGACGACGACGGTGCGGAGGGTCTCTTCGTGCACCTGTCCATTGTCCCCGCTGCGGGACGTACTCAGGCACGCGGCACCGACCGTACCAAAATTCCGTCACTTATGTGACCCGAGATAACGCAGTTAATTAATGCCGGAATGCCGCTATATCGGTATGCGCAAATCTCGAGAAATCTGGATATTGCTACGACTACCTTCCGAACCCCAGGTCCGGTTTTCGGGAGGTACGTAATGCACCGCAGAGTCGTTCTACTCTCCATCCTCACCCTCACCGCGGGCAGCGCCGCCCTGCTCCCGGCGAGCACGGCACAGGCCGGCGTCCAGCTGCGGCCGAAGCCCGCCCAGCACGCCGCGGCGGACTCGGCCCCCGAACAGCGGCAGGTCCTGACGTACTGGACCGAGCAGCGGATGGAGGCGGCCCAGCCGCTGGACGCGCCGAGCCCCAAGAAGGGGGCGAAGCTGACCATGGACGAGCCCTCCGAGGGCACCCCGTGGACGGCACCGCCCACCGGCGCGACCCGCGGCGGCGTGGAGTTGCAGGCGGCCAGATCGTCCGGCGAGCCGTGGACCGGCGGCGGCACGGCCGTGAAAACCACCGGCCGGGTCTTCTTCACCACGCAGGGCCGGAACGCGTCGTGCTCGGGCTCGGCGGTTACCAGCGCGAACAAGAGCGTCGTGCTGACCGCCGGCCACTGCGTGAAGCTGAATGGCACGTTCCACACGAACTGGGTCTTCGTGCCCGCCTACAACAACGGTCAGCGGCCGTTCGGCACCTGGGCGGCCACGAAGCTGCTGACCACGCCGCAGTGGAACGCCAATGAGGACATCAACTTCGACGTCGCCGCCGCGGTGGTCGCGCCGCTGGAGAGCAAGACGCTGGTGGACGTCGTGGGCGGCCAGGGCGTCGCGTTCAACCAGCAGAGACGGCAGCAGATGTACGCGTTCGGCTACCCGGCGGCGGCGCCGTACGACGGCTCGAAGCTGATCTACTGCAGCGGCCGGACCTTCGACGACTTCCTCATGAGCAACGACCATGGCCTGACCTGCAACATGACCGGCGGTTCGAGCGGTGGCCCCTGGATGCTGAATTTCAACGAGTCGACCGGGCTCGGCACCCAGAATTCGGTCAACAGCTTCAAATACAACTTCGCCCCCAACTGGATGTTCGGCCCATATTTCGGGAACGAGGCTCAGGCCGTCTACCAATCAGCACAAAACACCAACACACTCTGAGTGATTTACCGAAAGTAGTCACAAGAACACATCACGTGGTGCAGACTCCGGGGGCATGACCTTGAGCACCCCCCTGCTTGCGGCCGCCCCGCTCCTGGCGGGACTGATCGGCCCCGCCCTCCTCGGCGGGGCCCCCGGCCGGCAGCAGGCCGACCAACCCGCCCCCAGGGCAGTGCGTACCGAGATAGTCGAGCACGTGGCCGCCCGCACCGCCGACGAGCAGCGGCGCGTGCTCGACTACTGGACGCCGGAGCGCATGGCCAAGGCACTCCCGATCAGCCTGCTGGACATCGTGACGGACGGCGCGGGCCTGCTGAGCGACCTGACGGGCCGCACGGGCGTACGCGCCGCCCCGGACCTGTCGGGCGGCCGCGTGTCCCCCCATGCGTCACGTGAGGCCTTGAACCTGGGCCCTTCCGGCCCGCGGCGCCACCAGGCGGCCGCGCGACCGCAGACCAACACGGCCGGCTCGCGCTGGATGACCGGCGGCGCCGTGGCCAGGACCACGGGCCGCGTCTTCCTGACGGTGTCCGGGGCCGACTTCGTCTGCTCGGCGAGCACGGTCAGGAGCGCCAACAGGGACGTCGTGATCACCGCCGGCCACTGCGTCAAGGACGGCGCGGGCGAGTGGGCGGCAAACTGGACGTTCGTCCCCGGGTACGGCACGGGCGGCCTGCGGCCGTACGGGCAGTACGCGGCGCGCCGCATGTTCGTCGCCGGGCCGTGGTCACGCAGCGGCGACGACAACTACGACGTGGGCATGGTCGCGCTGGCCACGTCGGGCGGCCGGCACGTGGCCGACGTGGTGGGCACGCAGGAGATCGCCTTCAACACCGCGCGCGGGGGCCAGGCGTTCGGCTTCGGCTACCCCGCCGACCCGCCGTACGACGGGAGCCACCTGGTCTACTGCGCGGGGCGGATGAAGGCGGACCCGTACGGGGAGAGCCGCGACCAGGGCCTGGCCTGCGACATGACGGCGGGCTCGAGCGGCGGACCGTGGATGACCACGTTCGACCCGGCCTCGGGCAGGGGCACGATCACGTCGCTGAGCAGCTTCAAGTACAGCGACGACCACCGCACCATGTACGGCCCGTACTTCGGCGACACCGTCAAGACCCTCTTCGACACGGTGGAACACGCGTGATCTCGGTCAGAGCGTGAGACCGGTCAAAACCATGACCTTCTCGTAGGTGAGGTCCTCCATCGCCGAGTGCAGTCCCTCACGTCCGATCCCCGAGTCCTTGACCCCGCCGTAAGGCATCTGGTCCGCCCGGTACGAAGGCACGTCGCCGATGATGACGCCGCCCACCTCCAGCTCCCGGTTCGCGCGGAAGGCGGCGTCCAGGGAGCGGGTGAACACCCCGGCCTGTAGCCCGTACTTCGAGTCGTTGACCATCGCGTACGCCTCGTCGATCGAGGCGGCGGGCTGGAGGATCATGACGGGCCCGAAGACCTCCTCGCAGGCCACCTTGGCGTCGTGCGGGACGTCGGCCAGCACGGTCGGGGCGATCGCCGCCCCCTCGCGGGTGCCGCCCGCCAGCACGCGGGCGCCCGCGGCGACCGCCTCCTCGACCCACTGCTCCACCCGCTCCGCCGCGGCTTCCGAGACCAGCGGGCCCACCTGCGTCTTCTCGTCCGCCGGGTCGCCGGTGACGAGACCGGAGACGGCCGGGAGGAGGCGTTCGACGAAGGCGTCGTAGACGGGCTGCTCGACGATCACCCGCTGCACGGCGATGCAGCTCTGGCCGGCCTGGTAGTTGGAGTAGAGGGCGATGCGCTGGGCCGCCCAGTCGAGGTCGGCGTCGGCCAGCACGACGGCCGCCGCGTTGCCGCCCAGCTCCAGCGTCACGTGCTTGCGCGGCACCTGGTCGGCGATGGCGTAGCCGACGGGCGCGGAGCCCGTGAACGACACCACGGGAAGACGAGGGTCCTGGACCAGTGCCGAAGCACGCTCGTTCTCGATCGGCAGGACCGAGAACATCCCCTCGGGCAGGTCGGTCTCCGCCAGGATCTCGCCGAGCAGGAGCGAGGAGAGCGGCGTGGCGGGGGCGGGCTTGACGATGACGGGGGCGCCGACGGCGATGGCGGGGGCGACCTTGTGGGCGACCAGGTTCAGGGGGAAGTTGAACGGGGTGATCGCCAGCACGGGCCCGTGCGGGACGCGGGAGACGTACGCCAGCCGCCCGGCCGCGGCAGGCTCGGTGTCGAGCCGCTGCACCCCGCCCGACCAGCGCCGGGCCTCCTCCGCGGCGAAGCGGAACGTGGCGACGGCGCGGCCGACCTCGCCGCGCGCCCACAGGATCGGCTTGCCGTTCTCGGCCGTGATGAGGTGGGCGATCTCGTCGGCCCGCTCCGCGAGGCGGCGCGACACGTGGGCCAGCGCCTCGGCCCGCACGTGCACGGGCAGCGCGGCGGCCTCGCGGGCCACCGCGTGGGCGGCCGCGATGGCCTCCTCGACCTGGGCGTCGGTCGGCACCGAGTGCCGCCCGACCGCGCGGCCGTCGTGGGGGTTGGTCACAGTGAGCTCGGAGTCCCCGGTCGCGGCGCGGCCGGCCAGCCAGAAGGTACGCACGTCCATACACCTGACGTTATGCCAAGCCGGCGATGGGGGATTTACACCACGGTGCACAAGACTCCCATGAGGGCTCACCGTTAAGTACAAGCCCCGTGGTATACCCATGATGTAACAGAAGTAGACCCAATTCAGGATGTTTACCATGCGGAGTGGTTTGAGCGATCTCCGCCATGGCTAAGTCATCGTGTGCGGGTCTCCAGCGCGGCGGGCCCCCGACCAGAAAGGCGTGGGCCCCGTGACCGAACAACGTGAGGTCACAAGGACGCTTTGTTCCTTGGGCACAAGGGAGGTCTCATGACCTCGGCGCCACTGGGCCTGCAAGGCGCCTACCTCCTGGGTGAGCGCGCCAGCCACGACGAACTCCGCTCCCGCCTCCTCGACGTGGCGGTGAACCTCCTTGAGACGGACGGCCCCGACAGCCTGACCATGCGCAGGATCGCCGCGGAGGCGGGCTGCACGACGACCGTCATCTACACGATGTTCGGCAACAGGGAGGGGCTGGCGGAGGCGCTCTATCTGGAGGGGTTCGAGCGCTTCCGCCGCTTCCTCGAGGCGGTGCCGGCGCGGCGCAACCCGTTCGAGCACCTGACCGCGCTCGGGCCCGCGTACCGGGAGGCGTGCCTGGCCGAGCCCGGCTACTACAGCCTGATGTTCGAACGGGCGATCCCCGGCTTCGAGCCGAGCGAACGCGCCAGGACCCTGGCCCGCGCGGCCCTGAACATCCTCGACCGCGTGATCGCCGACTGCATCTCGGCCGGGTACCTGATCCCGACCCAGCCCCGCAAGATCGCGGACGCGCTGTGGGCGGCAGCCCAGGGAGCGATCAGTTTGGAACGCGCCGGTCACCTGCGCGACGGGAGCACGTACGAGGCGGTCACGACGGCGATCATCTGCTGCTACCTGGTGGAGAAGCAGGAGTGACACCCCTGTCCCCGGTAAGCTCCAGCACACGGACAAGGGGGGACATCGTGAATCGTCGTCGTGCTTACGCCCTGGCGCTCGCCGCATCGGCGCTGGTCGCCGGCATGGGCTCGGCACGGCCGACGCCGACCCCGACTCCCACGCCCACGCCCACGCCCACCCCAAGCGCGACGCAGAGCGACGGCACGCTGCAGATCCTCACCTACCGCGGCTACGCCGAGTACGGCGGCATCAGCCCCAAGGCCAACTGGGTGGGCACGTTCGAGAAGGAGACCGGCTGCCGGATCGCCAAGCTCGACACCGTGCAGACCGCGCAGGACATGGAGACGGCCGCCGCGCGGCCCTACGACGTGATCTCCGCCGGCCCCGTGCTCGCCGCCGGCCTGATCGAGCGCAAGCAGGTGCAGCCCATCGACCCGGCCAAGGTGACCGGGTACGACGACATCGACGAGCGCTTCCGCGACATGTCCACCGTGTCGGGCAAGGTGTACGGGGTGCCGTACCTGTGGGGCTATCACGAGTTCATCTACGACTCGGCCAAGGTCAAGGGCGACCTCGAGCAGGCGTTCGCGTCTGACCGGGTCGCGCTCAGGGACACCCCGCTCACGATCGCCGATGCCGCTCTGGCCGACGGATCGGTGAAGGAGCCGTTCGAGCTGACCAAGGACCAGCTCGATCGGGCGACGGCCCTGCTCGAGGGGAGCAAGGGCCGCACCTATTGGAAGAACCCGCTCGACCTGGTCCAGGGGTTCGCCACCGGCGCACTCGACTACGCCCAGGCCACCCCGTACTACCGCCTGCTCCTGCAGAAGGCCGGAATGCCGGTCAAGACCCTCAAGACGGACAAGACCACCGGATGGGTGGATTCCTGGATGCTCGGCGCGAGCGTCTCCGACAGCACGTGCGCCTACCGGTGGCTCAACTGGGTGACCGAGCCGGACGCGCAACGCGACGCCGCCGCCTGGGTGGGGCTGGCGCCGGCCAACGCCAAGGCGTGCAAGGGGCGGGCCAAGCTGATGTGCGAGACGTACGGGCGGGGCAAGGACCTGGACCGCGTGGCCTTCGCCGTACGGCCACCCGGGGGTTGCCGGGCGGATGACGGGGAATGCACTGAATACACGACCTGGACCGACAGGTGGCAGAAGCTCGCCAAATGACGGTGACGCGGGCGCGCCCGCTTCCCCCCGCAGGGCGCGGCCTGTAGGGACGCCCCGGGCCTTCCCCCTCGTCCCGGGGCGTCTCGCTTCGCCGTGGTCAGCGGGACGGGAACGCCACGACGGTGGCCGTAGGAGCTGGAACGAGCGCCTCGGCGCAGTCGCCGCAGGCCAGAACCGCCGAGTTGTCGGGCAGCACGCCCACGCGCACGCGCGGGCGCGGCCATCTCTTGTGGCAGACGACGCAGGCGTCGCCGTCGCGCTGGGCCCAGGTGAGGCCTTCAGGGTCGAACGTCAACATACTCCGCGCCGTTCTGGTCGGACTCCAGTTCATCACGCTCCCTGCGGCCGTCGCCCATCCGCATGTCGGAACCGTTATAACCCTGACCGAGGCCGTGAGCGTCCAGCTGAGCGTCAAGTCAGGGTGAATTCTCTACCCGACTGACGCCACTTACACCACAAAATCGGGCATCCAGCCGCAAGCCGGATGCCCGATTGGTGGGGGTTTCCTCTAGAGTTCGGCGATCGCCTTCTCCAGGATGCCGAGGCCCTCCTCGAGCAGGTGCTCGGGCATGACCAGCGGGGGCAGGAAGCGCAGCACGTTGCCGTACGTGCCCGCCGTCAGCACCAGCAGGCCCTCGGCGTGGCAGCGCTTGACGACCTCCTGCACGGCGGTGGGGTTCAGCTCCTTGGTGCCCGGCTCGACCAGCTCGATCGCGATCATCGCGCCCCGCCCGCGGACGTCGCCGATCACGTCGAAGCGCTCCTGGAGCGCCTTGAGCCGGGGCAGCATGATCTCGCCGATGCGGCGGGCCTTCGAGACCAGGTCCTCCTCCTCGATGGTCTCGAGCACGCCGAGCGCGGCCTCGCAGGCCAGGGGGTTGCCGCCGTACGTGCCGCCCAGGCCGCCGACGTGCACCTTGTCCATGATCTCCGCGCGCCCGGTCACGGCGGCCAGCGGCAGGCCGCCCGCGATGCCCTTGGCGGTGGTGATGATGTCGGGCACGACGCCCTCGTCCTCGCAGGCGAACAGGTCGCCCGTCCTGGCGAAGCCGGTCTGCACCTCGTCGGCCACGAACACGATGCCGTTGGCCTTGCAGAACTCCGCGATCTGCGGCAGGAAGCCCCTGGCCGGCACGATGAACCCGCCCTCGCCCGCGATCGGCTCGATCACCACGGCGGCCACGTTGCCCGCGCCGATCTGCTTGTTGATCAGGTCGATGGCCTGCTCCGCGGCCTCCTCGGCGCAGTTCTCCGGCCCGGTCGGCCAGCGGTACGGGTACGCCAGCGGCACCCGGTACACCTCTGGCGCGAAGGGGCCGAAACCATGCTTGTACGGCATGTTCTTGGCCGTCAGCGTCATCGTGAGCAGCGTGCGGCCGTGGTAGCCGTGGTCGAACACGACGACGCCCTGCCTGCCGGTGGCGTGCCTGGCGATCTTGACGGCGTTCTCCACGGCCTCGGCGCCCGAGTTCACCAGGAATGTGCGCTTCTCGTGGTCGCCCGGGGTCAGCTCGTTCAGCTTCTCGCACACCCGGACGTACGACTCGTACGGGGTGACCATGAAACACGTGTGGGTGAAGTCGGCGACCTGCTTCTGCACACGTTCGACGACCTTGGGGGCGGCGTTGCCGACGTTCGTCACGGCGATGCCGGAGCCGAAGTCGATCAGCGAGTTCCCGTCGGCGTCCTGCACCACGCCGCCGCCGGCGCGGGTGACGAAGACCGGCAGCGTGGTTCCGATGCCGGGAGGGACGGCGGCCTGCTTGCGGGCCAGCAACTCCTGCGACTTGGGGCCTGGAATCGCGGTCACGACGCGCCGCTCCTGGGGAATGCTCATGGCTCGACGCTACGGCGGGCTCCCACCTGCGCCGATACGTCGATATGTAACACTGAATTGGTCGTCTTTGCCAGAATGGACAAAATCTGCATGCCGCCTTCGCTCCACACCGTCATACGCCGCATGGCCCTGCGGCCGGTGGCCGGCATCCCGGGCTCCGCGACGCCCGGCCGTGGCGGTGTGCTGGACGCGGTGGTGCGCTGGGTGGCGGTCAGCGAGCTCGCGGACCCGACACCATACCTGGAGGGCGGGGAGCTCCTCCTCACCACGGGCATGCGGATGGAAGGCGACCAGACCCAGTATGTCGCCCGGCTCGTGGCCCGGGGCGTCGCGGGACTCGGGTTCGGCGTCGGCGTCTCGCACGAGGAGGTGCCGGCCGCCCTGGTCTCCGCCGCCGACGAGGCCGGGCTGCCGCTGCTGGAGGTGCCGCGCGAGACCCCGTTCATCGCGATCGGCAAGGCCGTCAGCGAGCTGCTGGCGGCCGAGCAGTACGAGGAGATCACCCGCGCCTTCGCCGCCCAGGGCCGCCTGACGCGGGCGGCGCTCCGGCCGGAGGGCATGCATGCGGTCATCGACCGGCTCGCCAAGGAGGTCGGCGGCTGGGCGGCGCTGTTGGAGGAGTCGGGCGAGGTCCGCCACGCCACCCGCGGCGCCAACACGGACGCCGTCGTGGCCGAGCTCACCCGCCTGCGCGCGCCCGAAGGCGCGACGCGCGAAGGCGAAGGCACCGCGCACGCGACCGGAGACACGACGCCCGCGGGGTGGGGTGCCGGGCGTGCGGGGCCGTTGCCTGCCAGCCTGGCGTTGTCGGGCCCCGGGGAGCACATCGTGGTGCAGCCGCTGGCCGGCGGGGCGCGACCGCGCGGGTTCTTCGCCGTCGGGGCCGAGGAGCCCTTCTCGCCGGTCACCCACACGGTGATCAACGCCGCGGGGTCCCTGCTCACCCTGGCCATGGAGCAGGGCAGGACCCAGCTGGAGGCCGTGCGGCGGACCCGCTCCGCCGTACTGGAGCTGCTGCTGGGCGGTGCGAAGGAGCAGGCCCGCGCGGTGCTGAGGCCGCTCGGCGGGCGGCTCCCTGAGGAACCGCTGGCGGTGCTGGCGGCGGACGCCGACGCGATCGAGACCCTGGAGCCGCACGCGTTCGCGGCGTTGCTCGGCGACGACGGCGCCCACCAGGGGGCGGGCTCCCTGGCCGTGACGCTGGTGGCCGCCTTGGTGGCGGAGAAGGCCGCGCTGGAGGCGGACGGGCCGGTGGGTGTCAGCCTGCCGTGCGGTTACGCCCCCGAGTCCCTGCACGGCGCGCTGGGCCAGGCCAGGCGCGCGCTGGAGGCGGCCAGGAGCGGCTGGGCGCCCGCGATCCCCCTCGGCGCGGCCACCGGCCGGAACAGCGCAAGGGCGAACGGCCGAGGGCGGGTCGTGAGGTTCGGGGAGCTGGCCGGGCAGGGGCTGCTCGGGCTGCTCGACCCGGCCGCGGTCCAGGCGTTCGCCGCCGCGCTGCTGGCCCCGCTCACCGCGTACGGCGCCAAGCCCGACCTGGTCGGGTCGCTACGCGCGTACCTGGACAGCAACGGCCACTGGGACGCGGCGGCGCAGCGGCTCGGCGTGCACCGCCACACCCTGCGCTACCGCATGAAGCGCGTCACCGAGCTGCTGGGCCGCGACCTCGACGACCCGGGAGTGCGAGCCGAGCTGTGGCTCGCACTCCAGGCGACCCGCCGATGAACATCACTTGTTGGTGGGGAAGCCCAGGTTCACGCCGCCGTGCGAGGGGTCGAGCCAGCGGGAGGTGACGACCTTGCCGCGGGTGTAGAAGTGCACGCCCTCGGTGCCGTGCACGTGCGTGTCACCGAAGAGCGAGGACTTCCAGCCGCCGAAGCTGTAGAAGGCCATCGGCACCGGGATGGGCACGTTGATGCCGACCATGCCGACCTCGACCTCGTTCTGGAAGCGCCTGGCCGCGCCGCCGTCGTTGGTGAAGATCGCGGTGCCGTTGCCGTACAGGCCGCCGTTGATGATCTCCAGCCCCTCCTCGTAGGAGGACACCCGCACGATCGACAGGACCGGCCCGAAGATCTCGTCCGTGTGCGTCTGCGAGCCCGCCGGCACATGGTCGAGCACGGTCGGGCCGAGCCAGAAGCCGGGCGTCTCCGCGGCCTTGCCGCCGCCGAGCACGGCCGTCTCGCGGCCGTCCACGACCAGCTTGGCGCCCTCCTCGACGCCGAGGTCGAGGTAGGAGGCGACCTTGTCGCGGTGCACCTCGGTGACGAGCGGCCCCATCTGGGACTTCGGGTCGTCGCCTGGGCCGATCACCAGCTCGTCCACCCGCTTGACGATCTTCTGTACGAGCTCGTCGCCGATCGGGTCCACGGCCAGCACGACGGAGATCGCCATGCACCGCTCGCCCGCCGAGCCGAAGCCCGCCGACACGGCCGAGTCGGCCACCAGGTCGAGGTCTGCGTCGGGGAGGACGAGCATGTGGTTCTTGGCGCCGCCGAGGGCCTGCACGCGCTTGCCGTGCGCGGTGCCGGTCTCGTAGACGTACCTGGCGATCGGGGTGGAGCCGACGAAGGACACGCCGCGCACGTCGGGGTGCTCGAGCAGCCGGTCCACGGCGACCTTGTCGCCCTGCACGACGTTGAACACGCCGTCGGGCAGCCCGGCCTCCTTCCAGAGCCGCGCCATGAGCAACGATGCCGACGGGTCCTTCTCGGACGGCTTGAGCACGAACGCGTTCCCGCAGGCGATCGCGATCGGGAACATCCACATCGGCACCATGGCCGGGAAGTTGAACGGCGTGATCCCGGCCACGACGCCCAGCGGCTGGCGGATGGAGTAGGAGTCGACCCTGGTCGAGACGCCCTCGGAGAAGCCGCCCTTGAGCAGGTGGGGGATCCCGCAGGCGAACTCCACGACCTCGAGGCCGCGGGCCACCTCGCCGAGCGCGTCGGAGTGGACCTTGCCGTGCTCGGCGGAGATCAGCGCGGCCAGCTCGTCGCGGTGCGCGTACATGAGCTCGCGGAAGCGGAACAGCACCTGCGACCGCTTGACCAGCGACGCGTCCCGCCAGGCGGGGAACGCCGCGACGGCGGCGGCCACGGCCGCGTCCACGTCGGCCACGGAGGCGAGGGCCACGTGGCCGCTGACCTCGCCGGTCGCGGGGTTGTAGAGCTCGGCGGCGCGGGGGTCGCCGTCCGCGAGAGCTCCGTTGATCCAATGCTTGACGGACTTCACTGGGCTGCTGCCTCTGCGTTGATGGTTTCGAGTGCGGTCACGATGATGCCGAGGCCTTCGACGGCCTCGTCCACCGTAAGGGTGAGAGGCGGGGCCATGCGGATGGCGGTGCCGTACAGGCCGCCCTTGCCCGCCAGCAGCCCGGCCTTCTTGGTCTCCTCCATGAAGCGGGCGGCCTGGGCGGGGCTCTCCAGCTGGACGGCGAACATCAGGCCCTTGCCGCGCACGTCCTTGACCACGGGCAGCCGCGTGGCGGCGTCCTTGAGGCCGTTGATGATGATCTCACCGGTACGCGCGGCGTTGGCCTGCAGGTCGTGGTCGAGCACGTAGTCGAGGGTGGCGTTGGCGGCGGCCATGGAAATGGGGTTGCCGCCGAACGTGGCCAGGCCCACGGCGTGCGGTGCGTCCATGAGGTCGCCGCGCGCCACGACGCCGCCGACCGCGAAGCCGTTGCCCAGCCCCTTGGCGAACGTCATCATGTCGGGGGTCACGCCGTGGTTCTGGATGCCGAAGAACGCGCTGCCGGTGCGGCCCCACCCGGTCTGCACCTCGTCGGAGATGAACAGGATGCCCTGCTCGTCCAGGACCTCCTTGTACGCGGCGAACAGCCCGTCGGGGGCCATCGTGAACCCGCCCACGCCCTGGATCGGCTCGGCGATCAGTGCGGCCACGTCGTTGGAGACGGCCGTGGCCAGCACGTGGCGCAGGTCGTCCACGCACGCCTGGATGTACTCGGCGTCCGACATGCCGGTGAACTGGGTGAGATGCCGGTCGGCGCCGTGCAGGAAGTGCACGTTGAACGGGGAGAGCGAGTTGTTCTTCCAGGAGCGGTTGGAGGTGACGCCGATCGTGCCGAAGCTGCGCCCGTGGTAGCTCTGCCGCATGGCGAGCACCTGGTCGGTCTTTCGCGCGTACGTGGCCAGCAGCAGGGCGGTCTCGTTGGCCTCGGTGCCGGAGTTGGTGAAGAAGACCTTGGCGTCGGGGATGCCGGAGACCCGCGCGATCTTCTCGGCCAGCTCGATCTGGCCGCGCAGCAGGTAGACGGTGCTGGTGTGGACCACCCCGGTGGCGATCTGGCGCTCGACGGCCTCACGCACCTCGGGCACGTCATACCCGATCATGTTGGTCAGGATGCCGGCGAAGAAGTCCAGATAGCTCTTGCCGTCGGCGTCGATGACGCGGTTGCCCTTGCCGCTGACGATCTCGATGGGGTCGTTGTAGTTGAGTGCCAACCAGTTGGGCATCACTGCCCGGTGGCGCGCGAGAAGCTCCGACATGTTACCGAGTATCCCTTTTTCCATCCGTGCACTCCCACCCGCAACCTGTCGGCGTAGGGGAAAAATCCCTTACATCCTGCAAACTACATGGACTACCCAAAAGGCCAGGTAAGCGGGACCCCTGACCCGCCCCCTAGGGGATTTCCCGTCCGCCTGGAGGCGTACGTCGCGCCGGGCCGGTACGCCGCGGGAGGCACCGCGAATGACCACTGGCGGCCGACGACCGGGGCCATGCCGGTCGGCCACCATCGGATCATCCCGAAACGCGAAGGAGAGATTGCGATGACCGTCACCATCGACCGCCGCCCCGAAGCGCTGTCCGGCCCGCCCAAGCTCGACCGCGACCAGCTCCGCCGGGCCCAGCAGGACACGCTGGACACCCCGCGCATGCAGTACAGCCTGCTCGCCAAAATGATGTTCAAGCCGGTGGACATCATGTACGGCAAGAAGGGCTCGTACACGAAGTTCGCCATGCTGGAGATCATCGCCCGGGTGCCGTACCAGGCGTGGGAGCGGATGGGCTACTGGGCCGTGCACCGCTACCGGGGACGATCGGCGCTGGCGAGGAGGGTCTTCGAGCGCATCGTGGAGGCCCGGGCCGACCAGGACAACGAGCAGTGGCACCTGCTGATCCTGCAGGACCTCGTGCAGCGCACCGGGCAGAAGCAGAGCTGGCTGCTGCACCGGGCCGCCCCGTGGCTGATCGCGTTCTTCTACTACCACGTCTCCTGGATGCTGTTCCTGGTCAGGCCGGAGTGGAGCTACCGGCTGAACGCGGAGTTCGAGGACCACGCCGAGCACGAGTACATGACCTTCGTGGCCGAGAACCCGGAGCTGGACTTCGTGCCCGACCCCGGCACGTACGCCGCCGAGTACGGCCGCTACCGCTCGGTGGCCGACCTGCTCCGGCAGATCGGCCACGACGAGCGCACCCACAAGCTCGACAGCCTGGAGAGCATGCGGGAGCCCCGTGTCTGCTAAACCCCGCTGTTTTCTGGCACCGGCACTGGAGTCGCCGCGGCCGGGCGCAGCACGGCCACCGCGAGCAGCGCGGCGGCCACGCAGAACGCGGCCCCGACCCACGAGCCCAGGTGCATGGCCGAGGTGAACGCCTGGTTGCCGGCCTCGGCGAAGCCCGCCAGATGCGCGCCGCCGATCGACTCCCTGGCGGCGGCGGGCAGGTCGGCCGGCATCTGCGAGGTGTACTGCCCGGCCAGCACGCTGCCCAGGATCGCGATGCTCAGCGCCATGCCGACCTGCTGGACGGTGTCGTTGAGCGCCGAGCCGACGCCGGCGTGCTCCACGGGGATGGCATTCATGAGCGAGGAGTACGCGGACGGCCCGGCCAGCCCGCCGCCCACACCCATGATCACCAGCGCCGTGAGCAGCGGGAGGTATCCGGTGGTCGAGGCCATGACGACGAACCCGCAGGCCATCACCAGCAGGCCCGCCCCGACCAGCGCCCGGTTGCTGGCCTTCTTGCCCAGGCCGGCGCCCACGCCGTTGAAGATCGCGGCGGCCACGCCGTAGGGCAGCATGGCGAGGCCCGCCTGCATCTCCCCGTAGCCCAGCACGAACTGCAGGTACTGGGTCAGCATCAGCATCACGGCGCCCGCGCCGAACGCCATCAGCAGGATCGAGAACGACGAGCCGCTGAAGTTGCGGTTGGCGAACAGGTGCAGCGGCAGCATCGGCTGCTCCTGCCTGCGCTCCCAGATCACGAACGCACCCAGGGCGATGACCGCGATCGCGATGCCGATCACGTTCCATTCGCGCTCGATGATGACGTACACGGCCGCCGTCAGCCCCACACTCGACAGCACCACGCCCACCGGGTCGATCTTCCGCCCGCTGCTGCGGCTCTCGGGCATGAGCACGACGGCGGCCACGATGGCGACGGCCGCGATCGGGATGTTCAGCAGGAAGACCGAGCCCCACCAGTAGTGCTGCAGCATGAGGCCGCCCAGCGTCGGGCCCGACACCATGCCGACCAGTGCCACCGCGCTCCAGGCGGCCATCGCCTTGCGCCGCTCCTCCTCGTCGAAGACGGTCATCAGGATCGACAGCGTCGAGGGCATGACGAGCGAGCCGCCGATGCCCATCAGCGCACGGGCGGCGATGAGCTGCCAGGGCTCGGTGACGAGCACGGCCACCAGGGACGCGCCGCCGAAGAACACCAGGCCGGTGATCAGGAACAGCCTGCGGCCGTACTTGTCGGACAGGCTGCCCGAGGTGAGCAGCAGTCCGGCGTAGGCCAGCACGTACGCGTCGATGATCCACTGGATGTCCGACGGGCTCGCGCCCATCTCCTCGTTCAGCGAGGGGATGGCGAGGTTGAGGATGGTGTTGTCCACGACAAGCACCAGAAGTGCCAAGCAGAGTACGACGAGGATCCACCAGCGGCGCGGATCTCGCACAGTGTTCGAGTTCACTCGCACAGCGTACGATAATCCTCGTACACTGTGCGAGTGGATTTATCCTTGGAGAATGAGCGGCAAGCAGTTCTCCTCCGTCTGGCTCCGCGAGCCGCGTAAAGCCACCAGCCCGGGGCGCAGCCGCGAGGAGATCGTCAAGGCCTCCATCGAGCTGCTCGACGCCGAGGGCCTCGGCGGGCTCAGCATGCGCAAGCTGGGCGCGAAGCTCAGCGCGGGCGCCACCAGCCTCTACTGGTACGTCGCCAACAAGGACGAGCTGCTCGAGCTGGCCTATGACGAAATGTGGGGCGAGATGAGCGTGCCCGACGCCGAGGAGGTCGGCTGGCGCGACGCCGCCTCGGCCCTGGCCTACAGCATGCGCCAGGTCATGCTGCGCCATCCGTGGTCGGCCGATCTCCTCGGCCGGGTGCCCGCGCTCGGCCCCAACGCCCTCCACGTGGCCGACCGGATGCGGGTGACGTTCAAGCACGCGGGGTTCGGCGGGCTGGACGTCGACTACGCCGGCGCCACGCTCACCGCCTTCGTGTACGGCATGACGATCCCGGAGATCGCCTGGAACACGGCGATGTCCGGCCACGCCTACGACCCCGACGAGATGCGCGCCTCGGTGGCCAGGGCCGCCGCCGACTTCCCCGACCTGCTGGAGCGCATCGACATGAGCACTTACGAGGATCCGCAGACCGTTCGCGAGCTCTGCTTCGACTTCGGGCTGGTGTCGGTGCTCGACGGCCTTGAGCGGCGGCTGGCGACGTAGCAGGATCCGGGCATGAGTGATTTCCGTGCCGCACGCGATTTCCTCCTCCGCGCCGACGCCGCCACCGCCCGCCGCGACTTCCGCTGGCCGGAGCTCGCGGAGTTCAACTGGGCGCTCGACTGGTTCGACGGGGTGCTGGCCGCCGAGACGCCCGGCGCCGTCGCGCTCAAGATCGTGGGGGCGAGCAGCGCCCGCTACACGTTCGCCGAGCTGTCGGCCCGCTCCAACCAGGTCGCGAACTGGCTGCACCAGCAGGGCGTGCGCCGGGGCGACCGGATCCTGCTCATGCTGGGCAACCAGGCCGAGCTGTGGGAGACGCTGCTGGCCGCGATGAAGCTGGGCGCGGTCATCATCCCGGCCACGACGCTGCTGACGGCCAAGGACATCGCGGAACGCATCGATCGGGGCGGCGTCTCCCATGTGATCGCCAACGCCGCCGACGCCGGGAAGTTCAGTGCCGGCGAATACACGAAGATCGCCGTGGGTGACGCCTACAACTGGCTGCCGTACCACGAGGCGTACGAGGCGGGCGAGCACTTCTCCCCCGACGCGCCGACGTGGGCCGGCGACACGTTGCTGCTCTACTTCACCTCGGGCACGACCTCGCAGCCCAAGCTGGTCGAGCACACCCACGCCTCCTACCCTGCCGGGCACCTGTCGACGATGTTCTGGATCGGGCTCAAGCCCGGCGACGTGCATCTCAACGTGTCCTCGCCGGGGTGGGCCAAGCACGCGTGGAGCAACGTCTTCGCCCCCTGGAACGCGGGCGCCACCGTGCTGATCCACGACTACCAGCGCTTCTCCGCCCCGGCGCTGCTCGAGGTGCTGCGGGACGAGCAGGTCACCACGTTCTGCGCGCCGCCGACCGTCTGGCGGATGCTCATCCAGGAGGACCTGGCGGCCTGGCAGCTGCCCCTGCGTACGGCGGTCGCCGCCGGCGAGCCGCTCAACCCCGAGATCATCGACCAGGTGGCCAAGGCGTGGGGCATCACGATCAGGGACGGCTACGGCCAGACCGAGACCACCGCGCAGATCGGCAACGCGCCGGACGAGCCGGTCAGGCCCGGCTCGATGGGGCGCCCGCTGCCCGGCTACGACGTCGTGCTGATCGACCCGGTCACCGGCGAGCCCGGGAACGACGGCGAGATCTGCCTGCCGCTGGACGACCGCCGCCCCCTGGGCCTCATGTCCGGATATGTCGGTGGATTGAGTGATGCGATGCGCGCCGGCTTCTACCACACGGGCGACGTCGCCACCCGGGACGAGGACGGCTACATCACCTACGTGGGCAGGACCGACGACGTCTTCAAGGCATCCGACTACCGCATCTCGCCGTTCGAGCTGGAGAGCGTGCTGCTGGAGCATGCGGCCGTGGCCGAGGCGGCGGTGGTGCCCGCCCCCGATCCGGTACGGCTGGCCGTACCGAAGGCCTATGTGACGCTCGCGCCCGGGTTCGAGCCGGACGAGGCGACCGCACGGTCGATCTTCGAGCACTGCCGCAGGGAGCTGGCCCCCTACAAGCGGGTGCGGCGGCTGGAGTTCGGCGAGTTGCCCAAGACGATCTCCGGCAAGATTCGCCGGGTCGAGCTACGGGTGCGCGAACCTCGGAAGGAATACCGGGAGGAGGACCTCAACCAGTGACAAAGCGTAAATGGGCGTATGGCCGTTCTTACATTCTGATCGGCTAGGCTCTGCCCCGTGTTGCCCACCATCGCCGACGTCCTCGCCCTGGAGACCGTACGCCGGGGCAGCCCGCGCGTGGTCGCGGGCGCCGACCGGCTCGACACCAAGGTGCGGTGGGTGCACGTCGGCGAGATCGCCGACATCGCCCACCTCCTGCGCGGCGGGGAGCTGGTGCTCACCACGGGCGTCGCGCTTCCCGAGGACCCGGAGAAGCTCGCGGACTACGTCGGTGAGCTCTCCTCGGTCGGCGCCTCCGGGCTGATCGTGGAGCTGGGCCGCAGGTTCGTCCGCGAGCTGCCGAGCGCCGTGGTCAAGTCCGCCGAGGCGCACGGTCTGCCGGTCATCGTGCTGACCCGTGAGACGCCGTTCGTGCAGATCACCGAGTCCGTGCACGCCCGGATCATCGACATCCAGCTGGAGGAGCTGCGGGCCTCCGAGCAGCTCCACGAGGTCTTCACCGAGCTGTCGGTCGAGGGCGCGTCGCCCGCCGAGGTGCTGGCCCAGGTGTCCAGGCTGTCCAACCGGCCGGTGCTGCTGGAGAACCTCGCGCACCAGGTGCTGGCCTGCGAGTCCGCCGGTCGTGACGCCGGCACGCTGCTGGCCGGCTGGGAGACGAGGTCGCGTGCGGTGGCCCCGGCCGAACGCACCGCGTACGACGCCGCCTCCGGATGGCTGGTCACCACGGTCGGGGCGCGGGGGCAGGACTGGGGGCGGCTGATCCTGATCTGCGACTCGCCGCCGACACCGCGCGACATGGTGCTGGCCGAGCGCGCCGCCACGACCCTCGCCCTGGGCCGCCTGCTGGAGCGCCACCAGGAGTCGCTCGAACGCCAGGCGCACGGCACGATCATCACCGGCATCCTGACCCACGCCTACGCCGACCCCGACGAGGCCGCCGCCCGCGCCCGCGCCGTCGGCGTGCCGCTCACAGGCCGCAAGCTGATCAGCGTGGTCATCAGGCCCACCGAGCCGGCCGACCAGGCGCTCGACGGCCAGGCGCAGCTCGGCGAGCTGGCCGAGGCCACCGCCGCCGCCTGCCGCGACGCCCGCCTGCCCGCCCTGGTCGGCGCGCTCGACCAGGAGCGAGTGGGGGTGCTGCTGCCCCTCCCGCCGCGCAGCCAGGCCGAGCCCGCGCTGACCGCGCTCTCCGAGCGGCTGCGCGTGCTGTGGCGGCCGGGCTCGTCCTTCGTGCTGGCGGCCGGCTCCGTGGTGGAGTCGATCAGGGACGTACGACGCAGCTTCCTCGAGGCGGAGCAGGTGGCCGACGTGGCCGTCCGCCAGCCCGACGGCCGGGCCTTCTACCGGCTGCCGGACCTGCGCCTGCGCGGGCTGCTGCACCTGCTGCGCGATGACGCCCGGCTGCAGACGTTCGCGGAACGGGAGCTGGGGCCGCTGCTGGCGCACGACGCGCAGCGGGGCGGCGACCTCACCCGGATCCTGCGCATCTACCTCGACGCGGGGCGCAACAAGGCGGTCGCCGCGCAGAAGGCCCACCTGTCCAGGCCCGCCTTCTACGACCGGCTGCGCCGCCTCGAACGCATCCTGGACACCGACCTCGACGACGTCGAGTCGTGCATGTCGCTGCACGTGGCCCTGCTGGCCCTGGAGTCCTTCCGCCGCGAAACCCGCTAGCAGACTCGTGCGGACCCCTGCCGAAGTACGCGACGCGGGCCGCCGGGCGGAGTGACTGAACGTCGCTTTTGTGCCCCTCTTCTTCAACGCCCTCGAGGCGGCGGCGCCCCGGCTGTCGGTCGCGCCATCCCGGTGCCGCGCGGCGCCAGGCGGGTGCTGGACATGGGCGGCGGTCACGGCCAGTTCAGCATGGGGCTGCTGCGGCGGCACCCCCGGCTCCACGCCACGGTGCTGGACCTGCCGCAGGCCCCGGCACCGCCGCCCGCTGCGCGCCGTGCCCGCCGAACTGGCCGTCGCCCGAATCCCCTTCAGAACCCCATCGCGGCCCGTACCTCCTCAAGCGTCGTGACCGCCCGCTCCCGGGCCTGCTCATTGCCGGCGGCCAGGATGCTCCGCGCATCGGCCTCGGTGAGCTCGGCGCGGCGTTTCCTGATCGGCCGCAGGAACTCGTTGACCGCCTCGGTGACCAGTCCCTTGAGCGCGGCGGCGCCCCCGTACCCGATCTCCTCGGCGATGTCCTGCGGCGGGCGGCCGAGACAGAGGCCCGCCAGCGTGAGGAGGTTCGCCACCTCGGGGCGGTGCGCCTCGTCGAACATGATCAGCCGGTCGGAGTCCGTGCGGGCCTTGCGGATGAGGGCGGCCGTCTCGTCCTCGGTGGCCGACAGGGCGATCGAGTTGCCGCGGCTCTTGCTCATCTTGCCGCCGTCGAGCCCCTTGAGCAGCGGCTCCTCGCCCATCATGGCCTCGGGCAGCGGAAACACCTCGCCGTAGCGCTCGTTGAAGCGGCGCGCCACCAGCCGAGTCACCTCCACGTGCGGGAGCTGGTCCCTGCCGACCGGCACCAGCGTGCCCTTGCAGAACAGGATGTCGGCCGCCTGGTGCACCGGATAGGTGAACATCAGGCCGCTCACCGCCCGCTGCGAGCTGTGCGCGATCTCGTCCTTCACCGTGGGGTTGCGGCCCAGCTCGGCCACCGACACCAGGCTCAGGAACGGCAGCAGCAGCTGGTTCAGCTCGGGGATCGCGCTGTGCTGGAAGATCGTGGCCTTGGCCGGGTCGATCCCGACCGCGAGGTAGTCGAGCAGCAGTTCGGTGATGTTGCGCTGGATCTCGCCGGGCAGGTCGCGGTCCGTGATCACCTGGTAGTCGGCGATCAGCACGTACATCGGGTACGCGTCCTGCAGGCGGACCCGGTTGGCCAGCGAGCCGAAGTAGTGGCCCAGATGCAGGGGCCCGGTCGGGCGGTCACCGGTGAGCACGACGTCGTTCATTCCGGATCTCTCTCCTTCAGATCATGCCGTCCCGGAGAGGACCCGCACGCTCAGGGGGCCGTCTCAAGGACGGCCCAGGCATGGGGAATCAGCGGCCGTCTGTCGGCCGCCACCACATGCTGATGCGTGTCATGCACGAATTGTATCTGACCAAAGCCACACGCGATGTCAATCTTGTAACCTCTTCGGCCGATTAGCGCGTTCGGCTGCCTCGGAGACCATGATCTCGTCACTATGGTGCGGTCCCTGTTCCGCCCTCTGGAGAATCCATGTCACGACGCACCTTCGCCGGCGGCCTGGCCATAGCCGCCACCCTCACCCTCACCACCCTGCCCGCTGCCGCGGGACAGGTGTCGGTGAGGTTCCCGTCGGCCAAGTTCCCGCTGGGCAACAGGCCCGTGCCGACGAAGACAGCGACCTCCGTCGCTCAGGGCATCGACCTGTACGACGTGAAGGCCGGCACGTCCACCGACGGCTACACGGTGACCGTGCTGATGCCGAGCGGCCGCGACTACGGGATGCAGTCGACCGCCGAGGCCAAGGCCGCCGAGGTGGAGGCCGCCGGGGAGACCCCCAGCGTGCAGAAGGTGATCCGGCCGAGCGTAGCCGACGCCCCCATCCAGACCGTGTACATGGTCAGGGTCGGCCTCTGGTCCTTCGAGGACAAGAAGAAGGCCGAGGAGACGGCCAAGAAACTCAAGGACGCGGGGCTGAAGGTCAAGGTCGACTACCTCGGCGACGACGGCCTCAAGACCACCGGCCCCTGGGACGCCAAGGTCGTGATGATCGACGCCAACGCGTTCCGCGGCTCGTACGCGGCCACCCTCGGCACCAGCGTGGCCAAGCGGGAGACCGTCTCGTCGATGGCCAAGGCCCGGCACGCGCTCGTCGGGATCAACGGCGGCTTCTTCAACATCCACACCGACAAGGCGCTGCGCGGCGAGCCCGTCGGCGCCTCGGTGGTCGGCGGCAAACTGCTCAGCGAGGCCGTCCCCGGCCGCTCCGCCGTGCTCCTCAAGGGCCGCACCGCCAAGATCACAGAGCTGGACACCACCGTCACCGCGACCTCGCAGGACGGCCAGAAGACCAAGGTCAACGGAGTGAACCGGGCCGCCGCGACGGACGAGCTGGTGCTGTACACGGAGGAGTACGGCGCCAAGACGCCCGCCGGCGGGACCGACGCCGTGCTCGACGCCAACGGCAAGGTCGTCGGCATGCGAGCCTCGGGCGCGGCGGTGGCCGCGGGCACGCGGGTGCTGCACGGCAACGGCCTGGCCGGCGACTGGCTCAACGAGCACGCCTTCCAGGACTGGACGGTCAAGGTCGACACCAAGGTCGTGGACCTGCGTACCAAGAAGGCGCTCAAGCTGACCCCGGACCTGTACGTGATCGCGGGCAACGTCGGCCTCGTGCGCAACGGCCAGGTGAAGATCACCGCCAAGCGTGACGGCCACGACTCCGTGAACATGATCCTCCGCCGTCACCCGCGCACCCTCCTCGGCGTCACCAGCAACGGCAGCCTCATCCTGGCCACCCTCGACGGCCGCAACCCTGGCGTGAGCGTCGGGGCGAACTTCCACGAGGCGGCCCAGTTCATGCGGTGGCTGGGCGCGAAGCAGGCCGTCAACCTGGACGGGGGCGGCTCGACGGCGATGGTGGTCGGCAACAAGCTGGTCAACCGTCCCTCGGACGGCGTGGAGCGCGGCGTGGGCGACGCCCTCCTGGTCCTGCCGCAGTAGCACCACCCATACGCGCCTCGCCCGGGACCGCGGCCCCACCGCCGCCTCGGCCCGGGCGAGGCACTCCTCGGACGCACACGGCCGTCGCATGGCTGCTGTGGGGCTCGGGCGCCCGTGGCAGCCCCCAAGTCCGGTTCAACGGCCTTCATCGCGCGGCGACAGCCCAGCTGCGCCACCCCCGGCAGCCCGAAGAACCCGCCACGGAGGTGCGACGCGGGGCGCACGTGGGGGCAGAGCGCGGGCGACGGCACGGGGCGGAGGCACGGGGCGGAGGCACAGCACTGGCGACGGCGCGGCGGCTCGGCGCGGGGCGGCGGCTCGGGGACGTGGCGCACGGGCGCGGGCGACCCCTGACGGCCACCCGAATTGCAGACGCTACGGCGGATCTTCGCCCTCATGTTGACTTTGGGTAGTTGCTCGACTACTAATCGCCATGGAGTGTTCGCCGCAGAAAGGAAAACGCCACGTGCGCCAGTCCGCCAGAGCAGCCCTCACCGTCCTCACCATCACCTGCAGCGCTCTCGCCTCTAGCCTCCCAGCGCAGGCCGCCGCCCCGGCGGGCAACGCACCTTCGTGCGTGACCGTCTGGCAAACCACCGGCACCGTCACCAAAACCGGATACGCGCGCAACGACTGCGGCGAAACTCTGCACTTGAAGATCGTGTGGGCGCACGGCGCCGACGGCCAGTGCTTCACCGTCAACCCCGGAGAGACCATCTCCAGCAAAGTAGCCCGAGGCGTCCGAACCTTCGACGGGGCCAGCATCTGCTGATGCGCCAACGCTTCGCTCGCCCTCCGAGGGAGGGTGAGCGGAGCGTTGTGCAGTGAGGCGTGCGGTCCGGTCCCGGCCGGCCAGCTACGCCGTTCACACCGTTCTGGCCGCCGTAATGCCCGCCATGCGGTACGTCGACGCCGCACGACAAACAAAAAAAGAGGGCCACCCCGAAGGGTGGCCCTCTTCCATAAGAATTGTGCGGCGATGACCTACTCTCCCACACCCTCCCGAGTGCAGTACCATCGGCGCAGGGAAGCTTAACTTCCGGGTTCGGA